>JABIQN010000015.1 GCA_018699395.1 Gammaproteobacteria bacterium
CATAAGAACTCTAAATTTGAAAAACAGCTGGCCCGCCTTGTTCTATTAGTGCCGGCCTATGGCCACTTCAGTATTGAGCACAATCGGGGGCACCATAAATACGTTGCCACAGCGAAAGATCCCGCCAGCTCGCGAATGGGCGAAAGCATCTACAAGTTTGCCATGAGAGAAATTCCCGGCGCCTTTGTTTGCGCGTGGGCGATCGAAAAGGAACGGCTCGAAAGTCGCGGCATGTCCGCTTGGAGTGTCAGGAACCAGATTCTGCAGTCCTATACATTGACTGCAAGCCTCAGCCTCGCATTGCTGCTGATCCTCGGTTGGGCCGTTCTACCATTTCTGCTAATCCACAATTGCTTCGCCTACTGGCAGCTCACCAGTGCCAACTACATTCAGCACTATGGGCTACTGAGGAAGAGAGGTAGCGACGGTAAGCTTGAACGATGTCAGCCGCATCACTCATGGAACAGTAATCACATCTTTAGCAATTTGATATTATTTCATCTCGAACGCCACTCCGATCATCATACGCATCCATTACGCCGCTACCAATCCTTGCGTCACTTCGAGAATCTGCCGCAGCTTCCCAATGGATATCTCGGTATGTACATGCTGGCCTATTGTCCGTGGCTTTGGTTTAGGGTTATGGATAAGCGACTTATGGCGCTGCCGCACGTCGATAGGAATCTCGATAACCTGAATATTGATCCTGCGGCGCAGCCATCGATCTTTCTGAGGTGGGGAAGAAGCACGATATCTGAACCAACCTATACTGATTTTCCCGGACTGTAGAATCCATCCCTTACCTCTTGCGATTTAGCCTACATTTGAACCGATAAATTCGCGACGTTAATCGCTAGAATGGTTTCGATCACTTCGTACAATAATTTCTCGAACGACCCTCCTCGCCGCACTTGTGGCGATGACCGCAGTGCTTGTTCCTCGCTCCTAGCTGCACAGTTGATTCAACATGGAGTGCAAGTACTGGTGTCCTCTGGCGGTGATGCAACAGTTCGGACACTGGCTAATTCCCGGTATGCGACATCACGTTCTACTGCATTTCCAAGCAGCCTGCGAAGCTGCACCACTATCTGCCATTGCTGTGACCTTGCTGGCTTAAGAGCGGATTGCTGCGAACTTTAATGAGCACAATGCAAAGAATCATCAACAGCGGAATGGGTATTAACATCAGCTTTTCCCAACCAAAGAAATACATAACTGTTCCAGCTAATAACGATGCGCTCGCGGAGGCGCCGAAAACCAAAAATTCATTGACAGCCTGCGCTCGAAATCGCTCCGCCATACTGTAGGTGTAGGTCAGCATTGTTGTGCCACCAACAAACAGGAAATTCCAGCCAATACCGAGTAGCAGTAGCGCCCACCAATAATGCATCACAGTATGGCCCTGAAGGCCAATAAATGATGTCGTTATGAGCCCTAATGCACCAATAAACATGATCCGAAGCACGCCGAACTTTTCAATCAAAAATCCCGCAAATAATGACGGCACATACATACCGAGCATATGCACCTGAATAACATCCGCGGTTTGCTCCAAGGAGTAGCCATTGTTGATATGCATACTGAGCGGCGTCGCCGTCATAATTAATGTCATTAATCCCACTCCAGCCGTCGCACCCATTACGGCCACAATGAAAACCGGTTGGCGGATAATCTCGCCGACCGACCGTTCTGATTGGGGTTCACCTGGATCGACATAATCTTTCGCAGGCGCCATAGCGAAAAACAATATCGCCTGGATGACAAACATCATTGACAGTAAGATCATTGTACCGGCGTATTGGATATCGGCGATCCAGTATTGGCCACGCGTCGCGAGCTCCTTGCCGACAAACGCCGCACCAATGGAGCCGATCAGTACCAACGAAATCGCACGTGGCACGTAGCGTGATTCGACGCTCTCCGCGGCGGCGTATCGATACTGCTGAGTGAATGCCATGTTGATACCGAATATCATTGCGGCAATATTGAAAATCAGGAAGCTGGATTCTTTAAGCGCAAGCGTAGCAAGTACCAAAGCAACCGCCGCTGATGCTGATGACAGCGCGAAACCTTTGCGGCGCCCGACTTTTTTCATGAGCATCGTTGCTGGAATCGTGGTCGCTGCAATGGTAATAACCATCATCGATAACGGCAGGGTCGCGAATGCCTTATTGGTCGACAGCGCGGATCCTATTATCCCGCCCAGTATGACCATAACGGACATTCCCGATGTCGATATCAACTGACATACGACGAGGATACTAAGATTCCGCACTTGCATTAGCGCTGCCGATAGGGATTATGAACGGATATTCTCACACATTGGAGGCAACGTGAACAATCTCGAGATTCCGGGCAATATTCGAATACCGATGTCTGAGATTGGTATGACTGCCGTTTGTTCACAGGGTGCTGGCGGGCAAAATGTTAACAAAGTAGCGACTGCCATTCACCTGCGCTTCGATGCGTTTAATTGCGACGCAATTCCTGCTCATATAAAAAAGAAGCTGCGAAATCTATCGGATCATCGCATCACCGACGATGGGATTATCGTTATTAAATCTCAAGCCTATCGAAGTCAGGACCGAAATCGGCGGGCGGCATTGAATCGGCTGACAGAACTGTTAGTCGGTGCGACCCGCGAACCGAAGCGGCGCATCAAGACCAAGCCGAGTCGAAAGGCGAAGCAAAAGCATATCGATTCAAAAACGCGTCGAGGCGCTTTGAAAAAAAACAGACGAAGAGTCAGCGACGACTAAGCCTATAGACAGCTCAATGTATCTCTACTCCATTCACAATTAATGCTCGCCTAATACTTGGTTATACCCAAGCGATCCAACAAAAGCATGAAATTCACGTGTTGCCGTAATGCGGCCAACTCTCGGACCGCGTCCAGGAGTATTTCGTGTTTCCGGGCAGACTTTTGAAAAACTAGGCTCCGATCAAAACAAGCCTTCAATCCGTCCTTCTTCGTTTACGTAAATGGCATTGGCAGCTGGAACACGCGGTAAACCTGGCAGCGTCATAATTGTACCGCAAACGACGACCACAAACTCGGCGCCGGCAGCGAGACGGATCTCACGAATAGGAACCACATGTCCATCTGGTGCGCCCAACAGATTTGGATCCGTCGAGAAGCTGTATTGCGTTTTCGCCATACAGATTGGATATTTTGCGAAACCTTCTCTTTCGAGCCTGGCAAATTGATCCCGGACTTTTTTATCCGCGATAATGTCGTCAGCTCCGTAAATTTCTTTGGCAATGGTTGCTGCTTTGTTCCAGAGGGGCATATCGTCGTCATATAAGGTACGAAATTGCGCATTACCGCTTTCGCAAAGCTCAACAACATGTTCCGCCATTTCGCTTGCGCCTTTACCACCATTCGCCCAGTGGGTGCACTTGATTGCTTTGACGTGATATTTCTCACAAAAGTCCTCAATAACTTTAACTTCTGCATCGGTATCAGCTGTAAAATGATTTATCGCCACCGTAACAGGAACGCCAAACTTACCAAGGTTGCGAATATGACGCTCGAGGTTCTTGCAGCCACTCCTCAGTGCATGAACATTCTCATTTCCGAGATCCTGCTTCGCCACTCCACCCTGCATCTTTAGCGCCTTAATCGTAGCAACAAGTACCACAGCATCTGGTGACAGGCCTGCTTTACGGCACTTGATGTTGAAGAATTTTTCAGCGCCCAGATCAGCGCCAAAGCCGGCTTCAGTCACGACATAATCGGCAAGCTTCATAGCTGCTGTTGTCGCAATAACTGAATTACAGCCATGCGCGATATTGGCAAATGGTCCGCCATGCATGAGCGCTGGATTATTCTCCATTGTCTGAACGAGATTCGGTTGAAACGCGTCCCGCAACAACGCGGTCATTGCACCGTGTGCATTAAGCTGTCGAACCGTAACTGGCTCATCTTCGCGGGTGTAACCGAGAACGATATTACCCAGTCGGTTTTCAAGATCGGTAAGATCGGTCGCAAGACAGAAGATAGCCATTACTTCAGACGCTACCGTGATATCAAATCCCGTCTCGCGAACCACGCCATTATGATAACCGCCAAGGCCCAATGTAACGCTCCTGAGAGTACGATCATTCATATCAACAACGCGCCGCCAGGTCACTCGACGCGGGTCAATGTTGAGTTCGTTCAGCCAGTGCATATGATTTTCGATCAGAGCAGCAAGTAGGTTATTTGCCGCGCCGATAGCGTGAAAATCGCCTGTAAAGTGCAGATTAATATCAGTCATCGGAACGACCTGAGCATAGCCGCCACCAGCTGCACCGCCCTTCATACCAAAGCACGGACCCAGACTTGGTTCGCGCAAGCACATTACGGCCTTCTTGCCGATGAAGTTCAAGCCATCGCCCAACCCAACTGTCGTAGTCGTTTTGCCCTCGCCAGCTGGTGTCGGAGACACCGCCGTAACGAGAATCAGCTTGCCGGTTTTTGCGCTGGCCTTCGACTTGATGAAATCGGCACTGATTTTGGCCTTGTCGTGGCCATAAGGAATCAACGCCTCAGGTGGGATATTCAGCTTTTCTGCTATTTCCTGGATAGGACGGATGTTCGCCGCCTGAGCAATCTCGATATCACTTTTCACTGCCACGACATACCCTCTACATAGGTCAAGCATTGGTTGCGGATTCTATATCAAAGCTTTCGCCAAGGCTCGTCCGCTATCTAAAGCTGCTGCATTGTCTGATGCATTGTTCCGCCAAAATGCAAGACGTATGGTTCTCCACTGGCCGCTTGATTACCGATGACTTTCTGCCTGCAGGCCAGTTTCGCTGAAGATTTCCAGTGTCATCCCGGCAACACTGGACTCTTAACTCAAGGGCTAAGCTTGAGTACTGGGTCCTTTTTGGCCCGTTCGGTGAACGCCTTGTCTTCTAGCTTAAGTAAGGCTAAGTCATGACCTCCTGTGAGGCTCATCAGGTAAGGATGCCAGGCATCATCTTCATTGCGTCGATAAAACCCGGATACGGACCATGCACTTCCCTCAGGGTAGATATAAACCTTACCCACTTTGCGATTAGGTGATAGCGGGTCGACGATCTCTAATGACTCGGCACTGACAAGCTCTCTGATATGCACTCGAGATGACTCGACGGCAGCAACTTGTAGCACCCGCTCCTCACGTCCCTCAGGGTTCGTGATCCACTTAAAAGATGAAACGGCGACTACTACCCCCGCCAATAACGCAAAGCCGATGCGTCCAATTCGGTGATCCATATTCAGTCTATACCTAAGTCTGTGTGAGTATGTACGCTAAAATTCCAGAGTGGTTTTTACTTGCAATAATTGATAGTGACTCGAATGAGCACCTTCAACTTGCAGTGTATAATAAATTCCCTTGGCCGAGTACGCCATCGTCAGAGCGTTAAGGGGTCCACGACACCCGCTTCACGAAATCCTTTGATGCGCAACTCACACGCGGGACATGACCCACACGGTGGCCGAACACCATTGTAACAAGTGTGCGTCAACGCCATCGCCGGCAATGCAGCAAGATCGAGCGCCAGTTCAACCGTTTGTTTTTTAGAAAAATTCATTAATGGCGCATGAATTGTGAGTTCCGATTCCATTCCGAAGCGTATCGCCGACTGGAGTGCAGTCATCGTTTCCTCGCGGCAATCTGGATAGCCGCTATAATCGGTTTGCGCCACGCCCGTGACGATATGACCAATGTCGCGCTGGTATGCATAAGCTGCTGCGAACGTTAGAAATATCAAGTTACGTCCAGGAACAAAGGTGTTCGGTAGCCCAGTGTCATCCTCGACGCTAGACGCGACTTCAATACCGGAATCAGTCAGCGCATTACCGCCCAAGGCTGCGAATGTGTCGATAGGCAATATCGCATTCGGCACATTGGCAAAATCGGCAACCTGCCGCGCGCATTCGAGTTCGATTCTATGTCTTTGTCCATAATCAAATGTCACGCTGCTGACGCTGCCAATACCAAATCGATTGATAGCCCAGTAAAGGCAGGTAGTCGAATCCTGTCCGCCCGATAAGACCACGAGTACTTTGTCAGTCATTTGCTTGGCCTCTCATAGTGGGTTTTATTTTGTCGGAAGCTTTTGCTCGACAAGGCAGTCAGCCATAATTCCCTGCGAGGAGTAGGCGCGGTCTCGAGTCTGCCTCTACTGCAGCCAAGTAGCTGAGCTACAGCAACCGCAGCACTTGCGTAACCTGGCAATCGACGGCGATCAATTCTCATTCGAATCTCCAAAGAGTGCATTGAGCGCAACCATCGTGGCATCTGCTTCCGATTTTCGATTTGGATCAAATGCATCACCGCTGGGCACAAACCAATCGCAGAAATTCGGCCGCTCCTTCTCACTTACATCCTCAGCGCCGTCCTCACTGCATTGCCGTGTAATGCGCGAGTCGAAATGGCAACACATCTTGCAGACGTGCATATCCACGCTGCATTGTGGGCATTGATCACGTCGCGATAAGGGCAAGGACAACATGGCAATTGATTCACCGCATCGATAACACTTTAGGTCTTCGGACACTCCAGCTCCACGTCATCCCACAGGAAACCGAAGTATAGCGTCTCGCCCGGTTCCTTCCTCAAAAAAAACCGCAGTCAGCCGCGAGAGAGTCAGCGTTAAACTCTAATCGTCGTCCAGCTCGCTCTCACGTGACGCCTCTTTCGTTATTTCCCAGGCGACTACAGCGACGCAGCCTGCGGCAAACAAGGCAAGAATGACACCGGCAAAAGGAAGTATGTTATGCACATCAGAATAGTAACATCGGATCTAGCTCTAAGCGTCATCTAATGGCCCTTGATTTGAAGTACTATAAAGAGCCATTAATCAGAAGCTGGGAGGATACGACAAAACGTTGTAGGCGCGGAATCGCCCAGCGACTGGAAATATATTGCTGGCGAAAATAGAATCAGTCTGAGGCAATAGCCATCGACTCCAACTTACTCTCGATTTTTTTACGAAAACGAATTGTAAGGGGCGCTTCCAAGAAACGGCGCAACTCATCTGCGTCGTGCTTTAACGCATAGTAAAACCTAAACAAATCCAATATTGAAGCCGCACCGCTACCATCAGCGATAAAAGTGATGGTATCGCCGAACGATACTGTACCGCTGTTTAATACTCGAAAATAGACGCCTGGGCGCTCTGCCTTCCGAAACACCAGCCCGAATCCAGCATCCTGCATGCGAGTGGTAAATGTCTTGCACGGAATACGCGGTGCTGTTGCCTCAAGAATCACCTCGCCTATTAGGAGGCGGTCACCAACATTCATACCTGAAGGCAGTCCGCGAATCGTCAAGTTTTCTCCAAATAATCCAGGTGGATAGTCGCGTCCGGTTTCGTTCGCCCACCAGTCGTAGTCATCGGCACTGTAAGCGTAAACCGCCTGATCGGCCCCGCCATGATTTTCCAAATCAACGATCGTGTCGCCTCGGACACCTGTACCATCGAGATAGGCGGATTGATTGACCGGAACCTTACAGATACCAGTCTCATGCGTCTTGCACTTATGGCTGATCACTTCGGCCCGGCCAATATTGATGCTCTCCAACAGCATGCTTTTCAATACATCTCACTCCACAAAAGTGCATTGTCGATGCGCTGGATTCTAACTCGCTCTACTCTAGAGTTGTTCGGCTTTCTAGGTCTTTACCTCATCAAGAACAATTATTAACAATGTTAGCCTGATCGAATCAACGGTGCTGGTGCCAAAAAACACACAAATCACCTCCTCCATGCCAGCCTTCCTTGTCTTAATTGCGGGCCTTGTTGCTGCCCTGACTAAAGATATATCGACTATTAGAAAAGCTACCTAGGTGGCATCGACCTTGGACACTTTACCCACATACCCCCAATTAACCTCATTGCCCTTCTCTGGAAGAGAGGGAATGTTTTGCGATAGAACTAATGAGCAGACAGCGAAACCAGCTCCAATCAGGAACACAGCGGTCGGTGAAACTATCCAGACCAATCCTAAAGCCGCCGGCACAATGACAGCAGCGATGTGGTTAATTGTGAATGACACACCAGCGCTGCTGGCTATATCACCAGGACTCGCGATTTTCTGGAAATACGTGCTGAGCGCAATTGCCAGTGCGAAAAACATATGATCCACGACGTACAGGCCTGCACCTATATAAGGATTTTCGACATAGGCATAAGAGCTGAAGACTATAATCAAGCCGACGTATTCAATTGTTAGCGCTCTTCGCTCGCCAATTCGGCCGATCAGTCCGCCAATTCTTTCTGCAAACAACCAATTGAACGCGTAGTTGATTAGGAATAGCAGCGCAACCTGCGATGCCGAATAGCCAAACTTCTCAACCATCAGAAACGCCGCAAAAACCGTAAATATCTGTCGCCGTGCGCCGGAGAAAAAAGTCAGTGCATAATACAGCCAGTAGCGTTTTCGCAAAATCAGTGCACTGCTTTGCTCATGCTTGGCACGAAATTCCGGGAACCCAAACCACATGAAGACTGCCAGACAACAACACAATCCGCCGGCCAATAAGAATATCCACACGTAGTCAAGAGAGAGTAACTCCAGCATTCCCCACAAGACTGCATAAACAACAAGTGACGTGATAGCACCCACAGAGATGAGCTTTCCCAGCGCCTGCGGTGCTTCTTCCTTGGAGAGCCATTGCAGCGATAGCGACTGCTTAACCACTTCGAAATAATGAAATCCAGCCGACATGAGAACAGTTGTGCAATAAAGGCCTATTACACTCGGAAAGAGACCTGCTAAAGCGACGCCAGTCCCTAGGATTGCAAGCGCGATAACGGCGAACACCTGCTCCTTGATGACGAGCAGCACGAATACAGTCGTAAAGGCTAGAAAGCCCGGCACCTCGCGAAGGCTTTGCAGGATGCCAATTTCGACGCCTGTAAATCCAGCGCGCTCAATAACAAAATTATTAAGCAGTGCTGACCAGGTGCTGAATGCGACCGGCATAGCGACTGACATCAAAATCAGAAGCATTCCCGGTGTCTGCCAAGGGTGTTTTTGCATCGATAGAGCTTAGGGAACGTGTCTATGTGGGTCAAATTATCGATGTGGAATCGAAAAAATGCACTATACGTTACATTATAATTATTTTTACTATACAATGTAACGCATGGCAAAAACCAAAGTATCGACCTTGAACCTGCGAATAGAGCCGGGGCTGAAGGATGCAGTACGCGAAGCGGCTGCTCGTGAGCACCGTAGCGTGGCCAATATGATTGAAATGCTGATTCGCCGACACTGTGACGACAGTGGCATATCAATTCCGGAACAAAACGACTTCTTCCCGGGAAATCCTAATGGATGAACGCATGTTGAAAGCAATGGTCGCGGCCGGCGCGATAAAGGACATCAACATTATCGCCAGTGGCGCTAGATTTCACATCGAGGCGAAAACGCCCAATGGCCCCATCACTGCAGAAACACGAAAAGGCAAAGTTCGAACCTGGGTCACACTTGATGCCGCTGCTCGCTGGGTTCGCAATCTGGGTGTAGGTGCCGCCCATGTTAATCTCGCTCACTGGCAACCCAGCCAGCGCGAACTTCCAATCTAAATGGTCTGCCGGTGGGTTGTTGTCGCTCATCGTATTGCTCCTGCATGTTAGCCTTCGTATTGTTACAATCTTCGATCCTCCCCACTAGCGCAGTACCCCTAAAATGACCCATAGAAACCTGAGTACCGCGGCTGTCGTGATATTGGTAATATTTATTTCTGCATGCAGCCAAACGACGGAACCTGAAGCTAAGGCAGCCATTCCTGATGCAAATGCGATTGCGTTGAACAGTATCATTGTCGATACACACGTCGATGTGCCGTATCGACTTGTGAATTCAATGGCTGACATCTCCGAGGCCACTGATGACGGCGACTTCGACTATCCTAGAGCGATATCCGGCGGGCTGAATGCACCGTTCATGTCCATCTACACACCATCTACACTGGAGGCTGAAGGTCAATCACGAGAGGTTGCTGAAGAATTAATCGATATGGTCGAAGGATTCACTCAACAGTGGCCTGATAAATTCGCAATTGCTCGATCTCCAGCAGACGTCAGGAATCAATTTGAGATCGGTATTATTTCAATGCCGCTCGGAATGGAGAATGGCTCGCCGATCGAGGGCGATCTGGCCAATTTGCAGCACTTTCATGATCGTGGTATTCGCTATATAACCCTGACGCATGGCCTCTCAAACCACATATCTGATTCCTCCTATGACTTAAACCGCCAATGGAATGGACTGAGCGACTTTGGCGCTGAAGTGGTAGCCGAGATGAATCGCGTTGGCATCATGGTCGATATTAGCCATGTATCCGACGACGCCTTTTGGGAGGTTATGGAAATTACGAATGCACCCGCAATAGCATCACATTCGTCAGCCAGGCATTTCACGCCGGGCTTCGAGCGGAACATGAGTGACGAGATGATTATCGCGCTGGCTGAAAACGGCGGTGTAATACAGATCAACTTTGGCTCAGGCTTCATTACCGCCGAAGCGCAAGAGTATTCGGCGGCTCGACGCGAAGCTAACGCGCTATTTACCGCAGAGCATCCTGAGTTATCAGAATCCGAAGTACGTAAAGAATTTCCGGCCATTTACGAAATAGATCACGGGAGGTTTCCGTATTCATCGCTCGATAATGTCCTCGACCATTTCGATCATGTAGTAGCGCTTACCAGCATTGACCACGTCGGAATCGGCTCGGACTATGACGGCGTCGGCGACTCATTGCCGATCGGCCTAAAAGACGTCTCAGCGTATCCGACGCTTATTCAGGGGCTACTGGATCGCGGCTATAGCGAAGATGACATCCAGAAGATACTCAACGGAAACATCCTGCGTGTTTGGCAGGCGGTGATGGACTACGCAGCAGCAATATCCGGCAAAACATAGCGCAAGAAAGCCTTATAACTGCTTCGATCGAGTTTAATGCCATCAAGTAATTCGAGGATATGGGTGGGGCTCTCCACCTATCCTCCAGATTGACTGCCAGAAAGCACCTCTCAGTGTCGAGGTAAACTTGATATTGCACCGCATGACGCATATTCATTTTTAGCTGCATGCCTGCAGTTATCGAGCCAAGGATGGTCACTCCGCCCATTACTTCATCCATCGAAATTAATTATCATAAGCCAATATTGAAAAGCCTACTTAAAAAATATTATATTGATATATATCAATAATTTATTGATAATAATTAAAATATATATTAAGTATTTAATGAATTATTCTATCTTCTGCGGCACACCCTTTACGTAAGGCTTACATAGGCCAAAAGAAAGCGATCGCCGGTACTGAGACGGCGGCCATGCTGGCCTTATAGCTTATTACTGTATAAGTAAGACCGTTCTATGGAAGACCTTTTGCAATATTGCCGGTACGATAGATTGATGGCGTACCTCATCATTATTATAGTTGCAATTGCACTGATTCTTGGTCCTGGGATATGGGTGAATCGTGTACTCGCAAAGTACAGTCAGCCAGCGGATCGCTACGCGGGAACCGGTGCTAGCATCGCGCGACACCTGTTAGATTTTAACGGCTTGCAATCCGTGGTCGTAGAATCAACGGAGTCTGGTGACCATTACGATCCAATCGCGAAGGCTGTTCGACTGACTCGAAATAAGCACGATGGACAATCATTAACGGCAATTACGGTCGCAGCTCACGAGGTTGGCCACGCATTGCAGGATCACCACGGTTACGCACCGCTCAGATGGCGTACGCGTCTCGTAAAAGTAATGAGTAAAATCGAGAAAATCGGCGCTGGATTACTGGTGATATCGCCCTTTATAGGCCTGCTAACTCGGGTTCCAGCCCTAGGCATCATCACCATCCTCGCGGGATTCATGACGCTTGGCAGTTCGGTGATCGTGCACGGCCTTACTTTACCGACCGAATTTGACGCCAGCTTCAATCGAGCGCTGCCTCTTCTGGACAAACTCAATACCCTCAAACCAGCTGACCGTCCTCATGCCCGCAGACTGCTAACTGCTGCTGCATTGACCTACGTTTCGGCGTCATTGATGAGCCTACTCAATATCGCGCGCTGGATTGCGATTCTTCGTCGCTGAATTCAATACGTTAACCTACTGTTTATATTGATTTTTCGAATGATTAGCATAACTCATTGGGTGGTGTAGACATTGGGACTGGTTTAGGCCGCCCTGCACTGTTATTATCCGCGCCCGAAAGCCCGTCCTACCTGATTCGCAGCGCCATAGCTGCTGCCAGGAAGTGTATTAAGGACCGGTAAGGAATTACGTGCGTCCACCTCGATTTATTGCCGGGCTCTCGCTGCTAGAACGCCATGAGAGCACCTAACGGCATGTCAGTAATTGATGGTTGGTACCAGGAAACAACTAACAGGGCAGAAGCAGAGAAATGACAGACCTTAACTTATATCGAAATATCGGAGTTTTCGCCCATG
>JABIQN010000016.1 GCA_018699395.1 Gammaproteobacteria bacterium
GCACTTGCGATCGATCCTCTCGACTACAGGACGTGCCTCAACATCGCTACTGAACGCGGTTGGCAAATTACACAGATTCTGAATACCCATGAGCACGCAGACCATATTGGTGGCAACAAGGGCGTCGTTAATGCGACCGGCGCAAAAGTAATAGCGCATGAATTGGCGCATGACAGGATTCCGAATATGGATCGTGGCGTCGGGGCTGGCGACATCATCAAGGTTGGAAAGTCAGTGGAGCTGGAGTGTCTAGATACTCCTGGACATACCATGAGCCACATTTGCCTATTGTCGCAAACGAATCATCCTAGCTTGTTCAGTGGCGACACACTATTCAATGCTGGAGCTGGAAATTGCCACAACGGTGGCCACCCCAATCAACTGTTTGACACATTCGAGCAACAGCTAGAGATATTGGGTAATGACACTCGCATATACCCTGGCCACGACTACATGATCAACAATCTTGCATTTACCCTAGACCGCGAACCCGACAATGCCATCGCGGCAAGCATGTTAGAGCAGTACAAGAATCAGGATCCAGACGACGCTCTGATAACGACTCTGCAGCAAGAAAAAGAAGTTAACGTATTTTTTCGCCTGGGCAGTTCGTCGCTCATCTCCAAGCTCGCAGCAGACTTTCCAGAAATCGGCGACAAACCGGACGAACGAAGCGTGTTCGTGAAGCTACGCGAACTCAGGAACAGCTGGTAGCGAAACGCAAAGCAACACTGTCGAGTTCCGCAGGATCGCTGTCAGATCTCGACCCCATCCAAAGACAGAGAAGCGCAAGATAGAGTGTGCGTTGTTGTTCAAGGTGGGCTCGCCAGCGTTGCCCGTCGTCGTCCATATACGCATCGAGAAATACGGTGACCTGTTGATCATTTAATTCGTGATGCTCAACAATGGTTGCAAGATCAAAGAACGGGTCGTTATCCGATGAATATTCCCAGTCCAGAAACATGAGTTCGGGTGTCGTAATAAGGTTGGCCGCAACAAGATCATTGTGACAACAGCATACATTCAGGGGCGATCGCATTCTGGCGGCAATCTCAACGCACTTCTCGGCGACGTCAGGCTCAAGCCCTTTGAGGTTATCAACGTATCGCTTGGCGGCAACGCTCGCGTCGAATACTCGACCTGTTAGCGGTAAGGCATGCAATCGTTTTAGTGCAGCTGCAATCATTTCGAGATTGTTTACTTTGCCCACGCAGTCTCCAGTCCAGACAACCCCTTCCACGAATTCAGTGAAGTATAGACCGCTGTCCACAAGTATCACTTGTGTTGCCAGGCCTGCCTTGTGCGCCATGTTCTGCACATAGGCTTCATCATAACGAGAGTTGAACGGAGCTTCGCGTGGCTCGTCGTCAATCTTGAGTACACCGCTCTTTTTGCCCTTTGTTACCCGCCAAGTGCGATTGGTAAGGCCACCTGATAATTCTGATAGCGTCGCACCGTCCCATCCAGGAATATCCGCAAGCACTTGCTCTGGAGTTTGTGTCACCGCGACTGCTTATGCATAGATTTGGTCCAGCTGAACAGGCCAATAGGAATCATGATGAAATAGAGTACAAATAGGACACTGGTCAATTTCAGATCACGGGACCAGTAGATGAATATCGATGCCAGATCGATCAGAAGCCAGTACCACCAGTTTTCTAATACCTTCTGAGCGATCAGGTAAGTAGCCCAAATCGCGAACCAAGTCGTGAGTGAATCTATAAATGGAAACGCTGCATCGCTATAGATGTAGAGTAAAAAGCCGTTCGCAAGGCCCAAGAGCACTATGCAGGAAATCGCCTGAGCATGAATTTTTAATGGCCACGTCACGACCGGCTTATTACTGGTGTCGGTGCGGCCAACGTTCCACTGATACCAGCCGTATCCTGCCATCACCAAGTAGAAGACATTGAGTATCGATTCCATATATAGCTTGGCTTCGATAAATAACCAGATGTAGATGGCCGTACTGATGGCCGCAAAAAACCAGCACACGATCTTCTCGCGGATGGCGAATGCAAGATAGAGAGCTGCCGCAACGACCGCGACTAACTCAGGCAGTGATTGCGCCCGTGCCTGGTCGATAATTTCAGCGAAGGCAGTCATTTACTACTCGTATCTTAGAACTTCATTTCAATCGTTAAGCCAAACTGTCGTGGGTCACCGAAGCGCGTATAAAGGGTGTCTGGGAAATCTGGTGGCTCATTCCCAAAGAAGAAACCTCGCACAGCGTATTCCCTGTCGAATAAGTTTCGACCCCATAACGATACGAGCCAATTCTCATTTTCATATCCGATCCGGGTATTCACTAATCCGTAGGAATTCGATTTCTGGTCATGACTTGCCGAAAAGTAGAATTCGTCTTTAGCCGTTACATCAACTCTTGCAAACATTCCACTCTCGGAGCGATACGCTATACCACCTGCCAAAGTATAGGCTGGCGCATGAGCCTGCTCACGGCCCAACAACGGATCGATACCCAGATTCGGCGGTATCTTCTTGAACGTGCCATCAAGCAAGCCAAGATTTACGTATAACTCCCAGTCTCGATGCAGCGCCCAACTCAATTCGGCCTCTACGCCGAGCATTCGCGACTCGTCGACATTCAGCGTGGCGAAATCAAACGTTGTTGGATCGCCCGGGGTCAGCTGAAAAGACGTACGCACTTGCTGGTCGACTCGCCATTGATGAAACACCGATGCATTCAGAAATAGTGACTGATTTAGGAGGGCGGTCTTGATGCCAATTTCTACCATCCAAAGCGCCTCGTTGCCGTAAAATCGAATGTTATCTGGCACCATACCAAGATTGAACCCACTGGCCTTATAGCCCTTGGATAGACTAGCAAATGTAGCGACCGAATCAGTGAAATCATGAACAATACCTATCTCGCCGCCCCACAAAATCTCCGATGGGTCCGCCGTCAAGTCCTCAGTATCTCGATATTCCGTCGATCGCCGTTCGATCCTCAGACCAGCAGAGATCTGCGTGTCACTATTAATCTCGTTATTGTATTGCCCAAACAAAGACATGTTCGTTGCCTTATAGCCACTGTCAAACGCGTAATCCAGAGTACTCAAATAATCATAAAGCGGGTCGTAGTAATTTCCCAAATTCAACGTCGCAAGCTCATCAGTCAAGCTAAGCGCGTACACACCAAATAACCAATGCTGCGTCGCATAACGAAACTCCTGACTGAGCGTATGACGCTTACGGTCATTAAACGTTTCATAGTCGTAGGTGATAGGACCCCAACTATCGTCATTTCCCCAATCTGCGTCATAGTTGAAATTGATGTCAGAATTTGCAGCGGCCGTAATCGACGTTAGAGAGCCTCTTCCAAATGCATTCCAATCCAAGCGCACAGATGTACCGATGCTCTCCTGAGCATCCCTGCCGGGTTTATCAGACAACATTATGTAACTGTTATCGAGAGCAAAAGCGTCATAGCCATTGTCGATATTGGAATACATTACAGCAATGTTAGCCTCGAAATCAGCACTCTTCGAAAACCGCAATCGGGCGCGAATCGTGGATTCATCCCGGCCGTTTGTATCATTAGAATTCAGATAAGTATTGCTCCTGAAGCCGTCGCTTTCATGCTTATGAGCGCTGAGTCTGAACGTTGTAGAGGCACTTTCGTTGAGCGCTCCGCCGAATGCCGCTCCCACCGAAAATGCATTGTCTCCGGCAACACCAATCTGAACTCGGCCGCTCTGTTCGGCTGATGGCTCAATCGAACGCATATAGATAAGACCACCAAGCGCATTCGCGCCATAACGACTGCCTTGAGGCCCTCGCAATACCTCGATCGACTGCATGTCGAACAATGTGGCAATGGTGCCGATGCCACTAAAGTCGATATCATCTATGAGGAAACCGATCGACGGATTCGGTGCACCCTCATATTGTGACGTTTCTCCTACACCCCTTATCTGGAAATACCGCGCCCGGTTTCCATCGCCGGACCAGTTCAGATTTGGCACCAGATTCACAAGCTCTTCAAAATGCTGAACAGCTGTCTCTTTAATGAATTTGGCATCCATGACCGTCACGCTTGATGGAATTTCTGTCACAGGGCGACCACGAAAATCGGCAGTGACGATGATCTCATCCAGAATATTATCCGCGGCTAACGACTGCGAACCGATAAGGAGTGCGGCCAAGGGCCACCAATGGGTCTTTATGTTCATAATTCACTTCCTACGCCGGTATTACCCGGATCAGGTTCTAAGGGTTCTCAGTACGAGTCTCAGGCCAAGAAGGCCGCCCCTGTAATTTGTATTTTGTCTATTTTAGCCGAGCTATCAGAGCTGATGTGTCCCAACGCTGGCCACCAAGATCTTGCACCTCGCCAAAAAATATATCAACCAATTTCGTGAGCTCCAATGTGGCTCCATTTCTGGTCGCCTCATCGATCGCGATAGCCAGGTCTTTACGCATCCAATCAACCGCGAAACCAAAATCGAATTCATCATTTATCATTGTTTGCCAGCGATTTGACATTTGCCACGATCCCGCGGCACCTCCTGAAATTGCCTCAGCGACCATCGCGCGATCCAAACCTGCCTTCTTCGCAAAATGCAGGCCTTCAGCCAATCCCTGCACTACTCCCGCAATACAAATCTGGTTGACCATCTTCGCAAGTTGTCCCGACCCGACCGGACCAATCAATGTGATCGCTTTGGAGTAGGAGTCCATGACAGGAGCCGCGCGCTCAAAAGTAGCAGCGTCACCACCGACCATAACCGACAGCTGTCCATTTTCGGCACCCGCCTGGCCGCCAGATAACGGTGCATCAAGAAAATCAACGCCCTTGGACTCCGCCGTACCCGCAACTTCACGAGCGATGGTCGCTGACGCAGTAGTGTGATCGACGATAACCGAACCTTCTGCAATCGAGCTAAGGACACCGTCGCTACCGAGCAGTACATCGTGAACGTCATTATCATTGCCCACGCAGGAGAAAACGATCTCAGCATCTCGAGCCGCAGCTGCAGGCGTTGATGCCGACTGTCCCTTATTCTCTGAACACCAAGCTGCGGCCTTGGATGCGGTTCGGTTATACACCGTAACCTCATAATTATTTTTCGCAAGATAGGCTGCCATTGGATACCCCATGACACCAAGACCGATAAAAGCAACTTTCATTTTAAATATCCTCTGAATTTTTCCTGTCTGAATTAAGGCTCCCAATGATTATTGGCAGCAATTTTACTCACTCAACTCGCTAGGATGCATTTACCGTTCCGCAGAACGATCGTATCTCGCTCTTTTACCGTACATCGAAAAGAAACGACGTTTCCATCTTTCCACATATCGGTTGTGATGACATCGCCCGGTACGACAGGAGAAGTAAAGCGAGCATCAAAGCTCTTGATCAGAGTGTAGTCGTAATCGCAAATAGTCTTAAGGATTGCGCGACACGCAATCCCATAGCTGCACATACCATGCAAAATTGGTCTATCGAAGCCAGCTTTCACAGCTTCTCTGGGATCTGCATGCAGAGGATTGCGATCGCCGGTCAGCCGGAATAGCAAGGCTTGATCCTCGCGCGTTGATAGATCGCAGCTCAAATCCGGATCGCGTCGTGGAGCACGATGCGGCCGTGGTCCTTTACCGTTCGGTCCGCCGAATCCGCCATCGCCCCGAGCCATAACGGTGCAGCCAAGAGTAAACAGCACGGTATCATCGCTCGCCAGTCGCCCCTCTGCCTCGAATAGGAATAACGCACCTTTGCGTGGCCCCCAATCAAATACGTCAGAGACTCTTTTGTTGATTAAAAGATCGGCTTTTGATGGCAACGGACGATGCAATTGCATGCGCTGTTCTGAATGCAGCACCTGGCTAAAATCCCAGCCAAGTCCGGGCGGGAACATATCGGGCACCAAAACGGTCGCGAATGTTGGCACCGTCTTAAAGATTTTTCCCTGTTCGTAGACATAAGGCAATTCTTTCAGGTCAAGTGGGTCCAACCCCATTCCCACGCTCAGCGCATAAAGAATGGCACCGGAATCATCGTAGCGCAGAGGAAGGTCGACGACTTCCGTCGCCATAAGCTTGTCGTAATTAAGCGGCATTATTCACCCATTTATCAATTACTGTAATTGTACCGGACTTGCATAAGAAATTGGCCCTTTCAATAGTGGGTCTACATTCCATCAGTTATTGGACAATTCATCGATAAAGAATGTTAGTTTTAGCCCAAGGTTATGATTGGTGGGGTAATCCTTAAGGAAGGAGCGGGACAGTGATTTCATTCTTGTTACCGCCAATTCTCGACATTGATAGTGCCTGAACCGCTATGCTGACGTATTATTGAACTCCAGAGCGAATTAGATATCGAAATCATAATGAAAACTAACCCTACCCTCGCCGCAGTGGCGCTTTTCGCACTGCTACTGAACAGCACTACAGAAGCCGCAACCCGCGAAGAAAAGCGCGTTGGGGACTCCGCTGATGTCCTTGAGCAGCTACTTCGAATTCCAGAAAAAACGGTACCGCAGGCACTGCTTTCCCGCGCCTATGCCGTCGCCGTCATTCCGAATGTCGTCAAAGCTGCCTTCGGATTAGGCGCCCGACGTGGCAAAGGAATAATCGTTATTCGTCAGGACGATAATTCCTGGAGTAATCCGGCGTTCGTCACACTTACAGGCGGCAGCGTTGGCTGGCAGATTGGCGCACAATCGACCGACATTATTTTAGTGTTTAAGACGCGCAAAGGCGTAGATGGCATTGAAAATGGGAGGCTTACTTTAGGTGCAGATGCCTCCATCGCGGCCGGTCCAATCGGACGGCATACTGGAGCCTCGACGGACATCGAGTTCCAGTCTGAAGTGTATTCCTATTCTCGTAGCCGCGGACTTTTTGCCGGCGTTTCTCTTGAGGGTACTGGTGTGACGATGGACCGAAAAGCGAACGCCGCATTCTACGATTCGATTAGCATAACACCAGAACGTATTTTTGCTAGCTCGCCCAATATCGCTCCGGATATTGCGAATACATTCGTGCAAATTCTCACAATGCAGACGAGCCAGCTGCCTACCCAACCAGGCATGAACGTACAGGGCACGATCCGCGCACCAGATGAAGCTACGGAGCCCCGGATATTTGGCATGCCAGACAACAGTAGCAATTAATGGCTCGTCAAATAACGAAAATGACCCTAACCAATTGTTATGACTCTGACTGAGCTCATCGCACAGATTCAGCAGCTCGCCGAACTCATCGGACCCAACGTCTATCTGCAGGCGAGCATTATCGCCACAGCCTTTATCGTCATTGGTAAGATCGCAGACTGGATTATTTCTGGAATCATTAGTCGCTTCGCGCGCCGCTCAACAAACGATTTTGACGACCAGTTGGTCAGCCTCGTACACAAACCCATTTTTATGTCATTCGTGCTGCTCGGACTGTCTCTTGGCACGCGCCGACTCGACCTTCCCGATATCCCAACCTTTATTACTGTCGGTATTCTGAAAACACTCGCGATTTTCGTTTGGTACAGCACGTTCATGAGTTTGATGGGCCTGGTCGTCAGTGTTTTTTCCAAAACCCAAGATCGCAAGATCGTCCAGACCGGAATGCTGGCACTACTGCACAACGTGATGAAAATTGTTGTGTTTGCACTGGCTATTTACTTTCTTTTTCTCGCCTGGAACATCGATGTTACCGCTTGGCTAGCGTCCGCCGGAATCGTTGGCTTAGCGCTCAGTTTCGCGGCTAAAGACACTTTGTCGAATCTGTTCGCTGGCGTCTCTATAATAATGGACTCGCCGTATAAGGCCGGCGATTTTATTATTCTGGATACGGGCGAACGTGGTCTCGTCACAGATATTGGTCTTCGTAGTACTCGAATCCTGACGCAGGATGATGTCGAAATCACCGTGCCAAACGGCATCATTGGAAACGGTAAAATCATCAACGAGGCTGGCGGGCCGCCAGCACAGCATCGTATTCGGGCTGCCATTGGCGTTGCTTATGGCAGCGACCTTGAGCAAGTCATTGCAGTTTTGAGTGCAATCGCTGAAAAACACCCCGAGATACTGGATACCCCTGAACCACGCGTGCGATTCAGGACGTTCGGCGACTCAAGTCTTAATTTCGAATTATTGGGTTGGATCGCACAGCCCGTTGATCGCGGACGTGTAACTCACGAACTCAACTGTGCGATCTATAGGGCGTTAAACGAAAATGAAATTAGTATCCCATTCCCACAAAGAGACCTGCACGTACGGTCCATGCCCGAGAGAAACGACTAAAAATTATTTTTTCGTTACGGTAATTCCACTCATAATTCTCCATCATGAGTGACAAAGCATCGCAGATAGTGAAATGAAATTATAATTTCATAAATAATTATTTATATAAATAATTATAAAAATATTAAAAATTAATAAAGCATAGGGGAAGTATGACCAATCTTTCACTGAAAAATAAGCGCATATTAATCACAGGAGGTTCGCAAGGAGTGGGCTTTGCAATTGCAAGAGCGTGTTGTAATTTGGGTGCTCAGCATCTTGTGATCATCGGCAGAGATGAAGCTAAAGGCCAGGTTGCAGTCAATCAGCTTTCCACTGACAGTTCGAAGACAGCTTTTTTTAGTGCTGACCTCGCCAATGAGGGTGCGGCAAATACAGTTTTTGATTTCGCATGCCAGGAGATGGGAAGTGTGGACGGCTTGGTGAATGCTGCTGGTATAACCACGCGTGGCTCATTTCTGGATGGCAAGCTGGAAGATTGGGATCGACTCTTTGCCATCAATGCGCGTGCGCCCTTTTTTCTGATGCAAGCTTTTATTCGTCATGCCCTAGATGTTGGTCGGGCCGGGTCAATTGTAAATATCTCTTCGATGCACACCTATTGTGGCCTCCCCGAGGTTGCGATGTACGCGGGGTCAAAAGCAGCGATTAGCACTTTAACAAAGAATGCAGCAAATGCGCATTTACAAGATAAGATACGTGCAAACGCCATTGCAATGGGGTGGGCTGCCACACCTGCTGAACAGGACATGCAGGCGAATAAGCTTGGTAAGGGGAAGGGCTGGGTCGAAGATATTACGTCGCAACTACCTCTTGGACGACTGCTTGATGTCTCTGAAGTCGCAAATCTCGCGGTCTACCTGTTAAGCGATATGTCGGGACTGCAGACCGGTACGATTATCGATTTAGAGCAGAAAGTAATGGGTGCAATATAATTAGTATATCTAACTCAGGGCAAGAATACGGCGTCGATAGTCAAGAAAATCCAATTGATACGCTGATATTAAATTCGAAAAATATCATTTGTTTGCCTGAGAGTGTGCAGCGGCCGCAATATGATCGCGGGAACCTTTCTCCAGGTATAGCGCATCTTGGCAGTGGTGCTTTTCATCGTACTCATTTGATGGATTTTCACGAAGATGCGCTCCAGCATCAGTTTGGAGCGTGGGGGGTACTCGGTATCAATTTGAGGGCGCCGGATATCGGTGCTGTTCTGGCACCGCAGGAAGGACTTTATTGTCGGCAGCTTCGTTTCGGTGATGAGCATCAAACCAGATTGATAGGCGGATTGTTGGGGGGGATGAGTGTATCTCATCTGAATGAACCAATACGCCGCCAATCTGTGCGGAAAATATTAGGGGCAGTTGTCGCGCCGGAGATCAGAATTGTTTCAATGACTGTCACGGAAAAGGGCTATTGTCATGCTCCTTCCACTGGCATTTTGCAAGAGGGTCATCCTGATATTGTTCATGATATTGAGCACCCGCGCTATCCTTTGTCAGTACCGGGTTTTGTGCTTGAAGTCATTCAAATGCGTTTGGAGTTAGGTCAGGTTCCGCCCACCTTTATCAGTTGTGACAATGTGCCAGCCAACGGCAATACTCTGAAAAACTGTGTTTTGAAATTGGCTGAGCAGGTATGTCCTAATCTTGTTCCACGCATCGCTAATGAGGTGATTTTTTTAAGCACGATGGTGGATCGAATTGTGCCCGCAACGCGAGAGCAGGATATATCGGAATTTCAGTCTTGGGCCGGTGTTTCAGATGCCGCGTTAGTAGTTGGCGAGCCTTATCGTATGTGGGTTATTGAAGATGATAAACGCGCGCAATTGCCTGCCTGGCATGAGGTGGGTGCGCTCATCACGAATAATGTGCACGATTATGAGTTAGTTAAAATGCGGGCTGTTAATGGTATGCAGACAGCTCTTGCCCACTTAGGTCATCTCTCAAACTTCAAATATATGTCCGATGTTCTCGATAATGAGACTTTTCGCGAATTTGGCAGAACTTTAATCATGGAAGAAGTTCTACCTAACCTGCCACAGGTTAGTGGGATTGAGCCTGAGGACTATGTAAACGAGACGGTTAATCGGCTGGTGAATACAGCTATCGGGCATCGCACAGCACAAATTTCGACTGATGGATCGCAGAAGATACGCCATAGATTGCTTGATCCCCTATATGATGCATTCAAGGTTGGTATACCAAGGGACGGTTTAACTATCGTCGTAGCAGCCTGGCTCACGCATATGTTTAAGTTAGGTGGAGATGCAGATCAAAAAGAGATCTCAGACCCCTTTTTGTCAGTCGCGATAAAAGTGCGGGCAGAATCGGAAAACAATCTATCTTACTTCATTGATGAATTGCTGAAGGAGCGCACTGTGTTTCCAAAGTGGGTGAATGAAGTTCCCGATTTAGTCAGTGAGTTCAAGGCAATTGCTGCGCAAATATGGGATCAGAAAATAGATAAGATATTGCGTGAATATCTTAATACTCATCAACGCTAAGAATGAGTGCACACTTTTGTGTATTACAAACAAAGAGTGAGGCCCAGTTGCGAGTTTTGGTAAGTACTCACCTTTTATTCGCGAAGCAGAGCTTAGTCATTTTGGGTTTCAGGTTTTTGACCATTGTATTTTGCCAATCTCTGGTGATGAGTGCCGCAAAATTCTGATTCTGAAAAAATGACGTCTTTTAGTAAGGAACTGATTGAAACGAGAAAGCGGATCAACACATCGCATATGGGGAAATTCTGTTTGTATCTCCAAAACTCTAACTTTTAAAAGATAGAAAATGAAAAAACTAGATGTAATTACCATTGGTCGCTCAGGAGTTGATTTATATGGCGCACAGGTCGGAGGCCGTCTGGAGGACATGGGGAGCTTCCAAAAGTATATAGGGGGGTCACCAACTAACATTGCGGCAGGCTCTGCGCGGCTTGGCTTGAAGTCTGCCTTAATAACACGAGTTGGCGATGAGCATATGGGGCGGTTTATTTGTGAAACGCTTAAAGACGAAGGGGTTGATACAAATGGCATTGTAGTGGACCCAGAAAGGCTAACAGCGCTTGTGGTTTTGGGTATTCGCGACCAAGGTCAGTTTCCACTTATTTTCTATCGGACTGACTGTGCTGATATGGCCTTGTGTGAGCAAGACATCAACCCGGAGTTTGTTGCCAGTGCACGATGCGTTACTGCTACAGGCACACATTTAAGTAATCCAAAAACAGAAGCAGCAGTTTTAAAGGCGCTCAAAATAGCTAAAGAAACGGATGCTCAGACGGCATTGGATATCGATTATCGGCCGAACCTTTGGGGGCTTGCAGGTCATGGGGACGGGGAAAATCGTTTTATTCCATCGGATAGAGTTACTAAAAAGCTCCAACAAAACCTGCACCTTTTTGACTTGATTGTGGGTACGGAAGAAGAATTTCACATAGCCGGTGGAAGTACAAACACTGTGACTGCATTAAGAGCTGTCAGGGCCGTGAGTGATGCAACGCTTGTATGCAAAAGAGGTGCTGAGGGAGCAGTTGCACTTACAGACAAGATTCCAGATTGCCTGAATGACGGACAAAGTGGTCCAGGCTTCCCAATCGAAGTCTTTAATGTGCTGGGTGCGGGTGATGGGTTTATGTCTGGGTTACTTAAAGGTTGGCTAGATGGGGAAGATTGGCCAACCACACTCAAATATGCAAACGCCTGTGGCGCTTTTGCGGTGAGCCGACACGGCTGTACGCCAGCCTATCCTAGCTGGGAGGAACTACAGTTCTTTCTAAAACGAGGTATAAAAAATCCTGCGTTAAGGAAGGATGCTGAACTTGAGCAAATTCATTGGTCGACCAACCGAAAAGGTAAGTGGCCTGAGATCCGCGCGTTTGCCTTTGATCATAGGTTGCAGTTTGAAGAAATGCCGGGTGCGACTATCAAGAAAATTGATGCATTCAAGCAACTTTGTCTTCAGGCCGTTTTAAGCGTGCAAAAAGGCCGTTCTGGTTATGGGATTCTGTGCGATGGTCGTCTGGGGCAAAAGGCTCTATACCAGGCAGCAGGACAAGATTTATGGATTGGCAGACCAACCGAATGGCCAGACTCTCGGCCACTTGAACTGGATTCAGAACTTGGGTCGGAATTTGAACGACTTAGTGAATGGCCACTGCAACATGTCGTTAAAGTTCTTTGTTTTTGTCACCCCGAAGATGATGAAGCAACCTGGTCTAGCCAGGAGCGATCTATAAAACGTCTGTTTGAGGCTGCAAGGCACAACAGATTGGAGTTTTTACTAGAGATTATTCCATCTAAAGTTGGCGAAGTTGATGGCATGACGACAACAAAATTAATTCAGCGGTTTTATGATTTGGGGGTCTTTCCAGACTGGTGGAAGCTTGAACCGTTTAAGACACCTCGTGCCTGGCAATTGGCTTGCGATACAATTAACAAGAATGATCCCTACACTAGAGGCATTGTCGTGTTGGGCGTAGATGCTCCAGCAGAGGAGCTGCTTAAAAGCTTTCAATTAGCTGCACAACACGACCTGGTTAAGGGCTTTTCCGTTGGTAGGACAATATTTGGTGACGTTGCCCGAAATTGGATGCAAGGAAGAGTTACGGATACTGGAGCAGTCAATAGCATGGCACAAAATTATGCAAAAATTTGTCGCATGTGGGATGACGCGAAAAGCTCAGTAGCATAGATGGCAATAGTGGGTTATTTGTCGACGGCATATCCGCGTAGTCGACAACAAAAGATATCAATATTGTTCAGAAAGTTTACGAGGCCTTATAACAATCAAGCAATTTGGAGTCTCTCCCACTTATGAAGCGTAACGTTTTTCTTCAATTCCACGCACGCCAAGACCAGTAATGGCAAACAATGCTCCACTCTGATGGTTGTCTTTTGAATGATCTGGTGAAAGCTGGGCACCCATGGATGTCACATACAAAATATCCAGATCCGGCCCTCCAAAGGCAACGCTTGTGGGCCTCCTAATTGGCATATCGATGCTTTGTATCAACGCTCCATCTGGGGAATAGCGCTCTACCCTGCCGCCAAAAATACGGGCACTCCATAAACACCCCTCATCGTCTACCGTGCACCCATCAAAACTACCATTCAAAGGCTCATCAGTTGAGGTAATGACAACCTTGCTCTTAAGGGTGCCAGTTATAGGGTCATGATCGTAGCGCCAAATTTTGCCTGCGCCTGAATCCGATGCATAAAAAATTTTGCCGTCGGGTGACCAGCATGGACCGTTAAACACAACAAAACCCACATCTAACTCTTGTACGCATTTTTCTTTGTCGCACCGGTAGACTCTGCCAAGACCGGCTTTCTCTGTCATATCCATGCCGCCAAAGAAAAAATTTCCATTGCGATCAACCTTACCGTCATTAAATCTTTGATTTTGCTTCATATCTTGAGGAGCAAAGAGGAGTTCAGTTTGCTCGCTCTCAAAATCAAACTCAAACAAACCAGTTTGGCCCGCTACTAGCGCGTTTCCTTGCTTAGTGAGGCAAATGGAACCAATTAGTTCTGGTACCTCCCAAACTTTAAGCTCACGACCATCAGCGGTTGTTCTATATATTCGTTTCTCAAAACTATCGATCCAATATAGACGTTGAGTTCTGGTATCCCATTGAGGTCCTTCGCCTAATACGTTCCTGAAATCGATAAGTGTTTCAATTTGCATTCTTATTCCAAGTTCTGCGATTCATTATTATTGCATGATATTCGCGCTATAGTGACGCGTCGTTAATCTATGAGGATGAAGTATTGTCGAATACCAGTCAGTTCTCACTGCTTGTTCAGCGCCGTTTTTTACCATTTTTCTCGACCCAATTCCTGGGCGCACTTAACGACAACATTTTTCGCAATGGACTTGTAACCCTAATCACATTTCAGGGAATTGCGATCCTAGGTATGGATCACACGATTCTGGCGAATGTCGCTGCCTTTTTGTTCACCCTCCCATTCTTTCTATTCTCAGCGACAGCTGGACAGTTCGCAGACAAGTATGAAAAGTCCATATTGATGCGGCGCATCAAATTACTGGAAGTTGGCTTGATGTCTTTTGCGGCTATAGCGCTTTTAACTCGGCAGTATTCATTGCTGCTGTTCGTATTGTTTCTAATGGGCTGTCAGTCGGCACTTTTCGGGCCCGTCAAATACGCATATCTCCCACAGAAATTACATACGGATGAGCTGGTCGGAGGTAACGCACTTGTTGAGGCAGGAACCTATATTGCAATTATTGTCGGTTTAATAATCGGCGTCGAGACAGTTGATTTCGAATCTGATCGACAAACCATGCTGGCCTTTGTTCTTGTTGCAGTATCTTCCATCGGGTACTTGGCGAGCCGCCAAGTACCCATTACAGAAGCCGTGGATCCAAGCCTTAAAATTAATTTTAATGCCTGGCAGGAAACCTGGAAAATCATCAGATTCGCCCGTGAAGAAAAAAGCGTATTTATATCGATACTCGGTATTTCTTGGTTTTGGTTTTTTGGTTCAGTGATGACCATCCAGATGCCAGCCTATACCGCAGATATTATCAATGGTAATGAATCTGTTATTACAAGTTTTTTGGTCGCATTCGCGGTGGGTGTCGGACTCGGAGCACTGCTATGTGAAAGAATGTC
This sequence comes from Gammaproteobacteria bacterium, assembly GCA_018699395.1. Classification (GTDB taxonomy): domain Bacteria; phylum Pseudomonadota; class Gammaproteobacteria; order Steroidobacterales; family Woeseiaceae; genus UBA1847. The sequence goes on from JABIQN010000016.1 coordinate 14,898, forward strand.
CGATCACCGAATTGAGCTCGGTCTTGTGCCGCTTGGCTCTATTGGAATGAGTGTGTTTGCCGTCGATCTTTACTTCGCGCAGCCTGAAGCTGCAGGAGCAGCCGTCGAATCTTTCACCGACTTTATCAGTCGTTCTGGCAGTTGGCGCATATTACTCGATCTGGCATTGCTTGGGGTATTTGGCGGTTTTTACAGTGTGCCGCTTTATGCGCTAATGCAGAAACGATCGCGTCGACAGCATCTCTCGCGTATCGTGGCCGCAAACAATATTATCAACGCTCTATTCATGGTTGGTGCCGTAGTTTTCAGCATCATCATTTTCAAATTAGGATTTTCAATTCCTGAGCTTTTTCTTTTCATCGCAGCGCTGAATGCTGTGGTCGCTATTTATATTTACTCTCTGCTTCCCGAATTTCTTATGCGCTTCCTTACGTGGTTAATCATCAACGTCGTTTATAGAATTTATCCATCAGGAATCGAGAACATTCCTAAGACGGGACCTGCTGTGGTCGTTTGCAATCACGTTAGTTTCATGGACCCGATAATTCTTGGCGGCTCTGTTTCCCGACCAATACAGTTTGTGATGCATTATAAGATCTTCAAGATGCCTTTCTTAAGCTTCATATTTCGCAACACAAAGGCTATTCCGATCGCCTCCAAGAGCGAAGATCCCGCCCTGATGAATGAGGCATTCGAGAAAGTGGATGCAGAGCTCGCGGCTGGCAATATCATTTGTATTTTCCCGGAAGGCGGTCTAACCGATGATGGTGAGATCAAACGCTTCAAACCCGACATTGAGAGGATCATTGAACGTCGGGCTGTTCCGGTTATTCCAGTTGCACTTGGTAGATTGTGGGGAAGCTGGTTCAGTCGCCAAAAGAATAGTGGTATTCGAACAATACCAGGCCGACTATTCACGCGTGTTCCGGTCATGTTCGGCGAACCGGTCCAGCCCGCGGACGCTTCTGCCGAAAAACTCGAGCTGTTAGTTAGGGCTCTTCGGGGGGACTTGCGATGAGCTTCTCGCGCCAATCGTGAAGCAGCTGATCCTGACTGCCAAACAACCCACTTGCAGCAGACCCGCCAAAGCTTAGCTCAAGTAGCTCTAGAAATCCGTTTCTCGCAACAGGAAGGTAAATCTTGTGCGCCTCGTCCATCATGCCATTGCCCTGTACGATACCCGCACCTCGCAGTGCACGCGGCACAAATAACGCATCGAGCCAACTCAACCCAGACTTCGACGAGCTTGCGCGGTGTAGCCAGCGGGCAGTTCTGAAGTACGCACGTGACCCATTCAAGTCGAAGGCTATTTCATGAACATCTGATGGCAATTGCATGGTTGCCGCGCCGATCTGTCCCTCGGCGAGCTGGAACTGACTCGCCAGATTGTTATTGTCGACAAGGATTAGGATGTTTTCCCTAGGAGACGCACGCAGTAGTTGTATTCCCTCTGGTCCCTGCCACACCTGTTGCATGCCCCATCTCTTATCCGGGTCATGACTTAGTAACTGAAGCGTGCCATCCTCTGCGCCTAAGTAGAGATCGCTCTCTCCAGCGAAAGTCATTCCGCTGAATATACTGGCCGAATCATACTCAGCAACAATTTCTCCATCGCTGATTTCTACGATTGAGACACGACCTGCACTCAGGAGTGCAACATATTCAGAGTTCCCTGAAAAAGCCATTTGTGAGACTTTCGCTCCCGCGATATTTACAACGTACGGAAGGGGCTCGCCGCTATCAGTTCTCCACAATCGCAATGAATTGTCCGCCGCGATGCTTGCGGCCATCGAGCCTGTTGGCGAAACACTCAATAAAACAACCTCACTCGTATGCCCAACAAAACTAACATTGTCGCTGATTTCAGCAATATCAGTTAACGAGGCATCGGGCGGTACAATATGCACATGTCCGGACGGATCTCCAATCACAAGGAACGCTCCATCCGGTGCGGCGACGATCGGACGGTCAGATGCAAAACCCCATATCGTATGTGACGCAGCCTGTGTTGCATCAACGGAGAGAACGCTGGGTACTGGAACCCGCCACACTCTCGCTTCGCCGGCAGTACTGCCAGTTAATAAGACCTGCTCATCCTGACTGAAGGCTAGCAAATCCTTGCTCTGCTCATACCTGCGCACACCGAGTGGCGGGCCAACCAACAATCCATCCGTACTGCTGAATATTTGAAAGCCAGTCTCAGGACGCCCGGCAGCAACAATGTTACCTGAAGGAGAAAACGCCAATTGCCAATGTCCTGCGCCAAACTCCTCTAGCATCGGTTGCTGTGGATTCGCCACGCTCCAAAGCGAAACTCCAGCATTGGGGTACACGACGCCCATCGTCGAACCGTTCGCTGACAAGCTGATGGAGCCAGGCTGTGCTGGCAAGTCAAATTGACCTAGTAATTCAGTCGTTTGCATATCCCAAATGCGAACCGCACGATCAAAGTCCGCGACTGCGATACGTCCTCCCGTTGCATCAATCGCAACCAGCGCCGGAACACCTGCAACAACGACTTCTGCCACTGCGATCGCGTCATCAAGACTCCATAGTTGGAATCGACTATCCACGTCTCCGCGGCGCTCGACGAACAGATGTGAACGGTCAGGCGTCAGCATTGCCGTCGTACTCATGGTGCCAACTGCCAGACTCGAAATTTTGTCTCCGGTCGCTGTATCCCAGATATTTACAGTGTTTTGGGACGCCGTGATCAATCGATGGGCCGACGCGTCGAGTCCAATGAGAATTTCGCTTTCTGGCAATGCGATTGCGCGGATTGGCTCAGCGAATGTCAAATCCCAGACTCGCGCACTATCACTCTGCATTGCACGCGCCACGGCATACCGGCCGGACGAATCAAACCAGATATTGTCAGTCTCGCGCTCGACAGGATCGGGAATATTCAGTCCTCGCTGAAAATACTCAACCACGCCCTGTGAATTCAGTTGCAAGTTCCAGCCGACTAGCTGCCCGGCAACGCCAAGACTCTCGTCGCGGACACTAATACTCCATGTACCACTTAGCGACTCACCTAAAAGATCACGAAGTTGCTCAACAGTAATCTGTATATCGTCATTATCTGAGGCTCGCTCCATTCCCGGATCAACCTCTACAGTACGACCGGAAGGTGCTATAACTTTGACACGCAAGTCAGACAGTTGCGCATGGCTAATAGTGAGTGTGAGTCCTATTCGACTGACCGAGCCTTCACGATCGACTATCACCCGTCGAACAAGGGGGCTGACCTCAAGAGCGGTCACCGCCCATGTCTCACGTTGCTGCACTCCTTTTGGCGAATAGGAGAACTGGGAAATCTCGGCACCGACTGACGTCGTCAATACCATGCCACTGGCATCAAAAGCTGTGGGCCCATCTGGCATCGCAGGAAGAGTCGCAACAAGATAGGGGTAGTCCTCACCTACAAGTGACGCCGCTCGCTGACGCCGAACAGGGGTTGGCAATACCAATGCCTGAATCTTCGCCAAGAGCGCCGCATCTCGATCCTCGATTTGGACGGACGCTCTCGACTGACGGTCCCAATAACCGGAGATAAATTCGTCGGCAAAACGCGATCCGTCTGGTAATTTGACAACCAGTGATGCGAGCTGCCCAATTTCTGATTCGTTATCCGACGAACGAGCACGGCGCTCAAGGAACCCACGATATAAGTTGTCGGCCGTGTCGGCATGGCCAGGAAAGGACCGGTAGTTTTCATATGCCTCTGAGGCCACTGAAAGTTCCACCTCGTCAGAGGCAAGTACTCGCAAGTACGGATTCGGTAACCATTGCGTGTACCAAAACGGAATCATCGCGAGCAACAGCAAAACGCCTATTACGATGACGGGCACCTTGAAATCTACGGATAGATTCTCATTTGCCCATCGCGCTGTGAAAACCATTTCGTATAGCTTGTTGCGAACCTGAAGGTTACTCTCATCGTCTATGATCAACAGACCGACTGCCATGAGTCGACGTTGATACTCGGACCCAAGATCAGCAGGAACCTCAGCACCCTTGCGTACTTTTCCGTACAGGTTAAGCAGTCCCTCTCGCAACTTGCCGTCATTCGCGACGATGCGATGGATGTGACTCATGTGAGGTTCACTATGCAACGCTGCGCGACCAGCGAGTTGCAAGGTCGCGATTCGATCGACCAACTGTTCAATATTATCCGGGCTCGGCTCCCGCGCAACCGCTCGGGCAAGCTTCTGACTTAGGTATGGCTGCCCGCTTGTCCAGTAATAGATTCGATCCAGTGCGATTGCTGCATCGTCATGATCCAAATTGAGTTCGGTAACGAATAATTCCAAATCTTTCCGTGAAAAATCGTTAAGTAAAACTTGCTGGGTAATATTGAATGGAGATAATTCCGCTTCTTGCATTAGACTTACTGGGTCGCACTCTCCAAGAAGCACGAAACTCAACCTCGAGAAATCCGGATCAGTCATACGCGCATTGTGGGCCGCTCGAAAACTCGTTAGAAGCTGGTCAGCGTGGGGCAAGTTCTCAATGCATTGAATTTCGTCGACAAAAATGACGATTGGCTCACTGATATTCGATAAAATTACTTCTGAATAAAACTCAAAAAGCCTTTGGCGGTTACTCAGAAAAGACTTGTCTTGCCACCACGATTGTAATTCATAGCGAATTCGAAGTTGTCTCAATAATCGATACGCAACGCTGTAGTACCAACGACCAGAATCGGTCCCACCATCACGATCTCCGATCTGTTCGAGATCAATAATTGCAACCTTGCTCCCCTGAGACTCCAATCGGGCTGCGGTTGCAGCAATGAGACTCGATTTTCCGCTTCGGTCGGGAGCAACCACGTGCGCGTATCGGCCGGATCTGACAGCATCATAAAGCTGGCTATCAGCATCCCGCAGAATATAGCCGGCGCGTACAGCATGCAGCGGCACGCCGACACTAAAGAACTCGCCCATCGTGTCGAAATAAGCACGCTTCTCATCGCGATCTTTTTCAGTTGAATCCGCGGCCACATTGCATCTCATGAAAACAATTGGTGTATTCTCTTTAATTATTCATGCGACTGCTAGTGCAAGACCGCAATAAATGAAAAAGGCATTTCTGAAAAAGGGCCTCCTCGGCCAAGTTTGGCGGCGGAGTGTTAATCTTTCGGTATACTCGCTCAGCAATAATAATGAACTTGAGAGAAGTAATGAATTATTGCCATAAACACAACTTGATTACTCAATCATTGGTCGATACCGAAAGGACATTCGGAATTCGAGTTACTTTGCCAGCCACTGATACTCTGCGGAAGATTCTTGGAGAGAATTGGGAGCGGATGCATTGGTACGCGCACGAAGCGGAGCGGAACCTTGCGTTCGACAAAATGGCCGAACACCATGGATACTATCGCGACACTGACGCACCAACTCAGATACTTGAAAAAATATCGCGATAAGAAATTATCGCGGTGGCGCACCGATCAACAAATAAAAATTGGTTTACTCTCTTTCGGCGAACCCGGCTATCAAATAAATCGGACAGAAAAGTGAACATGCGCAAATTCGATTAGCCACTAATGGAATATACGAAGGAAATCAGCATAGCTGACCAGCTCGTCAAGCTCTATACACAATACATCCGACGTCCATTCCAATCCAGACGATACTCGCGATATGAGCGCGTCATAATAAGGCCTACCTTGATCCACATCGCGTGCGATTCCGGTGCCGTTTACTCCAGCGCCAATGATCGCTAGATCCTACTGAGGCGCGAGACCTATCTTTAGGGTCGTACCTGGCCCGTTCCGCGAACCACGTATTTATAGCTGGTTAATTGTTCCGCACCAACTGGGCCCCGGGCGTGTACACGCCCTGTCGCGATTCCGATCTCGGCACCCATTCCGAATTCACCTCCATCAGCAAATTGCGTCGAGGCATTATGCAAAACGATCGCACTATCAACCGAGCAAAGAAAATGTTCAGCCGCCTCAGCATCACTTGCAACGATACTTTCCGTATGGCCCGAACCATACTTGGCAATATGAGCAATCGCAGCATCGATGTTATCGACTACGCGAATTGAGATAATCGCTTCGAGATACTCAGTCGACCAGTCACTTTCGATTGTGGGTATCGTCTGAGGTACGATCGCAGCGACAGTCTCGTCGGCGCGTATTTCGCATCCTGCCTCGCTCAGCGTTCTACACACCTCAGGCAGAAGACTCGCCGCTGCCTCGGCATCAACCAGCACTGTCTCGGCCGCTCCGCAGATACCGGTGCGGCGCATTTTTGCGTTGAATACCACATCACGAGCAATTGATGGTTCTGCTGACGAATGCAGATAGACATGACAAATGCCTTCCAGATGGCCGATCACAGGCACTCGTGCCTCGTCCTGCACTCTTTTAATTAAGCTCTTGCCACCACGTGGAACGATAACATCGATCCACTCGGCCATGCTGGATAACAAAAATCCAACCGCTGCCCGATCACGTGTGCCAACCATCTGCAATGCGTTCTCATTAATGCCAGCAGATCGAAGGCCCTCCCTCATGCATGCGTAAATTGCGTGATTAGACTCGAAGCTCTCAGAGCCGCCACGGAGAATTACAGCGTTACCGGACTTAAGGCACAAAGCCGCAGCATCCGCAGTCACGTTTGGCCGGCTTTCGTAAATTATCCCGATGACTCCAAGTGGCACTGAAACACGTTGGATATTGAGGCCATTCGGACGCTCCCACTCAGCAAGGACCTTGCCAACCGGGTCGGGCAACTCGCTGATGCAGTCGAGACCGGTCGCCATCGCCTCCACTCGTTCCTCGTCCAACATCAGTCGGTCAAGCATCGCCGTAGTAATGCCTCGGCTCTTGGCTGAAACCATATCCACTTTATTTGCTTCTATAATCTTGGCCGCATTCGTGCGTATCGCGGCGGCGGCGGCTACTAGCGCCGCATTTCGCAGCGCTCCACTACACGCAGAAAGCTCAGAAAATGCGGATCGAACGGCCACTCCAAGCGCCGTCATCTCTCTTGCTATATCGAGTGATTCATCAATCATTATTGAACAACACCAGTTCGTCTCGATGAACCATCACGGATCGACCGCGGTAGCCGAGAACGTTTTCTATTTGATCGGATTGAACACCCGACAACCTTGACGCTTCATCACTTGAATACTCTGCTAAGCCTCGTCCAACGACTTTTCCCGACAGGGCTTTTAATGTGACGACGTCACCACGACTAAAGTCACCAGCAACGGCGATGACGCCGACCGGTAACAAGCTGCTACCGTCCCGAAGTGCCCCAATAGCGCCGTCGTCAAGACTCAACTCACCTGAGACATCAAGTACACCAGCAATCCACTGTTTTCGAGCTGCCGCTGGCGTGTCTGATGCATTAAAGATAGTGCATCGACCACCGTCTTTCAATGCTCGCAATGGACTATCAATGACACCGCTTGCGATGATCGTTATACACCCCGCATGCGTTGCGATTCCAGCAGCCTGTACTTTTGTAGCCATGCCACCAGTGCCGACTTCAGAACGACTCTCTCCGGCCATCGACAGAATATCATCATTTATGACGGCGACTTCCAGGATATGTTTCGCATCCGAGTTACTGCGCGGATCAGTGGTATATAGTCCGTCAACGTCTGATAGTAATATCAAAGCATCCGCCATAACGAGTTGGGCAACACGAGCCGCCAATCGGTCATTGTCGCCATAACGAATTTCTTCGGTCGCAACGGTATCGTTTTCGTTGATGACCGGAACTACCGACAAAGCAATCAATTTGCCCAAAGTACGCCGTGCATTCAGAAAGCGTCGTCGATCCTCAGTATCATCCGGCGTGAGAAGAATCTGAGCTACCGTGATGCCGTGACGATCAAGCGCTTCCTGATAGGCATGGACTAACTGCACTTGCCCGGCAGCTGCAGCGGCTTGTAAGTCCGGAAGTTTCGCCCGTTGTTTGTTGATCCCTAGCACCAAGCCGCCAATCGCAATGGCGCCAGACGATACGATAAGAACCTCATGCCCATCGTTGGATAAATCAGCAACATCGTTCGCCAGCTTGTCCAGCCAGGTGCGATTCAATTCGCCAAAGTCGTCGACCAAGAGCGATGAGCCGACTTTGACAACTAATCGGCGATAATTTGAAAAATTCAGCCCAGACACAGGCTAGCCAACGTGAAGGTACTGACGATCAAACGACGTCAACGTAACTTCGCCTTTGGAAACCGCAACTGTGCCGCTGCGAGCGACAGCGGTGATTTCACCAATATCGGCCGCTTCAACGACGAACGCATCAATATCTTCGACCCTACCGGTCAACTGAACGGTGCAACTTATCTGCGCTTCATCAAGGATTTCTGCGTCGAACTGTTTTACGAGTGTCATGACTCGCGTCAACCCACCGGCACCCAACTTGATCTTGATGATAGCGAGCTCACGTGCAAAATGTTCGCCAAGCGTCATATCATGAATATTCACTACATCGACGAGTTTTGCCAGCAGTGCATTCAACTGTGCTATGGCCGCATCAGAACCGGATACGACCAGCGTGACACGCGAAACACTAGGATCGTAGGTGGGCGCAACATTCAACGTCTCAATATTGTAGCTCCGCGATGAAAACATGCCTGTCATACGCGTCAAAGCGCCGACTTCGTTCTGCAAAAGAACTGATATTGCGTGCCGCATGGATATTAGATCCTGCCCAATATGAAGGATTACAAATGAAACCATTTTGGTCTCTAATTACCGCGGATATTGTCGCAGTTGTTCGAGTATTGCAATGCAATAAAAATTAGTAAACACTCGCGGAAAATCCGTAACTTATACGAAAGTTTGCAATCTGATGAACGAACAGTCGAATACAGCCAGTCTGGACGCACACCCAATGAGCGGTAAGTCGATGAGTGGCGCTGATACCGTCATCCAGGTTCTTGCTGATGAAGGGGTTGACACCATCTTCGGATACAGCGGTGGTGCCATTCTACCTATCTATGATGCAGTGTTTCGTTACAACGATAAGAATAAGCGTGCTGACGGTTCAGCCGCTATCCCCCTGATCGTGCCGGCCAATGAGCAGGGAGCCGGGTTTATGGCTGCGGGCTACGCGCGCGCTAGTGGTAAAGTGGGTGTACTGATGGTGACATCAGGTCCCGGCGCAACCAACACCGTGACGCCTGTGCGAGATAGCATGGCGGATTCTGTTCCTCTGGTTGTCATCTGTGGTCAGGTCCCAACGGTGGCAATCGGAACAGACGCTTTCCAGGAAGCTCCGGTGACAGCGATCATGGGTGCGGTCGCCAAACACGTTTTTCTAGTGACGGATGCGGCGCAATTGGAGAAGACAATTCGCAGTGCCTTCGATCTGGCAAGGACAGGTCGTCCAGGCCCGGTGGTGATCGATATTCCAAAAGACATACAAAACTGGGCGGGAACGTTCAAAGGCCACGGTACGCTGCCGCTGCATGGCTATCGAAAACGCTTGAGGGCCATTACCGAGAATAAGCTATCGGATGACGCCTGTGAACGCTTCTATACGATGCTCTCCAAGTCCGAGCGGCCGTTGATTTATGCCGGTGGTGGAGTCATTAATGCGAACGCAAGTAAGGTCATGCGTCAATTCGCAAAAGAATATGGCGTGCCCGTGACGACAACGCTAATGGCGTTGGGCGCAAGTGATACCAATCACCCGTTAGCATTGCATATGCTGGGCATGCACGGCGTAGCGTCAGCAAATTATGCCGTTGAAGACTGTGATTTTCTGATAGCCATCGGCGCACGGTTCGATGATCGTGTTGCTGGCAATCCAGCTCGATTCGCGCCGCGCGCCAAAAATATCGCACAGTTCGACGTTGATTCAGCCGAAATTGGCAAGGTTAAACGTGTTGACTGGCATCACGTCGGCATCTTAAATGCAGCCCTCACGGACATTCTTGAGTACGGTCGTAGTATCAAGTTCGATAAGACTTTCGAAACTTGGCATGAAGAGATTGCCGCGCTGAAAAGCGAGTATGCGATGAATTACGATCGTAACAGTGACCTTATACAGCCGTACGCGGTTATTGAAGAGATCAACAAACATTCTAAAGGTGAGGCTATTATTTCAACGGGCGTTGGACAACATCAAATGTGGGCTGCCCAATACTTCGATTTTCGCGAACCTCGTCTGTGGCTGACATCCGGTAGCATGGGAACAATGGGCTTCGGTCTACCCGCCGCTATCGGTGCTCAATTTGCGAGACCGGATAAAGTGGTTATTGACATCGATGGCGATGCAAGTATTCGAATGAATATCGGCGAACTGGAAACGGCAACAACTTACAATCAACCCGTTAAAGTCATCGTTCTCAACAACCGCGGCGACGGTATGGTGCGGCAGTGGCAAAAACTGTACTTTAACGGCCGAATGTCGGGCAGCGACAAATCTTTGCATGCAAAGGACTTCGTCAAGTCGGCTGAAGCCGATGGCTTCAAGTTCGCGAAGCGACTCGACTCCAAAGAAGACATCCCTGCGATGATCCGTGCATTCATGGACTTCAAGGGTCCAGCATTCCTAGAGGTCATCATCGACCAAGACGCGGGCGTCTATCCAATGGTCGGGCCAGGACAGAGTTACGAAAACATGATAACCGGCGATTTTATTAAGAGTCGCTCGAAGCCCAGCGACGATACGCCCGGCGCCAGCGAAATGTTCTGATTTTCCAAAATCATTATTTCCAGTATTATATGAACTGACGCAACGCAATCCTGCCCTCAATGGTCGACATTCGGACAATGCTGATTACAGCGCAACAAGATAACCTAAATAAAGTCGTCATCCTGAATACCAAAGGAGGTTGCGGTAAGTCCACGCTAGTGACCAATCTAGCGGCCTACTATGCCAAACACGTTTTAGTTCCGTCGATCATGGACTACGACCCACAAGGCTCATCGATGGTCTGGCTGGATCGACGATCTCCTGATCTTCCCAAGATTCACGGTATCGCGGCTTATAAAGAACCTATGCAAGCGCCTCGAAACTGGCAACCCAAAATACCAAATGAAACTGAAATATTGCTCATCGACTCTCCTGCCGGCATCGACCATGACGATCTTCGCAAATTGACGCGAGACGCCACTAACATTCTGATACCGGTTTTACCGTCATCGATGGATATTCATGCTGCAGCACGCTGTGTCACAGACTTGCTATTGGTTGCCAAGGTCGACAGACGTGATCAAAAGCTTGCAGTCGTCGCGAACCGTACGCGCAAAAAAACCAAGAGCTTCGTGACATTAATGCGCTTCCTTGATTCTCTGGGCATACCAATTATTGCAGTGCTGCGAGATACACAAAATTTCGTGTGCTCTGCTGAACAAGGAATCGGTGTTTGTGAGATGCAACCGTCGCGGGTGAAGCCTGATGTTGCGCAAATCGAAAAAATTGCGAGCTGGCTGGATAACTGGCCAAAACGCCGGCGAGAATCGAGGTCAATCATGTCAATAAATAAGCCGCCGTCGGCTACTACGTCGAGCTCAATTCGGCTCCGCCTGAATCTCGGCAAATAAATCCATATCAATATTGCCGCCACTGATGACTATAGCGGTTGTCTTCCTGGCAGTTTCCAACTTTCCGGACAATACAGCGGCCAACGCGACTGCACCTCCTGGCTCTACCACGATCTTCAAGTGCCTGAATGCGAATCGTACAGCTGCTCTTACCTCTTCATCAGTCACGGTCAAAACACCTGCCAATTGACGCTGATTGATACCAAAGGTTATCTTGCCTGGCATTGGCGTCTGCAGTGCGTCGCAGATCGACCTTGCATCATCGCTGATGCGCTGACGTTCGCCAGCTTCAAACGAGCGCGCCGTATCGTCAAAATTTGATGGCTCAACCGCAAATACATCAACATTCGACAGGCGGGACTTCAGTGCCAAAGCACTTCCCGATGACAGTCCACCACCACCACACGGTATCAACACTTGATCGGGTGGTAGTTCCATCTCGATTGCATCTTCTGCCAATTCAAGACCAACAGTTCCCTGTCCTGCAATGATCTGCTCATGATCGTAAGACGGTACTAATGCAGCACCACGCTCTCTGGCGAGCTCAATCGCTATAGCTTCTCGGTCGCCTGTGTAGCGGTCATAACTAATAATTTCGCCGCCAAGCCGGCGTGTGTTTTCGACTTTCATCTTGGGAGCATCATTCGGCATGACAATAGCCGTTTGAATGTCGAGCATAGCGCCCGCAGCGGCGATGCCCTGCGCGTGATTACCAGACGACCAGGCGACAACACCATTAGCCGCCTCGGCAGCCGTCAATTGACTCAGGCGATTGTATGCCCCACGAATCTTAAATGAACCAGTCACCTGAAGACTTTCAGGTTTTATTAATACTCTGCCGCCCGCCACTTGATCGAGGTCGAAGTTCTGCAGCAATGGCGTTCTTATACTGACGCCATCTAAGCGCAAGGCCGCTTTTTCTATATCAGCAATATCAACCATCAATTCGAATCCACTGCCA
>JABIQN010000017.1 GCA_018699395.1 Gammaproteobacteria bacterium
CGGCAGGAGCAGACAGACTGAATTCATTTACAGCACCAGTATCGACGTTTACACCACTCGTTATAATAAGATTGCTAGAGGCAAGATCCCCCTCCAGTATAATCTCACCCTCAGCGTTTGAGGTGACACCCTCAAGCAACTCGTCAGGATCAGCGATGCCGTCGTTATTGTCATCAGCGTAAATCTCAACACCCCTTAGATAACCATCGGAGACAATTATTTGAGTGAATTGAGGGCCAATATTACCGGCAACATCTTGTATTAATTCACCGGTGTAAGTCACTTGAAGTGGTCCGCTCGGCGGCGCTTCGTCCAGACTTAAAATGACCTTATCACCCACAATAGCTACAGTACTAATAGTCAGTTCCGATGTATTCTCCCGTACCGAGAAGTCTGCGATGTCGGGTATCGCCGTTTCCGAAAGCGCCTCATCATAGGTCAGCGTCACAGTCTGATCTGCAACCGAGCTATCAATAGACAAGAGTACCGGAGGGACTTCATCAAGGTCGTTTATATCTAGCGTCACTGGCTGCTGACCTGCATTACCTGCAACGTCAGTAGCCACAACGGTGAAACTAAACTGTGCTTGCGTTTCAAAGTCCGGGTCGGTGCTTAGCGTCACCTCGCCTGTGGCAGTGTCGATGGACAAAGCAGCGTCACTGCTTGCAGCAAGACTGTAGGTAACACCCCCGCTCACATCCGCGGAATCGTCTGAGGTTGCCGTGTAAACAATCTGCCCAGCACCCGAATTCTCATCAATTGCCACGGCTGTCGCACCCGAGGTGATGACGGGCGCGCTCTCATCAAGATCGTTAATGCCAAGCGTCACAGCTTGATCACTCGCATTGCCTGCGGCATCTGTGGCAACAACCGTAAAGCCGTAAGAATCTTGAGTCTCATTATCAGGGTTCGTGGATAGACTTACCGCACCTGTCTCGCCATTAATACTCAAGGCATCGTCGCTACCATCAGCAAGGCTATAAGTTACTCCGCCACTCACATCTGCTGAGTCGCTTGAGGTCGCGGTATAAATAATCTGCCCAGCACCCGAATTCTCATCTATCGCATTGGCTGTCGCGCCGGAGGTGATGCTCGGCGCAACTTCATCAAGATCGTTGATACCTAGCGTTACCGCCTGCTCGTCAGTGTTACCAGCCGCATCGGTCGCGACTACCGTGAAAGTGTAGGCGGACTGTGCCTCATGGTTTGGATTGGTAGAGAGACTTACCGCACCGGTCTCACCATTGATGCTCACCGCATCGTCACTACCATCGGCGAGGCTATAGGTTACGCTGCCACCCACTGCACCGGTATCATCTGTATCATCCGATGTGGCCGTGTAAACAATCTGACCAGCACCGCTGTTTTCATCAATTGCTGCAGCAACAGCACCAGAGGTGATGCTAGGTGAAATTTCGTCCAGATCGTTAATGCCGAGCGTCAACGCTTGCTCGCTGACATTACCAGCGATATCGGTCGCTACAATCGTAAAACTGTACGAGGACTGCGTCTCGTGGTCAGGGTCTGTGGATAGACTTACCGCTCCCGTGTCGCCATTGATGCTTAACGCAGCGTCGCTGCCATCCGCGAGGCTATATACCACACCCTCTTCCGCAAGCGGATTGGCGGCTATCACCACCTGATCTACGCCAGAGTTTTCATCTATCTCAGCCAGATCGTCAACTGAAATCTCAGGTGCCACCGTATCGATCGTAATGCTCAGCTGCGCGCTCACCTCAAAATTGGAACCATCTCTGGTCTGCCTTACGGCAACCGAATAACTGCCGTCATCGGTGATCGTAAAACTATCACCTTGACCTGCCGTCCAGCTGGACCCGCCATCAAGAGAAAATTCCCAAGTCGCATTGCTTTCGAGATTACCTACGCTAAAAACACCTGTCGTCGTTATCCCGTCACCCTCTGTGCCTGTATCCGTGTCTAGGGAAACAGTCGGCACCTCAAGAGGCGGTTCGTCATCATCACCGCCACCCGATAGCGCAAGCCCTAACCCAGCCAGAGCA
>JABIQN010000018.1 GCA_018699395.1 Gammaproteobacteria bacterium
CCTTCTTCTTAGCGACTTTCTTCTTCGCTACTTTCTTTTTAGCCTTCTTCTTAGCGACTTTCTTCTTCGCTACTTTCTTCTTCGCTTTTTTCTTAGCGACTTTCTTCTTTGTTACGCGGCGTTTCTTAGGCGCTGCTTTTTTCTTTGCAACAACTTTCCGCTTCTTTACGACTTTTCGCTTCGAAGCTTTTTTACGAGTTTTCTTCTTGGTAGCCATGCTATTTCTCCGTGTCGGGTACCCGGAGCTGAGTATATACAACAAGACAAAAAACACCAGCGAGCTTATGGCTTGCGAATGAGCTAAGAATTTGCATTTCAACCTACAGTATTTATCGGATTACTACAGTATTCGTTAGATTAAAAAATTGTCGAATGACAAAAATATTTTCAAAAAAAAATTGCGACCGATAAGATCGAAATTTATACATTAAAACTATACGTTTAGTGCTTGTAGAAGATTTTATTAATGCACAAATATGAATTTCTTATACAGAAAAAAAATCGCTGAAATTTTAGCGTTTTTTTAACTCGCTGAAAGTCTTATAAAGCCGTACATCCCAAGTATTTGGCGATATTTTATCGACTTGCTGACATTGGAATGCGACTCCAAGTAGTTTAGGTGTCAACCACTTTCGTCGGTGTCTGAGGAAAGAAAAACATCGATCATAGTAGCCGCCGCCCATTCCGATTCGGTTATTGAAGTTATCAAACGCGACCGTGGGCGTGACAACCAATTGCAGTTTGCGAGGGGAGATAAAATCTCCTGATAATGGTTCCCAGATTGCCATTCTGTTTCTATGCAACGTCGTATCTGGTCTAATTTCGCGGAATAACATTTCACCATCGTTGCGCATAATTGGTACAAAAATGCGCTTATTTGCGCGCCACGCTCGCTCGATGATAAAACGCGTGTCGACTTCGTCGCGCATTGGCAGGTAACACGCGATGAGATTTGCCGATAAAAAGTTATGCGAATCTGTGAGTTTTTTGCAGATTATTTGCGACGCAATACTGCGCTCTTCGACGTTCATTTTACGTCGTGCAAGTAACGCTTTTTTGCGAATTTTATGCATTAAATTAATTGCTATGAATGCGCTCAGAAAAAGGAGGCGCCTCCCGCCTGTGCCGTCACAGACCATTGCTCTCGAACCGGAGCTAAAGGTGGGGTCGACCGTGGTTACAACAGGCTAACCGTCGGAACGGTTTTGCACACATGCAACCGACAGGCAGTGACCCCGAAATGAAAAATTAGGGTCGGGAGGATCTAGGTCGGTATCGAACACCACAGGAGGCGCCAATCTGATTTTCATGTATTTCGAACACGCTCTGATTAGAGATCGAGTTGCTGTGTATCACGTAAAACGTGATCAACACGGTCGGATATTATTTTCAGCCGGTCACTTATACTGCCCTCGAGCTCCTGATCGCGCGCGCTAGCGTGGATCAGATCGTTCGCCATATTCAGGGCCGCCATGACGGCGATGCGATCAAGACCGACGATTCTGCCGCTGTCGTAAATCTCGCGCATTTTGTCATTTAGTATTTCGGCGGAATCGAGCAAATTGGTGCGTTCGTTTGCAGGGCAAGCGACCTGG
Source organism: Gammaproteobacteria bacterium (assembly GCA_018699395.1). Lineage (GTDB taxonomy): Bacteria > Pseudomonadota > Gammaproteobacteria > Steroidobacterales > Woeseiaceae > UBA1847. Next base: position 1,596 of record JABIQN010000018.1, read on the forward strand.
TATTCCTTATCCAGAATTCTGACACTTACCTGAGCGTTCTTTTCGGTCATTCAGCTTACTCCATACTGTGAATCAAGAGCCTTGCTCCATCGCTTTTAGTCGGCCGATCATCGCTTCAACTCGCGCCCGTACCTGCTCGTTTTTCTGTAGCAGACCAGCACGCTCAGTCGTCAATACATCCTGGCGTTGCTTCAAAGAGCGATTTTCGTCTTGAAGTTGATCGCATACGCTTACCAGCGCATCGACACGCTTCTCAAGTCGCTTTAGCTCGCGTTCGAATGTTGAATTAATATTGTCAACCATGCTGCCAATATAATCAGGCCTCCCTGGAGAAGCAATCGTCGTTTGATGGAGAAGCACGCCGACATGGCCAGAAAGGGCGGTCCATGGGATCATAAGGGATTGTTGGCAAAGCAAAGGTTGGTATCCGAATGGATGAAAAAGTCGAATACGATGTTCTTGAGGAATCGCTATATCGATGCGGCGCAAGTTGGGATGCTGCGCAAACTCATGGGCTTTTGACGGGTCGGCTGGCGATCGGCGGAGCGCCAGCGGGACCGGACTGGTTGCTGCAAGTCCTCGAGAATGTCGACGAGGGCAATGCATTGCGCAAGGAGTGCGAAAAGCAGCTCGATACTCTGTATCAATCGACTTTTTGGCAGCTATCGGAGCGCCTATCAGAATTCGTGCCACTGTTGCCGGGCGATGCGGACGACGTTGGCGCCAGAGCGGAGGCATTGGCGCATTGGTCAGAAGGATTCTTGCACGGTCTGGTGTCTGCCAAACACGGTGACGCTTTGAAAGAGCGGCTGGGTTCCGAGCCGCTATCAGAGATCATCAAGGATATGCTGCAAATCACCCAAGTGGAGCTGGATGAGGAAATTGATGAAGAGGAAAACGATGCGGCCTATTTTGAGCTTGTCGAATACGTACGAGTAGCCGCCCAATTGTGCTACGAAGAACTGACCGATATCCGTAATACCAAGAGTGAGACGAAATGAATAGCGAAGAATTCAAGAAGCGCCGTCGACAACTAATGCGCATGGTTGGGCGGGGCGGCATCGTAATATTGCCCGCAGCGTCCGTCAGGACGCGCAGCAGGGACATCGAATACCGCTTCCGCCAAGACAGCGACTTCTTCTATATGACGGGATTTGCGGAGCCTGAGGCGGTCGCAGTGCTGGTACCGGGCCGCGCGAATGGGGAATACCTATTGTTTTGTCGCGAGAAGGATCAGAAGCGGGAGCAGTGGGATGGTTTGCGCGCGGGGCAAGAAGGCGCGGTAGATCAATATGGTGCGGATGACGCTTTTCCGATTGAAGACCTCGATGATATTTTGCCTGGGATTATGGAGTCCTGCAGCCGGGTCTACTACACGATGGGTATGTACTCAGAATTTGATTCGCGCATGGCCGAGTGGGTCAATATGCTGCGCTCACGATTGCGTCGAGGTGTGCAGACGCCACATGAGTTCGTTGCACTCGATCACCTGCTGCATGATATGCGCCTTTACAAGAGCCGCGGCGAGATATCGGCTTTGCGCAAGTCCGCCAAGGTCGCCGTTAAGGCACATAAACGAGCTATGCGGGTGACTCGGCCAGGATTATTTGAATACGAAGTTGAAGCTGAGTTCGTTCACGAGTTTCGCCAGAATGATGCTTCGAACTCCTATAGCCCAATTGTTGGCGGTGGCCAGAATGCGTGCATCCTGCACTATGTTGAGAATGACGCAGAGCTGAAGGATGGCGACCTGTTATTGATCGACGCAGGTTGCGAGCTCGACTACTATGCTTCGGATATTACGCGGACATTTCCAGTCAATGGAAAGTTCAGTCCGGAACAGCTGGCTGTGTACGAAATTGTACTTGCGGCGCAGGAAGCGGCAATCGAGAAAACCGTGGTGGGCAATCATTGGAACGAACCACATGATGCAGCTGTCAGGGTGATCACAAGAGGACTTAAGAAACTTGGTTTGCTTGAAGGCTCACTGACGAGCCTGATCAAGACTGCAGCCTATCAGTCGTATTATATGCACCGTACCGGTCATTGGATCGGAATGGATGTACATGATGTCGGCGATTACAAAGTCGATAATGAGTGGCGAATGCTCGAGGCGGGAATGGTTACGACAGTGGAGCCAGGAATTTACATCGGAAATAGTCGTAAAGTTCCGAAAGCGTTTCGTAATATTGGTATCCGTATCGAGGATGACGTCGCGATATGCAATAAAGGGCCGGACGTCCTGAGTAAGGGTCTGGCCAAAGAGCCAGATGCAATTGAGTCACTGATGAACGGTACATAGCCAATGAGCAGCGAGACCGACAACTACGATATTGTCATCGCAGGCGGCGGCATGATCGGTACGAGTCTTGCGTTGGCGCTCGCTCCGCTTGGGTTGCGCGTTGCCGTTGTCGAGGCGATCGCGCGCAAGAAAAGCCAGCAACCAAGTTTTGACGATCGTTCGACTGCATTGTCTCGAAGCACACAGCGTATGTTCGAAGCAATGCAGCTTTGGGATGACGTCATTGCCGCATCTACGCCTATTTCCAACATCCACGTATCCGATAAGGGCCGCTTTGGTTTTTCGCATATCGACGCGAAAGAGACAGGGCTGGAAGCGCTTGGCTACGTCGTTATCAACCGAGTCTTGGGCGAGGTATTGCAATCTGCATTATTGGCAACGAGCAACGTCGATATGATCTGTCCAGCCCGAATTGAAAGCATCGAGCTCGGTCCTGATCAGGCTGTTGTGACAATTGCATCCGATAAAGGCGAGTGTGCATTATCATGCAAGCTGCTGATCGCTGCAGATGGAGCAAAATCCAGCGTCCGCGAGATGATGGGTATCTCGGTGCAAAAACACTCCTACGCCCAACGTGCGGTAATTGGTAATTTATTACCGGAGAAAGAACTTTGTAACCGCGCGTTCGAAAGGTTTACGCCGCAAGGGCCACTGGCGATATTGCCGGTGACAGATGGGCGAGCAGGATTTATCTGGACAGTTTCTGAGGAAGATGCAGATCGTGTTCTTTCTCTCAGCGACGATGCGTTTCTGGCTGAAATTCAGGAAGAGTTTGGATATCGGCTTGGAAAGTTCTCGCACGTTGGCGCTCGGGTGGCCTATCCGTTGATGTTGAGTAAAGCTATCCGGCTGACCGCCATGAGAAGTGTGTTGGTCGGTAACTCGGCACATGGATTGCACCCCGTTTCGGCACAAGGATTTAACCTCGGTATGCGGGATGTTGCTGCGCTATGTGATTGCATAGCGGATAACTCATCCCCATCTGGGATTACCGACCCAGGCGATTCGAATATTCTCGATCGCTATGCCGGGTGGCGTCATGCGGATCAGAAAAAGCTGGTGTACTTTACGGATAATCTCGTACGGCTTTTTGGCAGCACTCGCCCTGGACTACGAATGCTGCGCAATATTGGAATGATCGGTTTTGATCTGATCCCGGGGGTGCGGCCAATGTTCGCAAAACACACAATGGGACTCGCCGGCGAGTTACCGCGTTTGTCTCGTGGCGTGCCGTTGCGATGAGGGGCCAGCTCAACATTACAATTGTTGGCGCGGGAATTACTGGCCTGATGTTTGCGGCTTTATTGACCAAAGGACGGCATGCTGCGGCACTGAAAATAAGCGTAATCGATGCGGCTTCTCGGCCTGTTTTTTCTTCGACTGATGAAGTTTTACTTCGCGTGTCTGCCATGGCGAACGGGTCGATCGAAATGTTGGACTCAGTCGGAGCTTGGCCGCTTATCAAGGATATGCGTGTTTCGCCATATCAGGCCATGCGCGTTTGGGATGAACATGATGATCCCAATGGCGCTGCGGCATTGTATTTCGATGCGGCCGAATTTGCTGTTCCACAGTTAGGATATATCGTTGAAAATGTGCTCATCCAGGATGCGCTGCTACGAGTTCTCGACGACAGTAATGTAGCGCTCAGTTTCGATACCAAAATTACAGCAATGCCGGATGCAGACCTTGTTGTTGGCGCCGACGGCACTCGTTCATTTGTTCGCGAACTCGCAGGCATCAAGACCAATCAGTGGCCATACGACCAAACCG
>JABIQN010000019.1 GCA_018699395.1 Gammaproteobacteria bacterium
ACGATCTGGCACATCATCCGCTAAGCTCCTAAATACAGCCATTGATGCATGCGTATGGGTATTGATCATACCGGGCATGACAATCCCTCCTTCAGCATCGATAATGTTTTTAGATGAGTAGACCGCTAATATATCATTTGAGCCGACCTCAATAATTTTCTTATCTTTGATAATAACGACACCCGTTTGAATAACTTCTTTGTCTTCATTCATCGTTAATACGGTGCCATTTTTAATAATTATATCGGCTGGCATGGTATTAACGGAGTTATCCGGTGCACTACATCCCCATATCGAAAGCAGAGATAATATTAAAATTGATTTTTTCATAATTTACCTTTTCACGTTTCCAATATTTAATAACACTATACTAATAAATAGGTGGGTTTTATTATTTATATTTTAATATTGTGTGGCATTGGACATTTCAAAAGGTTTTTTGGTAACCAAATATCACCTGATAGTCGGTTTTCATTTGCAAGTTATTTTTTTGCTGTTCTACAGGCATCATGAGTTCTAGCCCAAAACGATCCCTATTTCCAGGAAGCAATTGAGTTAACAGGTTTATACCGAAACCTATGTGCCACTCTCTGCCGCCATAGTTTTCAGGGTTTGCTGTTTGAACAGGCGCGCTGATGGCAGGATCACGGCCCGAAATCTTGCTTTGATGAATCCATTTTAATCGCGATGATAAAGAAACCGCTTGGTTGACCTCATACTGCAACCATGAATTCACCTCGGTATGGTCACCAAATGCCCAATGATCTTTAGACACCGCAATTTTTATCCGTGCTTGATTGCCCCACCTCATCTTATTATTCAGTTTCTTGACATGGGTCATGCCTAAAATCAGTCTAGTTGCTCCATCGCCTGATTGCATACCGTAAGGCAGAGTCATGTTCATATTCTTGTCCATCGGCGTTAGCACAACCCCTTTAGTGTCTCGACTTCCGATGGAATGTTGAAGCGCAATTTCTGCGTGCAATCGTGATATTCCTGTTTCTTTCAGCTTGATCAAGGCACCCATCGAAAAATCAGATATGTCACTAGACGAGGTATTAAACTCTCCTAGAAGATCTCTGTTCATCATTGCTTGATAGGTGTTGAGATTCATGTCTTTCGAAACAAACATGCCCATCATCATCAGCGTCACGCTGTCAGTAGGTGCATACATACCACCCACCATTGACATTTGCATGGTCATGTCTGTAGGGATTACAGAAAGATTCGATGGCATATTTCCAAGTGGATTGGGCATTGCTAGCACGTCATTAAAGGAAATATCGTTGCCATTAAAAATGGTTCCTCCCATCTTCATATGGCTATGTCTAACTGAAATCATAGACTCACCTTTTTTATGAAAATGGTCTGCTGATACCCCAATGGGCGCATGCCCAATCGCTCGTGAATCAGATTTGATATCTGCATGAACATTGCACGCAAAAAATAACATCAACGCCACAAAAGGTTTCATAGGCTCCTCCAAAAAAGACGCAATGATTATAGTTATTCAGAGATCAATTTCTATACCCGTAGGGGGGTAAAATCACTATATTTTCTGGTAAAATTTAAAGATGAAAAATCTATGTCATAAAAAAAGAATCGCGGCGTTAAGACGTGTAGAGGGTCAGATTAACGGCGTGATAAGAATGATCGAGTCAGGTCAGTATTGCATCGACATACTCAATCAAACAAAGGCCGCGAAAAATGCGTTGATTACCGTTGAAGGTAAGATATTGGAAGCCCATCTTTCGAGCTGTATTCATGATTCATTTGGCGATCCAAATATTGCCGACAAGAAAATCGAAGAGTTAATAAAAGTACTCAAAAGGAATTAACCCCCTAATAGGAAGGGGTTCTTGGGTTTCCTACACTGGCATTCATCAGAGATAATGGGTAAGCACTATGAGCTTTTCATCGAATGTATAGAGGCTGTAGTACCTGCTCTTGGATGGAATTAGCGATGAAGAAGAAAGCCAATAGAATTATAGGAGGGAAGTAATGACTCATTTAAAGGACCGCATGATTCGTGCTGCGAAACTTGATGTTGACCTTTATGAAGAGGTTGAGGCTGATCAAGGGGCACTGCATCAGGCTATGCTGGTTGTCGTTCTTTCGAGTGTCGCAGCCGGAATTGGAAGTTTTGGGCAAGGCGGCCTTGGAGGGGTGTTGATCGGGACGATCGCAGCCATTGCCGGATGGTATATCTGGGCCTACCTAACGTATTTTATTGGCACAAGACTGCTTCCAGAGCCACAAACTAAAGCAGATCATGGTGAGTTACTACGCACGATTGGCTTCTCAAGTGCCCCAGGGTTAATTCGAGTATTAGGAATCATCCCATGGCTGACAGAAATCGTTTTTCATATCGCTTCGATTTGGATGTTGGTGGCTATGGCGATTGCGGTGAGACAAGCGCTTGATTATGAAAGTACATGGCGGGCAGTTGGTGTGTGTGTAATCGGCTGGATCGTTCAGGCCGCCTTCCTTGTGTTCTTGTTTGCCTTTTTAGGGAAGTAACAATGTAATCCAGTACCTCATCCATCAAACGGTCCCTAGGGCCCATTTGATGGATGAGGTGTTAATAATAGTAATAAAGCCTGGAAATTGTTGCACTGACAGTAGATGGTTTTGGGTAAAAACTAGAACCACTTGTAGGGCTTATCGCCTGCAACCTTGAAATAAATCACCATGTTGACTATATGCGTGATCAGCAGAGTGAGGCCTATTCCGCTAGCCCATAAAATATCTTGATAGTTTTTGTGAGCCCCTACAAAGTAGAGTCCAGATCCAAGAATTGTGGTCCACAGGACCATTAAAATAAGTGCTTTAAATGTATTCATCTTTCTATTTCCTTTAAAAATCTATTTGTCTAGATCGAGGCTAACCAAGAGGTCAGACTTAAGCATTGTCTGACAAGCGAGTATGTATCCCTGTTGGATTTCGGGTCCATCTAAGACATAACTAAAATCGAGTTGTGGTTTAATCTTACCTTCCAAGAGTTGGCACTTGCATGTTCCGCAACTGCCAACTTTGCACTTGAAAGGCCATTGAACACCTGCTGATAAGGCCGAGCTCAATAGCGACTCTCCACGCTGCACAGAAAATTCCGTATCGCTGCCAGCCAGTTTTACTTGGTAACTCGTTGGAGAAGGTTTAAATATTTTAAACATCTTTTATTTCTCTATTGGCCCTACCCGTTAATTGGTGATCCATTGACCATTACGAGAATTTAGCTGCTACTGCTAGCTCATCTTCCGTGGCATAGTTCTTATCCCAATTAACCAGATGTTTTTCCACGTAGCGTCGGAACAGTGCTGGAATCAAAGTAATAACAAACAAGGAAAAATAGCCTATGCCATAATTTGGCCCTTCCACATCATCGAGCTCCCAAAAATAGGTTTCACCCCTGACATGATGATCACACTGCCTGCCGATTTCGATAAAAAACCAACTGGTGAAGACTGAATCATTGTCCCAAGAATGACGATGCTCTACAGCGCCTTGAGTGCGGATAAGTCCGTAGTGACCCATGAAGTTGAGTGCCTCGAGAAGGAAGTTTGCGATAACCCACACAACGAACAAAGCCGCAACACCAATCAAACCTCCGGCCCATACGAACAGAACCAGTGAAGGTAAACTGTAGAGATAGCCGAGAATCCAGCGGTTATCTACATTTAGGGTAGATTTGCCCTGTTTGTTCAAGCGGCCCTCTTCTAAGTTATAGGAAAATAGGGATTGCCCCATATGCGACAACCAAGCATGCGCATAGATATTACGTCCCCGCGGTGCTGTAGCAGGATCGTCTTCATGACCCAAGTCCAAGTGATGATTGTAAACGTGGGCGTAAGTGAAGTGAGATGCACCACTGAGGGCCATAATTAGGCGCGAAACCAAGAAGCCTTCTTTTTTATTATGGGATAACTCATGGCCATAAATAATTCCTAAGCCTGCCCATAAACCACTAGACAAGACGGCGCCAATTAAATTGATGCCACTGATGCCAGACTGGTAAGCAATGCCATAGAACAAGTCTACTTGGAGCGGTGTAGCTGCAGTGAATTGAAAAATGCGATAGGCCAAAGCAATTTGCAGTGCGATAAACACTGGCAACATGAAATACATTACCCCGTACTGGAAAGCTTTGGTGCCATAGGACTCGCCCTGGTCATCAAAGTCTGCGGGTAAATGAATATCTTTGGTCAGGGTGTCGATAACCGTATTGAGACCAAAAAGTGCCACACCAACCCAAGCATAGGCACCACCGATTAGGATGCCGAGGATTGCGATAATAGACATAGTGGGCACGATGAGATATCGCGCGTTGACGTAAAATTTCATTTTTTTCTCCTAAGATCTGTTAATAAATTAGATCCGGGAGAATGCAGCTTCCGTTTTAGCTCTTTATTTTAAATCGCGGCAATAGGATCAAATGACGATTTCAATGTGACATGGAGTGTAAAGGAGCTAAATAAATAAAAAATGGTTTTTATATACTCAAAAGAAATAACTTAATAACCTGAAGATCTTTAGAGGCGGATATTACAAATCTGCATCATGTTCCAACAAGGTTGCACGGCCATCAAATTCGAATTTCGCCTGCCCTTTACACTGGGTATGATTGAATTTAAAAAAACTGACCTAAAATATTGCCCAATAAAATTTAACTCTCTGCTGCTTTATTATTTTATTTTCACTGCAGGTAGTATTGAGTAGTAATAATAATTTAGCGTCGTCTGATCATATCTGGGTTTAACTCTTTCAAACTTTTGATTCCCATCAATTTCATATCACGCTCCACTTCAGTTCGAATATTCCCCAGCGCATTTTCCACGCCCAACCTGCCGGCTGCTCCTAGTGCGTAGAGATACATGCGGCCTCCTGAGCAAGCTGTGGCACCAAGTGCCATCGCTTTTAGGATATGCGTTCCCCTGCGAATTCCACCATCTAGAATGATTTCTATTTCGCCACCCACCACTTGGACTATTTCCTCGAGTTGGTCAAAAGGGCTCCTGCTACCGTCAAGTTGTCGGCCACCATGATTCGAAATCATGATGGCATCCGCACCAATTTCTACTGCGCGTCGCGCATCCTGTGGACTCATGATCCCTTTTAAACAAAATTTACCACCCCAAGTTTGCTGAAGAGCAGCCACATCATCCCAACTCATGCTCTGATCCAGCATAGACGAGAAATAATCACCCACAGAAATAGCAACGTTGGACCCTTCCTTTACATGTCCTTTGAGTTGCGCGAGTTCAAATTTTTCTCGAAAAAGGTAATTCAATCCCCACATAGGTTTGCACGCGAACTGCAGGAGGCTTTTAGGCGTTAATTTCGGCGGAGTCGTAAACCCTGTCCTAAGGTCTCTCTCACGATTTCCTCCTGTGATGGTATCCACCGTCAATGTCAAAATATCAAAGTTCGCTGCTTTTGCAGCCTCCACCATTGACGCGTTAAGCCCACGGTCTTTATGAAAATAAAACTGGAACATTTTGGGCGTGTTAATCATCTCATCAATGTCTTTTAAACTGACCGTTGTAAGTGACGATACGCCGAATAATGTATTGTATTTTTCTGCTGCTAACGCGACCCCCCTCTCACCCTCATAATGAAAAAGTCGCTGCAATGCAGTAGGTGAACAAAAGATTGGTAGACCTAGCTTAAAGCCCATAACCTCAACCGACATATCGATACTCTCGACACCCGCGAGCACATTCGGCACTAAATCATAATTATCAAACGCTGAGGTATTTCGGCGATATGTTATTTCATCTTCAGCCGCCCCATCGATGTAATGGAAAATTGGACCGGGTAATTTACGTCGCGCTAGATCTCTTAAGTCTGCAACGTTGTGACAATTTTTTAACGATCTCGGCACAAGATTTATCCTCTATTACTATAAATAATTAGCAAGCCATAGCTTAACTAGAGCGATCGATGTTTCGCTGCGCAATAAAATAATCTATGCCGGCCTGTGCGCAATCCATATCCTCTTTAGGAGTGCCGGAGCTAAGACCAATACCGCCAACAACATCACCATCAACAGATACTGGCAGTCCACCACCAACCACGCTGAGACGACCATTCAATGCTGTGTGAATACCGAAAGCTAGATTACCCGGAACACAAACCATATTGTACTCATGAGTGGCTTTACGTGCAGCGGCGGCAGTAAAGGCTTTGTCCTGAGACACTGTAATGCTGGTGATTTTGCCACCGTTCATTCGTTCAAAAGCAATGAGATTTCCTGATTCGTCGACTACGGAGATGCACATAGACACTCCAATTTCACTAGCTCGATCCCGAGCCCCTTTAATTAGCAATTCTGCATCTGATATGCATAAACGATTTAACGATAACATTCCTTCTTCCTTATTTATTTTTGTGCAATTTCAATCAGCGCCTTACTGCTATCCATAAGATCTCAATAATGCTCGTGTGCGTTTATTGTCTCTGATTTTATTACCAGCATTTTTTATTAATGGTAACAAATAAAAAAAACCTTACATCCAAATAAATTAAGTCATGGTCGAGTAATAAGCGAATTAGCTATGTTCTTTCTGAGTTTTGAACGTATTGGAAAAGCTTGTCCCACTGGAGGGCTGGTTGCGCTATTATCTTGATTCTACCAATTAATTAATCACAGGTTATTGCGATGGCTATTGATTTCGAACTTAACGGCGAAAAATTGAGCTTGGATATTGATCCTGCTATGCCGTTGCTGTGGGCAATTCGTGAAATCGCCGGGTTGACAGGTACAAAATACGGCTGCGGAAAAGCACTTTGCGGGGCTTGCACCGTCCACATTAATGGGCAACCGATGCGCTCTTGCATACTGCCGACCTCGGCGGCTGAGGGCGTCAAAGTCACGACGATTGAGGGCCTGACCAAGGACGGCAACCACCCGGTTCAGGTTGCGTGGCGAGAACTGAACGTTGCCCAGTGTGGTTACTGTCAGTCTGGCCAGATAATGAGTGCGGTAGATCTTCTGAATCGTATCCCCAATCCCACCGACGCCGATATCGATGAGGCTATGAGTGGCAATATCTGTCGATGTGGCACCTACACGAGAATTCGCAAAGCGATACACCGTGCTGCAGGAGATCAGTCGTGAGCGAACTCCGTAAAATCAGCCGCAGAGAATTCATGAAACGTACGGGTCAGGCAGGCGGAGGACTTGTATTCGCTTTGACGTTTGCCAGTGCCTGCCAGCCAGATGCGATCTCTGTGGGTCCGGCGGCCAAGGCAAGTGCGTCTGTAGCGGCCAATGTCTATGTCAACATTCGCAATGACGGCGTTGTCGAAATAGTTTGCCATCGCTCAGAGATGGGCCAAGGCATTCGCACCTCATTACCCCAGATCATTGCTGATGAGTTGGAGGCTAACTGGGACAAGGTCGAGGTCATCCAGGCTGTCGGCCATGAGACATATGGGGACCAGAATACTGACGGTTCTACGAGTATTCGTAAGCATTTCGATTTACTGAGAAACGCGGGTGCAACCGCACGCGACATGATGATCGTGGCCGCTGCGTCGATGTGGGCGGTTCCGGCAGATGAATGTGCGGCACGCGAGCACGCCGTGCACCATGAGGGCACTGGTAAATCAGCCGGTTATGGCGAACTCGTCGAGACGGCCATCGGCATGCCTCAACCGGAAACAGCAACTCTTAAAGCCCGAGAAGACTACCGCTATATCGGTAAGCCGATAGACACTATTGACGGGAGAGCCTTTACTACCGGCCAGGCCAAGTACGGAGTCGACACCGTGTTGCCGAACATGCTTTATGCCTCAATCGAGCGATGCCCCGCGGTCGGTGGTACGGTGATATCGTTTGACGATGTGGCTGCACGAGTGGTTGCGGGAGTCGTGGACGTCATCCGAATGCCGGAGCCAACTTCGCCTCCACTTTTCAATATTAAGGGCGGTATCGCCGTGGTGGCGAGCAACACCTGGTCTGCCGCTGAGGGTCGTAAGGCACTCGAGATTGAGTGGGACCGCGGTGAAAATGCAGCGCATGAGAGTCAGGCGTACAAGGAAGACCTGATTGCCTCGGCGTCTGCTCCAGGCACCACCATTATGGCTCGTGGTGACGCTGACAACCAAACACATAGCCAGCTCGAGGCGGTTTATTACACACCCTATCTCGCGCATGCTCCGATGGAGCCCCCTGCCGCGGCAGCGATAGTCAACGAAGACGGCAGTTGTGAAGTATGGGCGGCAACGCAGGACCCGCAGACGGCGCGTAACACTGTTGCTGCAACATTAGGAATTGAAAAAGAGCAAGTGACAATGAATGTCACCATGCTCGGCGGCGCATTCGGTCGCAAGTCGAAACCCGACTTCATTGCAGAAGCGGCCTGGCTCGCTCGCGAAACAGGTCGACCTGTCATGGTTGCCTGGTCACGTGAGGATGATATTCGGCACGGCTATTTTCATTCCGTCGCGGCACAGTATTTTCGTGCAGGTATGGATGAGGATGGCACAACTCAAAGCTGGTTACAGCGCAGCAGTTTTCCTTCAATTACCTCGACTTTCGCACCAAATGTGACTGGCCCAGGCGGCTTCGAGCCTGACCTTGGCTTGCTCGACGCTCCGTGGAATGTGCCCAATATGCGAATCGAGACCTGTGATGCTAAAGCGCATCTTCGTATCGGCTGGTTACGATCGGTGTGCAACGTATTTCATGCTTTCGGTGCCTGCGGCTTCGTCGATGAGTTGGCGCATGCTAAAGGCCAGGACCCGAAAGAGCATTTGCTCGAGATGATCGGCCCGGCCCGTAAGATCGATCCGACGAAAGACGGCGGGAAGTATACGAACTACGGACATGACCTTGACGTACATCCCGTTGATACAGGGCGCTTGAGCGCGGTTGCAGAAAAAGTTGCGGATATGGCGGGCTGGGGTCGCGAACTACCTGAAGGTCACGGATTGGGTATCGCAGTACATCGTTCATTCGTCTCCTACGTTGGTGCAGTGGCAGAAGTCAGCGTAGATGAGAGCGGGGTACTGATTGTGCATGAACTCTGGATGGCGATCGATGCAGGCATCGTCATCAACACGGACCGCGTTCACTCACAACTAGAAGGTGCCGGGATTTTTGGCATGAGTCTCGCTTTGCATGGAGAGCTCACTACAAGCAATGGTGGCGTGGTGGAGGGGAATTTCGATACATATCCGATGACCCGAATGAGCGAGACACCAGCTGAAATTCATAGCTACATTATAGAGTCTGATGCACCTCCGGGCGGCGTTGGTGAGCCGGGAGTCCCGCCCGTAGCCCCAGCGATAGTCAATGCGTATTTCGCGGCGTCTGGTAAGCGGATACGTGAATTACCACTAAGGAATGCCGGACTCACCTGATACATTTTCAATGTCAGTATTTCATGAACTCTTTTGTGTTCGATTTTGTGCAGACTTCTTATTGGGACAATTTTATGCAAAGACGAATATTCTGTAATGCTGCGTTTGGAGCTGCCATTGCCGCAACATTGTTGGGCTGTGACTCTTAGTCGAAGACTGATCTCAGCTGTTTCGGGCGCAGGTAAGGTGCTTTCAATCGAGTCCGCCGCAGTATCTGAGCTCGTTGCGAACCTTGACGATAGTCTTAAGGCAATACCTTGATAACCAAGCAATGAATCAACAGCCCCTACGCCTGCGGAAAAAACATGGAAGTGGTGAGCCTGTACAGGCGACATCAGCGGATGGCCATCTATTGGTCGAAGATCAATCAATACGCAGCGCCATTGTCGCCGGACTCATTACAATTATTGTGTTCAGTATTTTTTGGATTATATTGTCTGAGTTGACCGATCGAGTCTTTCCGTGGCTAACCGTCGTCCTGGGATTTCTGCTTGGTCACGCGATTCGATTGGCCGGTCGTGGCACGGACTGGCGTTTTCCAATTATAGCTATAGTGCTGGCGCTAACAGGAGCGCTCTTCGCTAACGCTGTCGTGGCGGCATCCGTTACTGCAGAACAACTCGGAACCGGAACAGTGCAAGTCCTGTCGGCGGTCACCAGCATGACTTGGCCAGTATTCTTTGATGAAGTCCTGACGGCAGCCGATGGATTCTATGCGGCATGCGCGGCGGCCCTTGCTGCTTTTTTCTCTAATCGGCACCTTAAACGCTCTGAATACCACGCGCTTCGATTGTGGCGAAAGGAGCAACATCATGAGTGATCAACTTTAGAAATCAAATTCAGCGACAACGGGAGCGTGATCTGAGGGGCGCTCCCACACCCTCGGCTCCTTATCGACATAGCTCGCAGTACAGCACTCAGTCATTGTATCAGTGGTCAGAATAAGGTCGATTCTGAGGCCTGCGTTGCGACGAAAACCGGCAGCGCGATAATCCCACCAACTGAAAGTTTTTTCAGGGTGCTCAAACTTTCTAAAGACATCAGTAAGGCCGAGATCCAAGAGATCAGATAGAGCCTTCCGTTCCGGGGGACTGCAAAGAATGTCCTCACCCCACTTTTCCGGGTCGTGCACATCCGCGTCCGCTGGCGCGATGTTGAAATCGCCAAGGACGACCAGCCTGTCATACTTTTTCATCTCGGCTTTGATAAAGGGGTACAAAGCTGCTAACCAGCTGAGCTTATACTCGTACTTGTCGGAGCCGACCTCAGAGCCATTGGGTATATACAGATCGATCACCCGCACGCCATTGATCGTCGTCGCGAGAATGCGGCGCTGCGGGTCCTCAAGATCCGGAAAATCAGTGACCGGCTCTGTCGCGCGCGTCTTGCTGATGACGGCAACACCGTTATAGGTTTTTTGCCCGCTCGCGATGGAGTGATAACCGATCGCTTTCAATTTATCGGCTGGAAATTTCTCGGTTATTTGTTTAATTTCCTGCAAAACCAGCACATCGGGTTCGTGATTCTGTAACCACTCAATAACATGGGGCTGCCGAACGTTCATTGAATTGACATTCCAGGTCGCAATTTTCATTCGGACAAAATTCCATCCTGACGAAGCAGAGCATCTGTCGTTGGTTTCCGACCGCGAAAAGCAACGTAGGCATCCATGATGTCGCGACTGCCTCCAACTTCAAGAATCTCGGTGCGGAAACGCTGTGCTGTTGACGGGTCAAAGATGCCGGACTCTTCAAATGCTGAAAATGCATCAGCCGCGAGTACTTCCGCCCATTTGTAACTGTAGTAGCCCGCAGCATAACCGCCGGAAAATATATGCGTAAATGCGTGTGGCAATCGATTGTAGTCGGGGTGGTTCAGCAGTGAGACTTCGTTACGCACGTTACGAAGTAACTCAAGAACCGGAACGGGCGCTTCAGGCTTGAATTCGGCATGCAGTCGAAAGTCGAACATTCCGAGTTCCAGTTGGCGTAGCATGGCGAGCCCCGCACCAACATTACGACTTTGCTCCAGCTTGTCGAACAGCTCCCTCGGTAGTGGGTCGCCCGATTCTGAGTGCGATGAGCATTTTTTTAGAACCTCATAGCTCCACGCGAAGTTTTCCATGAACTGACTTGGTAGCTCCACAGCATCCCACGGTACACCGTTGATTCCAGAAATGCTGGGCACGTCGATTCGCGTTAAGAGGTGATGCAGCATATGGCCGAACTCATGGAATAAGGTCACAACATCATCATGAGTCAGCAGCGACAGGCCGATATCGTCGAGCGGCGGAAAATTGCAGACGAGATAACCGACCGGTAGCTCGGTTTTACCATTAAGGCTTTGACGGCTGATGCATTCGTCAATCCAGGCGCCGTTACGCTTGCCATTGCGAGCGTATATGTCGGTATAAAACCCACCAATAACCTGACCAGCGGAATCTTCGATTCGGAAGTAGCGAGCGTCCTTATGCCAGACAGCGACACCGCCCTCTTGGACCAGCGAAACGTCGTAGAGTCTTGCCGCTAGCTCGAAAAGTCCCTTGATAACCGTAGTTGCCGGAAAGTACTGTCGTAACTCTTCATTCGAAACAGAAAGCTTGGCTTGCTTGTATTTCTCTAGCCAGAACGCGATATCCCATTGTTGAAGATCCATGCCGGCAAATTCCTGCAATGCTGTCAATTCCTGTTCAGCAGCGCTGCGCGACCTAGCATTCAGATCGCGTAAGAAATCGAGCACCTGGTCTGTTGAGTCTGCCATCTTCGTCGCCAAGGAATATTCAGCGTAATTTTGAAAGCCCACGAGATTGGATGCTTCATGACGCAGCGATAATATTCTCTTAATGTTATCGCTGTTGTCCCAGTCAGGATTGTCACCCTGATCTGAGCCACGGGTCGCCCACGCTCGATACATTTTCTCGCGCAAGTGTCGGTCATCAGCATGAGTCATGATCGCGTTATAGTTTGGGTAGTTGAGCAGCAGGAGCCAGCCGTCCAATTGTTTTTGTTTTGCATCTTCTCTGGCACGATCCAGAGTCTGCTGTGGAATGCCGACGAGTTCTTTGGGATCCAGAATGCAAAGAAACCAGGCATCTGACGCGTCCTGAACATTGTGCTCAAAGCTCGCCTGGGTCGCGGCGAGTTCCTGCATAATTTCTTTGAAACGGTCTTTTTCGTTCTCAGGGAGATCCACGCCTGCCAGATGAAAATCTCGCAATGCGTGATTAACAGCGCTGTGCTCGGACTCGCTTGCACCTAGTGGGAATGACTCATCGACATTTGCGTAAGCTTGCTGTAATCGAGCGTTCTGTGATATTTCGGTGCCATGCTCAGTCAGCAAGGGGAGCGCTTGATTGAATGCTTCACGCCAGTCGGGCGATCCAAGTACACTTTGCAAGTGACTGACGGGTGACCAGACGCGCCCAAGTTCATGTTCCATGATTTCTATGGGCACGACGAGAGACGTAAAATTTGGATTCGTATTATCGTCCAGCAAGATGTTGAGTTGCTGGCGATGATTCGAAATCATGGCTTCAATCGCGGGCACCACATGGTTTGGACTAATGTCGTTAAATCGTGGCAGCGATGATATGTCGAGCAGTGGGTTCGTCATAGGGCGCTTGGGTTCCTTTTCAAGCGCCGCATTTTAGCACAGCATTGTTGATATCGATTGACGTATAAAGCAGGGAAACTAAGGAGATAAAGGTGTCAAAAAAATACGATCTGCTGGTAGTTGGCGGTGGTAGCGGCGGACTCGCACATGCTCAGCGTGCGGCCGAGTACGGAGTAAATGTCGCAGTTGTTGAGCATGGACCGCTCGGCGGCACCTGCGTAAACGTGGGGTGTGTGCCAAAAAAAGTAATGTGGTATGCAGCTCACTACGCACAAGAACTTAAGTATGCGGCGGACTATGGCTACGATGTTTCCGTCAAAGGTCACGATTGGGCCGCACTTAAATCACGACGTGACGCTTACATTGCTCGACTGAATAACATTTACGAAACCAACCTAGACAAGCGTGACGTGACGTATATCGCAGGCGACGCAAAGTTTATCGATGCCAACACGATTACGGTCGGCAATAAGCGGTATCAGGCAGAGCGCGTCGTCATCGCGACAGGCGGCCAACCGATCGTACCCAGTATTCCTGGCGCAGAGCTCGGCATCACTTCGGATGGTTTTTTTGCTCTGGAGCAGCAGCCCAGGCGTGTATTGATTGCGGGCAGTGGCTATGTCGCAGTTGAGCTTGCGGGTGTACTCAACGGCCTCGGCAGCGAGACAAAAGTCATCGTCCGAAAAGACGGTGTACTGCGAGGCTTCGACAAGATGTTGAGCTCCGAGCTCATAGATACTATGCGAAAAAGCGGCATCGAAATCAAAACAGGTGTTGTTCCGGCATCAGTTCGCTCGACCGATAATGGCCTGGTGTTGACCGCAGAGGACGGCCGAGAGTTCGGTCCTGTTGATACCCTTCTTTGGGCTGTCGGCCGGTCTCCAAATACCGCTACGTTGGACCTAGATAAGGCCGGCGTTGATATGGACGCACGTGGGTTCGTTCCGACGGATGAAATGCAATCAACTAATGTTGAACACATTTATGCGTTGGGTGATGTGACGGGAAGAGCTGCCCTGACTCCGGTTGCGATTGCTGCCGGTCGACGTCTCGCTGATCGCCTGTATGGCGGGATGGTCGGTCGCCACCTTGATTACAGCTTGATACCGACGGTGATTTTTAGCCACCCCACGATCGGTACCGTTGGCATGACTGAAGATGAAGCTCGCGTGCAGTATGGTGACGATATCAAGGTGTATACAACCGGGTTTACGCCCATGTTTTACGCGCTTGGTGAAGACCGACAGCGCTCGGCGATGAAGCTCATTACAGCGGGCGAGGATGAGCGCGTCATTGGGGTGCACATTTTCGGCGATGGTGCTGACGAGATGCTACAAGGTTTTGCTGTTGCTATGCGTATGGGCGCTACAAAGAAAGACCTCGACGATACAGTAGCGATCCATCCAACGAATGCGGAAGAAATTGTAACTATGCGGGAATAGACATCTGTTTGAGAACCGGAGCGGTGTCCGGTCGAACGCCGCGCCACAAATTAAAAGACTCAGCCGCCTGTTCAACTAACATTCCCCAACCCATGACGGACTGGCGGGCCCCTGCCTCACGGGCCCACACACTAAACGGTGTTGGACTCAACCCATAGGAAAGGTCGTAGCAATAAGTCGTATCGGAAATTGCGTCGATAGGATACGGCGGCGCTTCGCCCTTAACGCCGGCCGATGTGGCGTTGATGATTAGATCATAGGGCGTGGAAACGGGGACCGCGTTGAAGCGGCAGGCGGATACAGGGCCCAAGCGAGAAAAATGAACCGCAAGAGCCTCGGCTTTACCCAAAGACCGATTTGCTATCATCAGTGACTTCGGCTGCATTTCAAGCAGCGGCGCAATGATGCCACGTGTTGCGCCACCGGCTCCGAGGATAAGTATATTTGCGTCTTCGACGGATATATTAAGGTTAACGACAAGGTCTCTCAGCAATCCGATGCCGTCGGTATTGTCACCATAGATTTCGCCACCCTTGAAACTCAATGTGTTGACGGCGCCTGCCGTCACTGCTCGTTCACTCATTTGGTCGACGAGTCTTAGAACTTCTGTTTTGTGAGGAACCGTTATGTTGAGGCCCTTGCCTCCCGTGCGTTGAAATTGCCGCACAGCTATTTCCAGTTTTTCGGGTGGGACCGGCAGTAGTTCATATTGCAGGCTTTGTTGAGTATGCAGCGCGAACAATCGATGAATCACCGGAGAGCGGCTGTGTGACACGGGGTCTCCCATGACGCCATAGCGATCAATAGGCGTAGTCACGGTTACCGTTTTATCCGTCAAATGTCATCTCTTGAGCCATTTGGCAGCATCGATCGCAAAGTACGTCAAAATACCATTGGCCCCGGCGCGCTTGATGCTGAGCAGGGATTCAAGCACGGTTTCGCGCTCATTGAGCCAGCCATTGCCTGCGGCGGCCTTGAGCATCGTGTATTCACCACTGACCTGATAGGCGAAGGTTGGAACTTGATATTGGTCTTTTACAAGTCGAACGATATCAAGATACGGCAATGCTGGTTTCACCATGACAAAATCTGCGCCCTCGTCGATATCGAATCCAACCTCACGCACTGCTTCATCGGCATTTGAGGGCGCCACCTGATACGTGGCCTTGCCGGCCCCAGCGAGATTTGCTGTTGATCCGACCGCATCACGAAACGGTCCGTAGAATGCAGAGGCAAATTTCGCAGCGTAGGCCATGATCAATGTATTGCTATGGCCCGCGTCTTCAAATGCGGCGCGTATTGCGCCGATGCGACCGTCCATCATGTCAGAAGGCGCGACCATGTCGGCACCGGCAGCGGCATGCGACAGTGCTTGGCGTACCAGCATTGCGACGGTTTCATCATTTAGTACGTATGCGGTTTCATCGATGATCCCGTCCTGGCCATGCGTGGTGTATGGGTCAAGCGCGACGTCTGTGATCACAACGAGCTCCGGTAGCTCGGCCTTTATGGCCCGAACAGACCTTTGCACAAGGCCATCGGGGTTGCTGCACTCAATACCGTCAGGCGTTTTTTGTGCAACATCAATGACTGGAAACAGCGCGATCGCTGGGATGCCGAGGTCACGAACTTCGGTGAGCTCGATGAGCAATTTATCGATGCTCTTGCGGCTGATGCCCGGCATGGACTCAACAGGCTCGACCTTGTCTTTGCCTTCGAGTACAAAAACTGGGTATATAAGGTCGTTGACGGACAGCTCGGTTTCGGCGACAAGGCGACGTAAACCTGCGGTGCGACGAGCGCGCCGTAAGCGAATTTTAGGGAACTGTCCGAGGATCGAATGACTCATAGCTAATCAGAATAAGAGAATTAATAATAATACCGGGAATTTCTTATTTTCCCTACATTTGGCAAGTGTTTTCCACCTTTTATTCACAGTTCCGGGTGTCAGCAGTAATAAATCCCAATCAATTTCCAGAATGTTGGCGACTTTGCCGCGCTGCTTAATTAAGGGCCGCGCAGGTTTTGGCTAGAGTGCCAATCACATCACTAACGCTAACTTCTTCTAT
Source organism: Gammaproteobacteria bacterium (assembly GCA_018699395.1). Lineage (GTDB taxonomy): Bacteria > Pseudomonadota > Gammaproteobacteria > Steroidobacterales > Woeseiaceae > UBA1847. Next base: position 16,490 of record JABIQN010000019.1, read on the forward strand.
CCAAGACATGGCTATTCAAAAAAGCCTTAGTGTCTCGACGTTACCATGTCATATTGCGAAAAGTCGTGGTGGGCCAGCCAAAACCCTTGAGCTTGAGAATATTGCCGTTCGGGCCGATGATGAGCCGGGCATCAAGAGTCCACTATTCCCCGCCAGCGAGCCAATCATGTGGTTGCAGGTAGTCACGATAAAGTTCTTGTTCAGGTGATCCCGGCTCCGGTTGCCATCCATACTGCCAGCGGACCTGCGGCGGAAGAGACATAAGGATGGATTCAGTGCGGCCGCCGGACTGTAGCCCGAACAAAGTGCCGCGGTCGTAGATTAGGTTGAATTCAACATAGCGCCCACGACGGTACAGTTGAAATTCTCGCTGTCTATCACCAAAAGGGTGGTCCTTGCGTCGTGTCACGATTGGTATGTACGCAGCCAGAAAGTTATCGGCCACCGACTGCAGAAATTCGAAGCTTCTCTCAAAGCCCATTTCATTAAGATCGTCGAAAAACAGGCCACCGACGCCCCGTGTTTCATTTCGATGCTTTAGATAGAAATACTCATCGCACCAATTCTTGTAGTGCGCATACAAATCTTTGCCGAAGGGGTCACAGGAGGCCTTGGCGACCTCGTGCCAATGCACTATGTCCTCACGAAACGGATAGTACGGGGTAAGATCGAACCCGCCACCAAACCACCAGACCGGATTTGATGAACCGGCCGTGAAAAAGCGAAAATTGGCATGTGTCGTCGGGACATAAGGGTTATTAGGGTGCAGCACCACTGACACACCAACAGCCTGAAATTTCTTACCGGCGAGATCGGGGCGATGTTTTGTTGCGGACGACGGCATTTCGCTGCCGAATACATGTGAGAAGCCAACACCGGCTTGTTCGAAAACGGCCCCTCCAGTTAATACGCGGCTTTCACCACCGCCACCAGCGTCTCGTTCCCAGCGATCTTTGGCGAAAACAGCCTGCCCGTCCAAATGCTCCAGAGAGGCACAGATGTGGTTCTGTAATGTCTGCAGATAGTCTTTTACTAAATCAATATCGTTCAATTCTCATTGCTCATTGGTTGCCATGTCGCAAGATCTGCCCAGTGGCCAGAACACGGATTTCTGATGGCTTTGAGGCTGGTCCGCATTCGCCGGGAACAATATAGTCTACTAGACAGCCGAACTGTCGGCTAAGGCCGGACTGATCTTTTGCGACCGACTGGCCACTTAGATTAGCGCTCGTTGAGATAATGGCGGATTTCACCGCTGAACAGATGGATTGGGCGATTGGATTATTTGTCAATCGAACAGCGACGCCGCTGTTATTGCCGCGAACCAGATCGGTGACTCGCGATGAGGCTGGCACAATCCAGGTCACAGGGTGATTTTCTACTGGCTCGGGCAATAAAGTGTTGTCAGGCAAGTCGATCCAGGGGTCAAGCTGCGAGGTATCGGCAGCAATCAAAATCAGCCCCTTGGATGCATCGCGGTTCTTGATGCTGAGAACTCGCCTTACTGCCGCGTCATCGCAAGGCAAACAACCGAGGCCAAAAACACCTTCTGTCGGATACGCAATAACACCACCACTGCGCAAGATTTCCGCAGCGATATCGGCAGGCGTATTCATTCAGGTTCTAGCTCTTCTTTTTCGCGACTTTCTTTTTCGCCGCTTTCTTTTTGGCTTTTTTCTTAGCTTTCTTCTTTACGACCTTTTTCTTTACGACCTTCTTTTTGCCACGCTTGCCGCGCATGGGTGCCGCAGCCAATAATTCTATGCACTCTTCCAGTGTCAAAGACCTTGGTTCACGATCTTTCGGCACGCGTGCATTCTTTTCTTTGTTCGTAATGTAGGGACCGTAACGACCATTCAGTACCTGAATGCCCTGTTCCTCAAAATCCAGAATAAGGCGATTAGCATCGGCGAGTATTTTCTCTGCAACGAGCTCCAATGCGCGAGGTAATTCTACGGTATACGGGTCATCTTCCTTCATTGACACATATTTATCACCATAGCGAATGTAGGGGCCGAATCGACCAACGCTGGCCGTTACGGGCAAACCATCTTCGGTTTCTCCCAGCTTCCGAGGTAGCTTGAATAATTCCATCGCGGTTGCCATGTCGATATCGGTCATTTTTTGACCGGGACGCAGGCCCGCGAATTTTGGCTTATCTTCATCATCCTTGGTGCCGATCTGTACGAAAGGACCGTAGCGACCCATGCGAACAGTTACCGGTTTACCACTTTTCGGGTCGGTGCCGAGCTCTCGAGCTTGTGCAACCTGCTCGCGAGTAACGGACGTTTCCTTCTCCTCGCAAAGCGCGTGGAATGGCTTCCAAAATTTCTCAAGCAGTGGTACCCAGTCTTTCTCGCCGAGCGAAACTAGATCGAGTTCGTCTTCAAGGTTAGCGGTGAAGTCATAGTCGACATATTGGGTGAAGTGCTCCGTAAGAAAGCCGATGACAATGCGACCGATGTCTGTCGGCAGGAATCGCTTAGCATCCATCTCAACGTATTCGCGATTCTGCAATGTTGCGATAATGCTGGCATATGTCGATGGGCGGCCGATGCCATATTCCTCGAGAGTTTTAACGAGGCTGGCTTCTGTAAATCGTGGAGGCGGCTCAGTAAAGTGCTGTTCCGGTCGAAGTTCGTCAAGCCTAATAACGTCGCCTTCTTGGATTTCTGGCAATAAGCGATCGCCATCATCATCTTTGGAATCGTCTTTGCCTTCCTGATACACCGCCATGAAGCCAGGCTCGACCAATACTGAGCCATTGGCTCGCATACGATGGCCATCGTCGGTCGGCCCTGCGGCCATCTCGATGGCAACGGTATCAAATACAGCCGGTACCATCTGACACGCCATCGTGCGCTTCCAGATGAGCGAGTAGAGCTTAAACTGGTCCTCATCGAGCACCGCTTTCAGGTCATCGGGTACTCGCACTACGGAGGTGGGCCGCACAGCTTCATGCGCCTCTTGAGCATTTTTCGCTTTAGTCTTGAATGTGCGTGCTTCTGCCGGAACGTTTTTGGCGCCATAGCGTTCCGCAATCAGTCCTCGAATCTCAGTCAGTGCAACTTCGGCCAATGTGACCGAGTCAGTACGCATATAAGTGATCAAACCCACTTGGTCTTCGCCGGGGAGCGCAATTCCCTCATAAAGTTTTTGCGCAACGCGCATCGTACGCTGTGTGTTGAAACCGAGCTTCCGGGAGGCTTCCTGTTGCAACGTGGACGTTGTAAACGGAGCGGTCGGATTGCGACGACGCTGACGCTTGGTTACGCCCAGTACGTCAAACTTGCCTGCCGCAGCATCAATAATGGTTTTCTCAACCGCGTGTGCAGCGGCCTCATTTTCGAAGCTGAACTGCTCGACTTTCTCACCTTTGTAGCCAACAAGCCGCGATATGAATCCTTGTTCATTCTTGCTGACATCGGCCTTAATTAGCCAGTATTCGCGCGCTTTGAACGCTTCGATTTCGATCTCACGCTCGACGATCATGCGAAGCGCAGGGCTTTGCACGCGTCCAGCAGACAGGCCGCGCTGGACTTTTTTCCAAAGCAATGGAGATAAATTGAAACCGACGAGATAATCCAGCGCTCGGCGCGCTTGCTGTGCTCCAACCAGATAGGTTGAAATTTCGCGAGGGTCGGCTACCGCATCGCGCACGGCCTGTTTCGTAATTTCATGAAACACGACCCGATGTACTGCAATGTTGTCGAGAATCCCCTTTTCCTTGAGATACTCCACTAAATGCCATGAAATGGCTTCGCCTTCGCGATCCGGGTCAGTCGCGAGATATAGGCCTTCAGCGTTTTTCAATGCCTTAATAATGGCTTTAACGTGTTTCTCGTTACGCTCGATGAGCTGGTATTTCATCGTGAATTGATTTTTCGTATCAACAGCACCTTCTTTTGGTATCAGGTCGCGCACATGACCGTACGAGGCCAGAACGTCGAAGTCCTTACCCAAATACTTACTGATCGTGCTCGCCTTGGCAGGCGACTCTACTATTACGAGATTCTTTGGCATTGGATGATTCGCGCCCTTATATCCAGATATCCAGAATTTATCGATCTAAAAAACGAAACCGCGGTCTATGCCGCGGTTTAATTACGTGCTTGGCAGCGAACTGTCAAGGAAATCGAGTAATTCTGCTAGTGAATAGAGCCCGCACCTTCGTCGAAAACGAGGTCTTCCATACGAGCGTAGTTGAGTTCTTGGCCCGGCTGACTGAACAGCACCATTAGGACAACCCATTTGATCTGTTCGACATCAATATCCGCAGATTCGAGCGCCAGCAGGCGATCAACAAGCAATTCACGCTGCGGTGGCGACAAGATTCCTGTTTGTTCGAGGTAAATTATATAGCCACGACAATGTGCATCGAGCCGCTCATGCTCGATGTCATTGTAAATACGGGTGCCATGCGCGGATAAATTGCCATAGTTCAGACTTTCTTGATGGCCTGTTAGGCCATCAAGCCATACCAGCGCACGCTCGATTTCGTTATCGCCAAAGCCCGCCCGCAACAGCTCAAGCCGCAGTTCATTTTGGTCGGGCTCGGGATCTTCTTCTGTGTCGACGTAGGTTTCAAACAGGTACATCAGTACGTCGATAACGTTTTCTTTCATGCCTGGAGCTACTCCTTATCTTCAAGCAATTGTTGCGTAATGCTCGCCTGAAAGCGACTTAATTTTACCATGAAATTCTATAATTAAGGGCATGGATGAAAGCTGCTCAATCGTCAATTTGGATTGCTTTTCATGTTGTCCATCATTCTGAATATCACTGATCAAGGCCAGCCATAGGCTTTTTGTCAATTTTTTTCGCTACTAAATGGAAGTTATTCAGTCATCGCAACTAATTCATTGTCGTAGATATCTAGCCAGTAGTGAAAATCGTCATAATATTCATTATCTTGAGCCTCGGGAGCTAAGAAAGTCTCAGTTTTCTCGTTAGTAGCATTTGAATTGATAGGATCTGTAAGATTGACGTTTGGGATCGTAACAACCGCTAGCAAAGCAACGCTGGCGGCCGCCCCTATTAACCAAGACCGTGACCAAGTTACCCGAGGTTGCTTAAGTGCTTTATTTCTGGCATTGGCCAACCTGAAGGCGTCCTCACTTCGTGTCTTCTGCGCAAGGTATGTAATATCTTTTTGGAGCTTTTCTTCATTTATGTTACTCAAGGTAATGATCCTCTAAATGTTCTCGTAACCGACTCATGGCTCGCGAGTAGTGCGTCTTTACACTGCCTTCAGAGCAGCCCATAGCTCTTGCCGTATTTCTAGTGCTCAAGCCTTCCCAGCATCGCAACATAAATGCTTGTTGTTGTCGTAACGGCAGCTTTCTAATTATTTGGGTTAATTTATCAATTCGCCTTTCTCGCTCCAGTGAGGGAAGGGGTGCCTCACTCTCCAGAGCCACTCCAGACAATACTTGAGATTGGAGATAGTCTTTATCCTCCTCAGTCTCAACTGGCGCCTGAAAGAAAATTTTTTCTCGTATTGTTTGCCGTCGATGAAAGTCAGTGACTTTATTGGACATTATCTTATAGAAGAGTGGCATCCAATCTGCGGGGCTTTTGTCAGTGTACTTTTGCACGAGTTTGTACATGCTTGTCTGAACAATATCGTGAGTATCTTCAACATTATCAACACTGGTACGAACAAAATGAAAGGCTCGCCGTTCTATGTAGCGAAGAAATTGCTCCATGGTTTGATAGTCTTTAGTGGCTGTCTTTTGATTTTCCAGCCCCAAAGAACCATCTTTGGTGTTTAGATCTGAGGTTATATCAATTGATCTCATCTAGTGTTGCACCTCTTGAAAGCATATGTGTCGCCTCACAAGAAATAACGACACAGCACTGGATTGGTTGACATCCCAAACTACAATTATTTTTTATAGATAGAATTTCCAGCACCTAATCACTTTGGTGTGTCCTTTCAGGCTTAAGTCTCTTCAGTTTCATAAATAATTTTTTGTATGTAAACCAAAGGCCATATGTATCGTTTTAATAGATACGTTATAAGCAGAGGTAATCATTATGAAGAATATAATATTAATATTAACGGGCGTGGTCTTGTCGTTTTCTGTCATGGCGGACGACCACAAAAGTCTAAGGGAGGGCCCTCAAGCTAGGAACTTCTTTAAAATGGCGGACCTGGACCAAGACGGAAAAGTCTCATATGCAGAGCATGAGGTATTCGTTGCTATGCAAGCTGATAAGGGACGTGAGCGCTTTAATTCCATGGATGCAAATGCTGATGGCTATGTCACAAAAGAAGAAGCTAAAGAGGCTCGTAAGACACTTATGAAGAGAATGAAAAAGTTCTTCGAAGGTAAGGGTCGTAGGGACAAAGAGGAGGCAGCAAAAGACTGATTTAGGCAGAAGAATTTATTTCGCTGGAAGCATATCTGGCACCATTCAGCATAAGCTCGAAATTGCCAGGCGTTGCCATACTATTTTTTTGAATGATTAAAGCTGCTGTAGTTCACATTTCCAGTCCCAATTTGCATTTCGATGGGCCTATAATTAAGACACAACTGCCTTATATTTTTTCAATAAAGCTAGAAAGTTAGGTCAATTTTTAGGCATTTATGTGAGTTATTATTTGATTGATTGTGTTTCACCGAGTAGATTTTAACTTAAATCAACATTAACTGACTTATGTTCACGTTATGGCAAAACTGAAGATTCTCGAATTTCCTGATCCCCGCCTCAGGACCAAAGCGACTCTAATTGATGTCGTTGATGACCAGTTGCGCATATTTATCGACGATATGCTCGAAACCATGTACGAGGCGCCGGGTATTGGGCTGGCAGCTACTCAAGTGAATGTTCACAAGCGAGTGTTGGTAACCGATGTGTCAGTCGAAAAGGATGAACCGTTTGTCCTAATCAACCCTCTGATCCTCGAAAAAGACGGTGTCACTGTTACAGATGAAGGTTGTTTGTCAGTTCCTGGTTATTATGAAGAGGTCGAGCGTGCAGAACACATCAAGGTTCGCTTTCTCGATCGACAGGGAGATGATGTCGAGCTCGAGGCCCACGGACTGCTCGCTGTTTGCATCCAACATGAGATGGATCACCTCGACGGTAAATTATTCGTAGATTATCTGTCCGAGGCAAAGCGCTCACGCATTCGCACGAAACTCGAAAAAGGGCGCCGTCAACAGTCCACTGTTGTCGCCTAGGTCATTATCGTTGAGCGCACCCCGCATTGTTTTTGCCGGTACGCCGGAGTTCGCGCTTGTTTCGCTGTCAGCGCTTGTTGACGCTGGACATCATGTTGTTGCTGTCTACACCCAACCGGACAGGCCGGCGGGTCGCGGCCAGCGATTAACCGCGAGTCCAGTGAAGCGCTATGCTCTGGACTGTGGCATTGACGTCCTGCAGCCCCTGACTTTACGAGATGCCGCTGTCGCAGAAGAGCTGGCGGCGCTAGAGCCGGACATCATGATTGTCGCAGCCTACGGATTGATGCTGCCGCAAAATATTCTCAATATCCCCAGATGTGCTTGTCTTAATGTACACGCATCCCTGCTGCCACGATGGCGGGGTGCGGCGCCTATCCAAGCGTCAATACTCGCCAATGATGAGGTTACTGGTGTGAGCCTGATGCGCATGACGGCTGGCCTCGATTGTGGCCCGGTTTTTTCGAGTAGTACCGTGAAGATCAGCGGAGGTGAAAACGCTGGCGAATTACACGATCGATTAGCGCTGCTTGGTGGCGAACTACTTGTATCGGATTTGCCGGGAATTCTTGCTACTAATCTTGGCAGTGTTGAGCAGGATGATTCGTTGGCGACCTATGCAGCGAAAATTCAAAAACAAGATGCGGCTCTCGACTGGAGCCTGCCGGCTGACGAATTGCAGCGCCATATTCGGGCCTACAATCCGGTGCCGGGAGCTTTCTTTTTCGCCAAAGATGAATCGCGAATAAAAGTTTGGAAGGCCAGCGTTATTGCCGGCATCGATGCTCCACCTGGGTCATTCATTCAGTACGATTCTAGTGGCATTGTCGTCGCCTGTGGCCGTGACGGTTTGCGACTTGAGTCGTTGCAGCTAGCAGGGAAGCGTCGCGCTGATGCGCAGACATTCGTCACTCATATCGATTTACGATGACAAAATCAATGGGGGCAACAGTCAGGGCAGTTTCTGCTGAGATCGTTGACGCCGTCGTCAGTGATGGCCAGTCTCTCGATGCCGCCATCGCGCAGAACGAACAGCGCGTCGCGGCAGGTGATCGCTCGCTGTTGAGGATGTTGTGTTACGGCTGCCTCAGACACCATTGGCAGCTGCAATCCTGGATAGACCAGTTGATCAGTAAACCGCTTCGAAAGCGCGACCGGATTATCAACGCCTTACTTGCCGTCGGACTCTATCAGGTTGCTGAAATGCGCATTCCCGACCACGCTGTTGTCTCCGAGACCGTGGAGGCGGCACGAGAGTTGCGACGGCCAAAACTGGCGGGATTAGTCAATGCTTGTCTGAGACGATTCGTGCGTGAAGATTTAGGCGCGGCAAAGATGAAAGACGATCAGTCTGAATGGAATCACCCGGCTTGGTTGATTGATCGAATTCGAGATGATTGGCCAGATGATTGGCAGGACATCTTGCGGGCTAATAATGAACGTGCACCGATGTGGTTGCGGACGAATTCATCGCGCGGCAACGTCGATCAATACATTGAACGATTGCGCGCTGTTCAGATTGAAGCCGATAGGCTTGATGGAGTTGAAGATGCTGTGCGTCTAAAGATTCCACAGGCAGTAGAAAGCCTTCCAGGATTTGAGGTAGGTGACGTTTCGGTACAGGATGCGGCGGCCCAGATCGCAGCGCGCTGGCTATTGTGGGATCTAAGAGGCCATGTTTTGGATGCTTGTGCGGCCCCCGGTGGAAAAAGTGGCCATTTACTGGAAATTGGCGGTGACCAGTTGACGTTGGTTGCGGTGGATAGCGACGAATCGCGCCTTTCAGGCGTCAGCGATAATCTTCGCCGAATCGGTCGGGATGCAACCATTATAGCCGCTGATGCATCGAAACCAGAGAGTTGGTGGGATGGCGTAGTCTTCGACGGCATTCTTCTTGATGCTCCGTGCTCGGCATCAGGCGTCATTCGCCGACATCCGGACATCAAAATACTACGACGAGCGAGCGATCTTAAGAGCCTAGCAAGCCTGCAGCGGGTTTTGTTGGAGAAGCTATGGCCTTTATTGGCTCCCGGCGGGACGCTGTTGTATGTGACCTGTTCGGTTATAGCGGCGGAGAATGATGAAGTGATAAGTCAGTTTCTAAAGGATCACCGTGATGCGATTGAAAACGATATGTTGCCAAATAACAACATCCGCGATTTAATGAGGAGAAAGGCGTGTGGGTTCCAAATTCTGCCCAGTTCGGTGGGTTTGGACGGCTTTTACTATGCGGCCCTGCAAAAAGAGAAGGATTCCTGAAGATACTGATGTCCCGGCCCATCTCAATAAAATATCGCATTCAGTCGCATCGTCTTGTGATTGCGCTTCTGGCTGTGCTCGTTTTCGGCACTGGTCTCGCGGAAGACGCCGTTCAACGCGAGGGCTACTTTGAAGTTCGATCTGCCGTGACTCAACCGGTCGGCGAGGTGCATACACTGGACGCTCGTCTGCAGCTCGTTCTCAGTAATGAGGCGCTGGCCGCGCTGGAAAGCGGTGTGACGTTGACCATCGAAATACAAATGCAGGTTATTCGTATAAAGCGCTTCCTTGTCGATAGTGTGGATGCGGAGCTTGCGATCCGTTACGCCCTTGAATACCGACCACTAAGCCAGCGTTACATCGTCAGGAATCTCAATAGTGGAGATCAGGACAGCTTCGCAACTCTTTACTCCGCGCTTAATAGGCTGGGTCGTATACAGAGTTTACCCGTGATTGATGATGCATTGCTGCTTACCGACAAGTCATATCGGCTACGTCTTCGCGCGATGCTCAACACGCAGCAATACCCGGCATCATTACGACTTCTGTTTTTCTGGCGCGGTCAGTGGCAACTACAAAGTAAATGGTATGAATGGCTGTTAGAACGCTAAAGCGCATTTTCTTTATCTTGATGGGCGTGGCTAGTGTCACGTTGGTTTTGGTAGCACTGTTCTTGCTCACACAAACCGTACAACGCTCCGATGATTTTGATCGGCTGCAAGATATTATTTTGGTGATTAATGTAGCAGGTGGCTTTATTCTCCTGCTCATCCTGATCGGCAATCTCTGGAGATTGCTGCGCGATTATCGGGGCAACGTTCCTGGCGCGAAACTGAAGGCGCGTATGGTCGGAATGCTTGTTGGCCTTGCAGTGCTGCCGCTAATCGTTGTTTTCTACTTTTCGATTCAATTCATCAACCGCGGGATCGACAGCTGGTTCAACGTGCAAATTGAAGAGGGACTCGAAAACGCCATCATGTTAAGTCAAGCGGCGATTGAAATTCGCAAACGACAGCATCTCTATTCGACAACACAGGTGGCTAAGAAGCTCGCTGTTATGCCTGACCGGCAGGTTATATTTGAGCTCAGCATGATGCGCAGAGAAAGTGGCGCCAGCGAGATGACTCTGTACGGGGACAACAATCGAATGCTCGCCACCAGTTCGGACTCGACCACCGCAACGTTTCCCAAGCCGCTAAGTGAAGAGGTCTCTTTGCAAATGCAGCAGGACCGACCATTTGTCAGTCTGGAGCCACTAAGCACCGGCAGCTCCGAGATTCGAACTGCCATCTCATTCATCTATCGCGGCGATCGAGCGCGTAAGTCTAGAATTGTGCAGGCTCACTTTCCGGTCGATGAGCGGCTTGGCGACATGATTAACAGCGTTGAGAACTCGTTCTCCGAGTATCAACAACTTGTGTTCTTTCGCGAAGACCTCAAAGATCTGCTGACCATCACGCTGACTTTTGTTCTGTTACTCAGTTTGTTAGCAGCGATTTACGGCGCGTTCGTGTTGTCTCGCAGGCTGGTCGCACCCATTCAAGATTTGGTAGCTGGTACGCGCGCTGTTGCGATGGGAAATTTCGACACTCGACTGCCAGCCCCATCACGTGATGAAATCGGATTTCTTGTTAGCTCGTTCAACGATATGACGCAGCGCTTAGCGACGGCACGTCGTGAGGCGACGCTCAGCCAGACTCTGATCGAGGCAGAGCGTACTAACCTAGAAGTCATTTTGGCGCGACTGTCGACAGGCGTTCTCGCCCTTGACTCTGATTTGAAAATTCGTACGGCCAATGAGGCCTCTGGTTCGATTCTGGGAGTTAACCTGGAGAGCAGAGCTAGTGAGTCGATTAAGGACGTCGCCAAGGGTATGCCGCTGATGGAGCAATTTGTGGATGTCGCTTGTGTCCATCTTGATGCGGGTGAAACCGAGTGGCGTGAACAAATTGTGTTGCGTGGAGAAATTGGTCGGCGTGTACTGACTTGCGCTTGTACAGCATTGCCTGGTGATGAAGATAATGCAGCGGGCTTCGTTATTGTATTTGATGACATCACAGCGCTGTTACAGGCACAACGCGATGCCGCATGGGGCGAGGTTGCCCGTCGACTTGCGCACGAAATTAAAAATCCATTAACGCCAATACAGTTGTCCGCAGAACGCATGCGGCGTAAATACCTCGGCACCATGGACGAGGAAGAGGCACAAATACTTGATCGCGCGACGCATACGATTGTGCAGCAGGTCGAGGCAATGAAAGAAATGGTTAATGCGTTCAGCGACTACGCTCGCGCGCCTGACATGGACATCAGTCGTTTCGATATCGACAAGCTCGCTCACGAAATTGTGGACTTGTATCGCGCTCAGGAAAACGAAGTTGTGATTATGCTGACATCCGATCCAACAATAGCGCTGGTCGAGGGCGACGCGGGTCGCGTGCGCCAAATTCTTCATAACCTGATTCGAAATGCCGTTGAGGCACTTGAGGGAACAACCGATGGGCGTATCGATGTGCAAATTGGAGATGCAGAGATTGATGACATACAAATGGTTCAGATTCGTGTTGAAGATAATGGGCCAGGTTTTAAGGCCGGGTCAGCCAGTCAGATCTTCGACCCGTATGTAACGACCAAGCCAAAGGGTACCGGTCTCGGTCTCGCGATAGTCAAGAAATTGGTGGAAGAGCATGTTGGTACGATTCGCGCTAAGAACAGAAGTGACGGAGGGGCAATGATTAACATCCATTTGCCGCTAAATGAGGCAGCAAGAGAGAAGATGATCGCAAGGGCGACAGGTCGTACTGAAACTAGGAGGGGACAAGCGTGAGTAATCCTCATGTATTGGTCGTAGATGACGAGGCTGATATTCGGACGTCGATACAAGACATACTTGGAGATGAAGGCTACCAGGTTACAGTTGCCGCAGATGCCAGTGAAGCATGTGCCGCTCATGAAAAACGGAGGTTCGATCTTGTGCTGCTCGATATCTGGATGCCGGACACCGATGGTATTACTTTGCTCCGGGAATGGTCCGATAACGGTAAACTGCATTGCCCCGTGGTTATCATGTCGGGTCACGGAACTGTCGATACGGCAGTCGAGGCGACAAGGTTAGGCGCATTCGATTTTATTGAAAAGCCACTCTCACTTGCGAAGTTGCTGCGTACCGTTGAGGCGGCACTTGAATCAGCCGGAGTACAATCCAGAGCGGCGAAGAATCTGTTGCCGTCTTTGCTTGTTCCTGTCGGTAAAAGCAAAGCCATGAAGGCGCTCCGCGAGCGAGTGCAGCAATACGCTCGCCATGATGGAACTGTTTTATTAAGCGGTGAGCCTGGCACGGGCCGTAGCGCTTTTGCGCGTTACATGCATGCGCTCAGTCGACGAACTAATGAGCCGCTAACCAACATCACAGCGGCATCCTTGACTGACAGCAATGTAAAAGAACAATTGTTTGGCTGCGAAGCGGACGGCGAATTTGTCACTGGTGCTCTAGAGCGCGCGGCTGGCGGCACCCTGTTAATTGACGAGCTTTCGGATCTTAGTGTCACGGCGCAGAAAATTTTGTTGGGTGTTATTGAGAGTGGTCAGTTTACGCGCGTCGGAGGGTCGACCCCTGTAAAGATGAATGCGCGGATCGTTGCGACGGCCAGTGCCGATTACGAGGGTGCAATAGACAGCGGCAATTTGCGGCGGGACCTCGTTGCGGGGCTGAGTGTTCTTAACCTTCGAGTACCACCGCTTCGAGATTACTCCGAGGATGTGCCTGAATTGTTGAACTACTATGTGGATAAATTGGTTGATGCTGAAGGTTTGACGTTTCGTCGATTCAGCGTCGCGGCACAGAATCGGCTGCGTAATTACCCATGGCCGGATAACGTTCGCGAACTACAATATCTTGTACGACGCCTGTTATTATCTGGCAGTGAAGAAGATATAGTGCTGGATGAAGTAGAGGCTGAAATCAATGTGGTGACGACACCAACGGATGAGCCCCTCGTAAAGCAAGACTTGCTGGCTCTGTCATTGCGTGAGGCGCGCGAACAATTTGAGCGTTCGTATTTGCAACAACAACTAGTGTTGTGCGATGGCAAGGTTGGTCAACTGGCGAAGCGTGTTGGCATGGAGAGAACGCATCTATACAGAAAGCTGCGATCGTTAGGCGTAGATTTCAAATCAGTTGGGAGTGACGACTAATGCATGTTTTTTGACGGGCTCTCTAGGCATTGGAATTACGCTGCCGTCTGATTGGAAGTGCAGGCCCGGGTTTGAGAAGTCATCGATACTCAGACTGCGAATCAGTTTGAGCGCTCTTTGCTTCTCATCGAGGCTTGGTCCGGCAGGTCGTAGCTGTATTGTTGAGGTAATTTGGCCGTCAACAAAAACGCCGTTGCCATCGAGCGTCGCAGTTAGGATTGGTGCGATACCCTTGATCCCGGTAACACTGATGCCGTAATAAGTGGCAAAGTTACCGAGGCTGTAGGCGATTAAGCGATCATTATAGCGCTCCATCCCGCGAACAACGTGTGGCCCATGGCCGATTACCAGATCGGCACCCGCATCCACGGCGCCACGAGCGAACCAGACGACATCGCCTCTGGGTTCATCGTAGTACTCTTCCTCCGCGAACGGGACATGTGTGGCGTTTGTCCCCTCCGCTCCACCATGAAAAGAAACCACAACGAGATCGTGAGTCGCGGCGAACTGACCGATCGATGTGAAAGCAAGCTCATAATCCAGCATCATGTTGGAGTTTTTGGTTACGGCATACGCGAGGAATGCAATATTAAGGCCGCCATACTCCATTGATGCAAAGTCTCCTTCCCGTCCGGAGTGATGCATACCCTGTGCAGCGATCGCATCCATACTGCTAGTGCGACCTTCTTCATCGAAATCACGTGCATGGTTGTTAGCGAGACTCAGGACATCGAAGCCAGCGTTCTTGAAATGGTTGGCATAACGCGTTGGTGAGCGAAAAAGGTAACACGCCTTCGGGTTACTGCATTTCTTGCCCGGCATGCCACCGTCGATGAGTACACCTTCGAGATTGCCGAAAGCGATATCGGCGCCGGAAATGACGGCAGTTACATCGCTCAAGAAGTTGACGCCGTCGTCATCGGGCAAATGGTTTTCTGGATAATTGGTGCCAATCATCATGTCGCCGACTGATGAGATGCTGATTCGCATCGCTGATTTGTCTGCTTTTGGCGGCGGCGGTAAAGTAGCTGGAGGTTCTTCGACGGACACCATTATGGGTCCTGGTGTTGTCAGTGGCGCGCTAACGCAGGCCGCAATTTGTAACGCGAGCAATGCAGTAAAAATGCGAACTAAACTAGTCACGGAGCCTGATACGCATAACGTCAATCTTGGTTGCCCGGAGCTGGCTTCTCGTTATATTCAGTTCTTCAAGGTCTTCGATGGGGCCGATTTCGACCCGGAAATAGTCGCGATTGTTGACTCGTGCGCGTTGTACGCGAGACTCGATTCCGTGCAGAGCCAGTGCAGCGCGTCTGCGATCTGCGTCGGTGTGGGTGGAGAATGCCCCGGCCTGCAGCATATATACACCGGGTTCGTCGATCGCTACTAGCTTGACATCCTCGTCAACGACCAGTCCTTGATCTGCAATAATAATTTTGGAAGCTGGCAGATCATCGTAGAAGGTGAAATCGAAACGACGGTCTTTAATGGGTGTTTCTTCAACAGCCGCAGTCGTGGAGTCCTCACTATTCTTGTCGATTTCACTCTGCATGCTGGTGGGCTTCTTAACAGTCGTAGCCACTTGGGCTGCCGGTTCTCGATCCTTGACGTAAATGCCAAAAGCGACGGACAGACCAATCGCCAGGCCAAAGATCATCCACAACCAGCCAGGGTAACTTTCCTGTTTTTTCTGACGACTTGAACTTTGTTTTCTGTGCTTCGCCATTACATTTGCTCCGGTGCAGATACACCGAGAATTCCTAGTCCGTTTGCGATAACGCATTTAATAGCAGCATAGAGGGTAAGCCGTGCGTCGCGTAGATCGGCATCATCCACCAATACTTTATGTGCGCTATAGCTCGAGTGAAAATCGCTAACGAGGTCGCGAAGGTAGTGTACTAACGTCTGCGGTGCGCGGTTCTTCGCGGCAAGTTCGATAATTTCCGGAAATCGGCTTAAGGCCGACATCAACGACTTTTCTTGATCAGTGGCCAGCATCGAAAGTTTACGTCGACCGTTGTCTGAATTCCAGCTTATGTCAGATTCGTCCGCCTTTCGAAATACACGGGCAATGCGGGCGTGAGCATACTGAATGTAAAAGACAGGGTTGTCGTTCGACTGCGTCGTGGCAACATCAAGATCGAAGTCCAGATGCTGATCGTTGGAGCGCATGACATAGTAGAAGCGAGCAGCATCGTTGCCCACTTCAGCGCGCAGTTGCCGCAATGTATCGAACTGACCTGAGCGCGTAGACATCTGCATTTTCTTGCCGTTGCGATACAGCGATACGAACTGCACAAGTTCAACTTCGAGATCGCTGCCCTGATACCCCATCGCATCGAGACCAGCTTGAAGTCGCTCTATATAGCCGTGATGGTCAGCACCGAGGATGTCGATAAGTTGATCAAAGCCGCGTTCGCGTTTGTCAAAGTGATATGCGATGTCGGAGGCGAAGTAGGTTTTGACGCCATTTGCCCTAATAACAACGCGATCTTTTTCATCGCCGAATCGTGTCGCCGGGAACCAGGTGGCACCGTCTTTCTGATACAACATGTCACGCTTCTTAAGTACATCCAGCGCGTCGTCAATCCGTCTCGTTTTGGTCAGGCTCTGTTCTGAATACCAGCTGTCAAATACGACACCGAATTCCGTCAAGTCGTCCTCGATATCGGCTCGAATCGACTCAAGGGCCTGCTGGCGAAAGTGGTCGAAGCCCTCATCACCTTGTAGCTCTTTGGCCCTGGCAGTCAGCGCATCGATAAATGCATCTGCATCACCCTTGGGGGCATCGGCAGGCAAGCCGTCCAGCACCGCCGCGAGTTTCGGTGCCTTGAGAGAGGCTGTGTCAATATCAGCCACAATGTCGCGAATGTAGTCACCACGATATCCGCCTGTTGGAAACGGTGCAGTGACGCCATTGGATTCCAGCCACCGAAGCCAAACGCTGGTGCCGAGGATATCCATTTGTCGACCAGCATCATTAACGTAGTACTCGCGATGTACCGAAAAACCGGCGGCCTCCAAAAGATTGCCAACGGAGGCGCCGTAAGCTGCATGGCGGCCGTGACCAACGTGCAATGGTCCGGTGGGATTCGCCGATATGAACTCCAGCAGAATTTTTGGGGCATCTTTCTTTGCCTGCCGACCGTATTCGGTGCCGCTGTCGAGGATAGCCTCCAATTCGGAATGGAATGCCGACGGACTCAAATGAAAATTAATAAAGCCTGGGCCAGCAATTTCGACTTTCACGATCTGATTATTGTCACCTAGAGCCTCGACGATGCTAGTTGCGATCTCCCTTGGGCTCTTACGAGCAGGCTTTGCAAGTCGCATTGCGACATTGCTCGCAAAATCGCCATGGCTGGCATCACGTGTGCGTTCGACCGTTGATTCCAGCGACAGTTTTGCTGCGGCCTCGGCGAGGTCGGGCAGAGTTTGAAGTGCTTGGTTAACGAGGTCTATAACGATGTGTTTCATTGGGCGTTCTGGTTTGCCGGGGGAGCCGACAATTCTACTCGGATATGTGTAGCTGTATAGACCCGTCTAAAAAAGCTCGACCGGGTCTACGTCGATAGACCAGCGAACTTTACGAGCCGCAGGGTCACTTTCCATTATAAGTCGTAGCTCTTTCAGGACGCGATGCAGAGTTGAGCGATCACTACTCTGCAGCAATAGTTGCGCCCGGTAACGCCCTGCTTTTCGGGCCATTGGTGCATCGACTGGGCCGAGTACTCGCAATGCGTTATCAGCGTTATTGTCGAGGTAGCGTTTCGCAATATCCAGCAGGCGGTGAGCGTCCGAGTGTTGGTGCGCGGCAGATCGGATCAACGCAAGGCGTGTAAATGGCGGCCAGCGAGTGATTTCGCGTTCCGCTAGAGCGTTATCGGACAGTTGTCGATAGCCACCAGCCATCAATGTGCGCCAGAATTTGTTCTCGGGGAAAGCAGTCTGGATAAGGACCTCACCTGGACGGTCTTCGCGGCCTGCGCGGCCAGCGACCTGAATGATCGACTGCGCCATGCGTTCCCCGCTGCGAAAGTCTGTCCCGAATAAGCCCTGATCAGCATTCACCACACCAACCAGCGTCAGGGCGGGAAAATGGTGCCCTTTCGACAACATTTGAGTGCCGATTAGAATGTCGGCTTCACCCGAAGTAGCACTTTGCAGTGCCGCATCCATTGCGCCTTTGTGCTGCGTGCTGTCGCTGTCGATGCGGTTGATTACAGCGTTTGGAAATCGATGTCTCAGAGTGTCTTCGAGCCGCTCTGTGCCTTCACCCAATGGCCTGACTACCTCACCGCATTCATCGCATTGCTCTTTTAATGCACGACAGGCGCCACAGTGATGACATCGCAACTGCCGACTGCGGGAATGAACGGTCAGTCGAGAGTCGCAACGTTCGCAGCCGGCAATATGTCCACAAGTGCTGCAGATTAACGTCGGTGCAAAGCCACGGCGGTTCAAGAAAATCAGGACCTGACCGTCGGCACTCAGTGCTCGACGGATAGCCTCCGCTAATGGTTCGCTGATGCCATCAGTTACAGGTGTTCGAACAGTGTCGATAAGGCGTAGCGTTGGCGGACTTGCTCCGCCGGCGCGCGCTGGCAGGAGTATGTGCTTGTAAGTACTGTTGCGACAATGTTGGAGTATCTCAAGCGTTGGCGTCGCGCTGCCAAGAATGACGGGAATATCCTGATGCTTGGCTCTGGCGATCGCAAGGTCGCGGGCAGAATAACGTAGGCCCTCTTGTTGTTTGAACGACTGATCATGTTCTTCGTCCACAATAATCAGGCCGAGCTTGCTCATCGGTGTGAAAATTGCAGAGCGTGTGCCGACCACCAGATGCGCGGTACCTGATTGAGCCGCTCGCCAGGCAGTTAGACGAGCGTTATCGCTTAATCCTGAATGCAGCAATGCAGGGCAGAGCCCGAGACGATCGCTTAGCCTTGCAACGAGCTGCGGCGTCAAGCCAATCTCAGGCACCAGAATAAGCACCTGTTTTCCTTGCTTAAGAATATCCTGTACTCGTTGCAAATAGACTTCCGTCTTGCCGCTGCCCGTCACTCCATCAAGCAGATAGGCACCAAACTGATTGCTGCAACGCAATACGCTTAACGCATCTTGTTGATGTTCGTTCAGAGTTAGGTCTGGACTTGTGGCACTGACCAGCTGCTCATCGAATGCGTCAGCATGGCATTCAAATGATGACATCAGGCCCTTATTTGTTAGTCCTTTTCCAGCGCCGCGCCACTTGGGCAACATTTCGTTCAATTGATCAGCATCGAGTCCGACACTGTCGGCATCAAGCAAGGCTTCGAGCAGCTCCGCTTGTTTGGGCGCACGTTTGGTCAGGGCAGCAAAATCGAATGAATCGGGCAGTTCGCTTGCGACGTATTTTTCAACGGCTGGGTGCAAGGATCGCCCTTGACGCAACAAGAACGGTAGAGCTGCGGCGACCACCTCACCGATAGGGTGGTGGTAATAGTCGCTAGTGAATTGGATAAGCCATAGATTTTCCTCGGAAAAGAGCGGCGCGTCATCAAGAAGCTCGGCGCAGCGCTTCAATTTTTTCAGAGGTATGTCGGAGTTATTCGAGTAGCCCATAACGAGGCCGACCTGTTGCCGCCTTCCAAAAGGCACCAAGACCCGCTGGCCAGCGACCGGTAGCGGCTCGGAGGTTGGGGGCAGGTAGTCGAATTCACGCGACAACGGGACGTTGACCGCGATCCTGAGTATGGGGTTTTCGCTCACTAGCTTTGCATGATATCCGAAAAGAGTCTTTTACCTTGTCAACTGTGCCATTGCTGGGGCGTTATTTTAGCACCTGCAGAGTTTGCTTTGTGCCCGCTGACCACCTCCGTTAGACTGCCGCAGTCTAAATGGAGGTGTATGTATGAGGATTGGGGTACCGAGAGAGATTCACGGCGGGGAACAGCGGGTTGCAACGACTCCAGATGTCGCCACCCAGCTTATTAGACTCGGCTATGATGTTGCGGTCGAATCGCAAGTAGGAGCGGCAGCGAATTATTCAGATTATGCTTATAAAGCAGCTGGTTGCGAAATTACGACGGCAGATAATATTTGGTCGAAATCCCAAATAATTCTCAAAGTTAGGGCGCCCGAAAACGGCGAGACGGAAAAACTATCCGCCGGTCAAACCTTGATCAGTTTCCTCTGGCCTGCGCAGAATCCTGAGCTCGTGAAAGAATTGACTGATCGTGGCGTTACCGCGATGGCAATGGACAGTGTGCCGCGGATATCGCGCGCGCAGAAAATGGATGCGCTGAGCTCAATGGCCAATATCGCCGGCTACCGCGCGATTGTTGAAGCAGCACAGCATTTCGGGCGATTCTTTACTGGACAAATAACGGCCGCCGGCAAGGTACCGCCGGCCATAGTCATGGTTATTGGAGCCGGTGTTGCTGGTCTTGCTGCCATCGGGGCGGCCAAAAGCATGGGTGCGATTGTCCGTGCATTCGATACCCGGCCAGAAGTAAAAGAGCAGGTCGAGAGTATGGATGCCGATTTCCTGATGCTCGCTTTCGAAGACGATGAAGGCGGCTCGGGTGAAGGTGGTTACGCCAAAACAATGAGTAAGGAATTCATCGACGCCGAGATGACGTTGTTTCGTGAGCAGGCCAAAGAAGTCGATATCATCATTACAACGGCGTTGATCCCGGGACGACCCGCTCCGAAATTAATCATGGCTGACATGGTGCACTCAATGAAAGACGGTAGCGTTGTCGTTGACCTTGCAGCAGAACAAGGCGGTAACTGCGAGCTAACTGAAGCGGACAAGGTTGTTAAGACAGAAAACGGCGTTTCGATTATTGGCTACACCGACTTACCGAGCCGGATGGCCGCACAGTCCAGCCAATTGTACGCGACCAATTTGCGGCATTTGTTGACTGACATGACGCCAGAGAAGGATGGCAATATCGTTAACAGTTTCGACGATGAGGTCGTTCGAGGCGCGACAGTCTGCAAGGATGGCGAGACAACCTATCCGCCACCTGCACCGAAACTCTCGGCAGCACCAAAGAAGGCCGAGCCGGCCCCAGCACCGGTCGTCGTTAAAGAAAAGCCATCAGTTATGGGTCCGGTCATCGGCATGATTGTTGGTGGTCTGGTGTTACTGGGACTCGGTGCGGTCGCACCGGAATCTTTCATGGCACATTTCACAGTATTCGTTCTGTCTTGTTTCGTCGGCTACATGGTGATCTGGAATGTCTCGCCCGCGCTGCACACGCCCTTGATGAGCGTGACGAATGCGATATCGAGCATCATCGTGATTGGCGCTTTGTTACAAATTAGCGCAACCAACGCGACGATTATGTGGATTGCTGCGGCAACCGTTCTTTTAACGAGTATCAACATTGCGGGTGGCTTCGCTGTCACGCATCGCATGCTCGAAATGTTCCGTAGGTGAGGTTGAGATGATGAGTCAAGGCATAGTTACGGTGTCGTACATCATTGCGACCATTCTTTTTATTCTCGCGCTGGGTGGCTTGTCTAACCAGGAAACTGCACGACGCGGCAACTGGTATGGCGTTATCGGTATGACGATCGCGCTGTTGGCGACGATCCTCGGTGTTGTAGAGCGACATTACGAAATACTGTTTGTTGCGCTGCTCATTGGTGGAAGTATCGGCGTCATTCTAGCCCGTCGCGTGCAAATGACGCAGATGCCGGAACTGGTAGCAGTCCTGCACAGCCTGGTCGGCGCGGCTGCGGTCGCAGTCGGCTATGCGAGCTTCATGGATCCCGGAAGGCTCTCGCACTTTTCCGGTGTTGAGCTGACGATCCACGATATAGAGACGTATCTCGGCGTCTTAATCGGTGCTGTTACATTTTCGGGCTCAGTTATCGCGTTTGGTAAATTATCCGGCCGTATCAGCGGCAAGCCCCTTACATTGCCAGGACGCCATTTCTTTAATCTGGGTCTCCTGCTTGGAGCGATCTGGTTCGGACGTGAGTTCGTCCTGCAATCTGCAATAGGCAGCGGTATGGAACCCTTGATCATTATGACAGTGATCGCGCTGCTATTTGGTATCCACATGGTGATGGCGATTGGCGGTGCTGACATGCCGGTTGTCGTCTCAATGCTGAACAGCTACTCCGGTTGGGCTGCCGCTGCGACGGGATTCATGTTGGGTAATGATCTGTTAATTGTTACAGGCGCTCTGGTGGGTTCAAGTGGTGCGATCTTAAGTTACATCATGTGCCGGGCGATGAACCGAAAGTTCATTGCTGTTATTGCAGGCGGATTCGGAACGAGCGGTGGCACTTCAGCTAGTAGCGACAGCGACGAAGATCAGGGCGAAGTCGCCCCCATTGACGTGCATGAAACTGCCGCGCTGCTGGCGGGCGCGAAAGAGGTCATGATCATTCCGGGTTACGGTATGGCCGTGGCTCAGGCCCAGCACACGGTGTATGAAATCACGAAGGCGCTGCGAGCGAAGAAGATCAATGTTCGATTTGGAATTCACCCAGTCGCTGGACGCATGCCAGGGCATATGAATGTCTTGTTGGCCGAAGCCAAAGTACCGTATGACATCGTTTTTGAGATGGACGAGATTAATGTAAATTTTCCAGAAGTCGATGTGTCGATCGTAATCGGCGCAAATGACATCGTGAATCCGTCAGCATTGACTGATCCTGATAGTCCGATCGCCGGAATGCCAGTGCTTGAATGCTGGAAGGGTAAGGCATCGATTGTCCTCAAGCGCAGCATGGCAACCGGTTACGCAGGAGTGCAAAACCCGCTTTTCTTCAAAGACAACACGCGAATGTTGTTTGGTGATGCGAAAGAAACTCTCGATGAGGTGTTGAAGGTCCTCTAAAGTTGGCATAATCGGAATCATCCTAAGAGGGGTGGATATGCTCGCTGGAATCGCATCCGATATTTCGCAACAGGTTTTAAGGACCGATGTTGCTGGTATGCCTTTGGAGTGGATTGATTACCGCGACGCGGTGCGCCTTTACCACTCTGAGCAGGTAGCGTACGACTGCGGTACGCTGCTCTACACAGTTTTCGGTGGATATAATTCGTTCAATGGCCGGCGTAGTCGGGTCGACGTTAATTCCATCATCGCAACGCATGGCACCAGTCAGAGCTTGTCTCGAAATCGAGATCAATACGTACCGCCGTTGAATAATCGAACGCTTTTCAAGCGTGACGCAAACTTGTGTCTCTATTGCGGTAACCGATACATGACAAGAGACCTGACGCGGGACCACATTACACCCGTCTCACAGGGTGGCCGCGATCGCTGGAGCAATGTCGCTACCGCTTGCCGCCGTTGCAATAACTATAAGGGCGGACGAACCCCGGAACAGGCTGTGATGGAGTTGATCGCTGTGCCGTTTACGCCAAATTACGCGGAATATATTTACCTCAAGGGACGGCGAGTTCTCGTTGACCAAATGCAATACCTGCTGGCACATATCCCGAGATCGAGTCCATTGCATGCGCGACTCAGCGATCATCTTTCCAATGGAGAAGAGATCGTTGAGGTACTTTTTCATGATTGAGGGTGTGAAGCGAAATTCGCACTCATTACATGATCTTGCTGTTGTCCTATGCAATATCTAATTGATGCCAGCGTGTATGTCTTCCGGGCGTACTACTCGGTGCCAGATGACATGGTTGATGACGATGGCAATCCCGTGAATGCGTTATACGGATTTTGTCGTTTCATCGGTGATTTCATGGAGAGTGTTACGCCGGAATACGTTGCTGTTTTGTTCGACGAAAGTATGACTGAATGTTATCGAACTGAGATTTATCCTGCTTATAAAGCCAATCGGGATCCTGCACCACCGGAGCTGAAGCGTCAGTTTGAGCAATGTCGTCGTTTTGTGCGTGCGCTTGGCTTAATGGAGCAAAGTAGCCCAGCATACGAGGCCGATGACCTGATCGGAACACTGGTTCATCACGGCCGAAGAAATGGTCGCGCATCTACTATTATTACTCGCGATAAAGATCTGACCCAGTTACTAACCAAGGAAGATATTTTTTGGGATTTCGCTGGCAAGGGAAAACTGAGCTATGAAGACATCCCGGGCTCGTTTGGCGTATGGCCTGAGCAAATCGCAGATTTTCTTGCTTTGGCAGGTGATGCGGTTGATAACATCAAGGGTGTGCCTGGTGTTGGCAAGAAAACTGCGACGGTCTTATTGCAGCACTTTGGTAGCCTGGACGAAATCTACGCCAACCTCGATAAAGTGCATGAGGTGAATGTCCGTGGATCTAAAACGCTCAGCGAAAAACTCAATGGCCATAAAGACGATGCTTATCTTGCGCGTCGATTGACCGGCATTGCGTGCGATGCGCCGATGGGAAATGCGGAGAAGCTAATGCAGCCAGCCGCACCGAGACTTGGCGAGATTAATGCGCTATATGACGAGGCAGGAATTGGTATGGCGCTGCGTCGCCAGGCTGAGCGAGTCTCTGATATTTACCGCCACTAGGACATCAGAGACCAGACATGCCCGACTGGTCATCCATCCTGCAACAGCTCGATCGCAGCAGCACTCCTACCCCTGAAATCGGTGGAGATATCAGCGCGGCTTGGCGGCTCTCGGGTGATGGTGCGGACCTTTTCATTAAGACCGGCCCAGTATCGTCCACCCAAATGTTCCTCTCAGAAGCGGAAGGTTTGTCGGAAATAGCCAGGGCAGGCGCAATCCGCGTGCCTGAAGTTATCGCGGCCGGAAGCACTGATACGGAGACTTTCTTGGCGCTTGAGTGGATCGATTTTGGTCCTGCTAGTGCGGCAGTGGAAGCAGATCTGGGGGCGCAGCTAGCAGAGTTGCACCATACGAACGCCGAGCGTTACGGATGGCATAGAGACAATACTCTCGGGCTTACGCCACAGCTGAACGACTGGACAGAAAATTGGGTCGATTTTTTTCGCGATCAACGGCTTGGGTTCCAGTTGCAGTTAGCCGCTGAAAACGGATTTTCAGGTGAATTACAGGAACGTGGCTCGCGCCTGATAAAACGTCTGCCAATCTACTTCGACAACAGCGAAGTTGAGTCGTCATTACTACATGGCGATCTTTGGGCTGGTAACTGGGGATGCTCTCTGGGCGGTCCTGTGATATTTGATCCTGCGGTCTATTATGGTGATAGAGAGACTGATCTGGCGATGACGCGGTTATTTGGAGGCTTCGGCAAAGACTTTTACGATGCCTACGAGGCCAGTTGGCCGCTACGTGAAGGCCATCGAGCACGACTGAAGTTCTACCAGCTGTACCATGTACTGAATCATCTTAATTTGTTTGGTAGTGCCTATCTGGAAAGAGCGACTGAACTTATAGACGAATTACTCTAGGATATAAAATTACAGAAGCCTATGCGCTTCGTGCAGAAGCTATTAGCTTAAAACTATAACCAATGTATATTATTTATAATATTGCACCCTCAACTTAGAAATTTGAAAGCTGTATGAAGAAATCATTATTAATAGTTAATTTAGGAACACCAAATAAACCTACTTATTTTAGTGTCTTTCAATACTTAAGACAGTTTTTGATGGATGGAAGGGTAATTAATAGGAATCCAATTTTAAGATTTATTCTTGTTACCTTCATTATTGTTCCATTGAGATCATTTTCATCTTCAAAAATTTATCAAAAAGTTTGGGATGAAGATACAGGTTCTCCATTGCTTCACAATACTAAAAAATTAGCAGAAAAATTAAGAGAAAAACTTCCAGATTATGATGTTGAGTTTGCTATGCGATATCAGAACCCATCTATCAAAGACGTTTTGAATAAGATGCTTTCTAAAAATCCAGATGAAGTAATTATATTACCTCTTTTCCCTCATTATGCTGCTGCAACGACAGGTTCTGTTTACGAAGAAATTTCACAAGTTATCTCTAAAAAGTGGGTTGTTCCTAAAATAACATTCATCAATCAGTTTTATGATAATGATAAATTTATTGATGCTTGGGTAGAAAAAGCAAATAAATTTAATATTGATTCATATGACAAGATAATCTTTAGTTATCATGGGCTGCCTGATAGTCACGTTGATAATGTGTATGAAGATTCAATTTGCAGTGATCATGATTGTCAGAAAAAAATAACTGATAAGAATAAATTTTGTTATAAAGCAACTACTTATGAGACAACAAAAATATTAGCTGACAGACTAAACATTCAACCCGATCAATATATTGTTACCTTTCAATCTAGATTAACTAATAAATGGCTGACACCTTTCACCGATAAAGTTCTTGAATCCATGCCAAAAGATGGCAATAAAAATATTCTTGTTTTTTCACCAGCTTTTACTGCAGATTGTTTAGAGACAATTATTGAAATAGGAGATGAATATAAAGAATTATTTCTCGAATCTGGAGGAGAGAACTTAGATTATGTTGAGTCATTAAATTATTCAGATAGCTGGGCAAATGCCATTATTGATATAATTAAATAAAAAACTAAATATTTATGCGGACTCCATGATCGCAGTTACGCCCATACCGCCAGCCGTACAAACTGAAATTAACCCTCGACCAGAGCCTTTTTCATATAGTAGTTTTGCCATCGTTGCGACAATCCGAGCGCCAGTCGCAGCAAACGGATGTCCAATCGCAATGCTCCCGCCCTTGGTGTTGAGTCGTTCTAGATTAATGGGGCCCATAGGTTCATTTCTACCTAGATTGTTACGACAAAAATCCTCTGATTGCCATGCTTTGAGTGTCGCAAGAGTTTGTGCGGCAAAGGCCTCATGAATCTCATAAAAATCGAATTCTTGAAGACCTAAGTTTGCCTGCTTTAACATGTCCGAGACGGCGTAGGCCGGCGCCATTAACAAGCCCTCATCAGTGATAAAATTGACAGCACTGGCTTTTGCGAAGGTAAGGTATGCCATCACTGGCAGATTTTTCTTGCGAGCCCAGTCTTCCGATGCAAGAAGGATTGCAGCAGAACCATCAGTTAGTGGTGTGCTATTACCCGCAGTCATAGTGCCTTTATCGCTCTTGTCGAAAACAGGCTTAAGGGCCAAAAGTTTTTCGAAGGTTGTATCACGTCGAATATTGTTGTCTTTTTCCGCGCCTTTGAATGGCACTACCAGATCGTTAAACCAACCAGCGTCGTATGCAGCAGCAGCTTTGATGTGGCTCGATAATGCCAATTGATCTTGATTTTCGCGGCGCACGTCCCATTTCTTCGCCATAAATTCCGTACTTTCACCCATGGAAAGACCGGTTCGCGGTTCTGTTACACCTGGAAATTGTGGTTTAAAATGTCGTGGACGTATCTTGAAAATTGGCTTAATACGCTCCAACGGTGAGTGTGCGCGATGAATTTCCATTAGGAGTTTTCGGTATTCGTCTGGATAAACAACCGGTGCGTCGCTGACGCTATCGGTGCCACCGGCAATGCCTGCTTCAATCTGTCCGAGAGCAACTTTGTTTGCGATCAAAATGGCGGCTTCGAGGCTCGTTCCGCAGGCGCGCTGAAGATCAATTGCTGGTGTTCGTAACGACAGCCCACATTCGATAACGCTCTCTCTTGCAAGGTTCCAGTCGCTGGAATGTTTGATGACGGCGCCCAAGGCGACTTCACCGAGTGTTTGGCCCTTCAGGGCAAACTTATTTACCACACCGTCGAGTGCGGCAACCATTAAGTCCTTATTCGTGCAATTCCTGTATACCGAGTGTGATCGGCAAAAAGGAATTCGTGATCCACCTATTACTGCTACTCGTCTTGATTGTAGGTTATGCAGCATGCCCGGCTCCTTAGTAGTTTATCATCGCACATCTCAATTTTACTGCATTCAAGAGCGCTATCGTAAGCTAACATACACTAATGAATCGAATTAGCTTCACAGAATACAAAGCGCAGACGAAGGCGCTGTTACTTCTAAGCGGACCATTGATTGTTAACAATCTTTCGATAGCAGGAATAGGCTTCGCAGATGCAGTCATGGCAGGCAGCATCGGCGCCAGAGAGCTCGCCGCAGTCGCTGTAGGCAGTAGTTTCTGGTTTGTTGGATTTTTGTTTTGTCTTGGTATGCTGATGGCATTATCACCGATAATTGCACGGCATTTTGGTGCAGGGAATTATGATCTCATTGGGCGCTACATGCGGCAAGGCATCTATCTGGGTGTGATCTTGAGTATTCCAATACTACTGCTGGGACAATTTGCTACTGCACCATTGCTAGAGCGTTTCGGTATCGACCCAGAGTTTCGAGGTATGACCGTTGGTTACGTTAATGCTGTTACTTTTGGTGCCCCAGCCGTCTTCGTTTTCTTGGCATTGCGATTCACGACTGAAGGAATTGGCCATCTGCGGCCGATAATATTCACGTCGATATTTTCACTGATTTGTAATGTTTTTCTTAACTATGTATTGATGTTCGGCCACTTTGGTGCGCCAGCACTTGGGGCGGTTGGCTGTGGTTATGCAAGTGCTATTACGATGTGGATTACCATGTTTATTCTCATCGGATTTGTAGTAAAAAGTAAACACTATCGACCTTTTCATCTTTTCTCACGGGCAGCGCCCCTCAGGTTCGACGTATTCAAGGAGATTATTTTCCTCGGCGTGCCAATCGCAATTACGATCACAGCTGAGGCTGGTCTTTTTTCTGCTATTACGATTCTGATGGGAACTCGTGGCACAGATATTGCTGCAGCCCATCAAATAGCCATTAATTTTGCATCGATGTCGTTCATGATTCCACTTTCGCTAAGCGGAGCAACAACTGTTTTGGTGGGGCAATTAATTGGCGCTGGAAAATTGCGTGAGGCGCAATTTAGTGGTTGGCTCGGAGTATTTTTTTGTGCGGTCTTTATGACTGTTTCAGCTATTTTTCTTCTTATTTTCAGAGAATCTATTGTTGGTCTCTACACGGACGATGTTGCGGTTATGGGGATCGCCATAAGTCTGCTTCTAATGGCTGCTATTTTTCAGATTGCCGATGGAATTCAAATTGGTGCTGCTGGAGCATTGCGTGGCTACAAGGACACCACAGTACCGATGGCGATCAATCTTTTCGCATTCTGGGTTATGGGTTTTCCATTAGCTTATCTTGCCGCGATAACCTACCAAACACCACCTCACTATATTTGGGGGGCCCTCATATTAGCTCTTAGCGTTGCTGCGATTCTACTTACGTGGCGATACCGTAGCTTGTCCATACGATCCATGAGTCAGACGGTTTTATTTCAGAGCTCATAAATTGTTAGCGATAATTAGACCGGTCTTGGTAGATCTGTAGCACCCATTAGGTATTTATCAACACCAGCGGCAACACTTCGCCCTTCAGCTATTGCCCAGACAATTAAACTCTGACCGCGTCTCATGTCTCCTGCCGCAAAAACGCCATCGACACTGGTCATCCATGTCAGTGGATCGGCGACAACATTGCCTCGGCTGTTTAGTTCTACACCAAGTTGTTCAAGCATGCCTGGCTTCTCAGGACCGAGAAACCCCATAGCTAGGAGAGCGAGATCACAGGGCAGTTCCTGTTCACTACCTTTTACTTCTTCAAAGCTCATACGGCCATCACTATTTTTCATTTCTACATTGACCAATTGCAATGCTTTCACATTGCCATCACCATCATCTATAAAGCGTTTTGTATTAACTGCATAGACTCGCTCCACACCTTCTTCATGTGCAGATGCGGTACGAAATATGTTTGGCCATTCGGGCCAGGGATTGTCTTCATGCCTACTATTTGGCGGTTTCGGCATAATTTCAAGCTGGTGCACTGACTTGCAGCCTTGTCTATTTGACGTACCCAGACAATCAGCACCGGTATCACCGCCACCGATGATAATGACGTGCTTATCTTTGGCGCTAATAGAATTATTTTCTGCGTCATCGCCTTCGCAAAGCTTGTTTTGTATTGGCAGAAATTCCATAGCCTGGTGAATACCTTTTAACTCACGACCCGCTGCCGGCAAATCACGCGCATTGCAGGCGCCACCACTCAGCACGATCGCGTCAAAATCATTTTGTAATTCTTCGACAGACAAATTCTGACCAGCATGGCTATTGGTCCTGAAAATAACGCCTTCTGCCTGCATTTGCTCGAGCCTGCGATCTAGCTGTTTCTTTTCCATCTTGAACTCTGGAATACCATAGCGAAGCAGGCCACCAATACGATCATCCCTCTCGAACAGGGTAACTGCGTGACCTGCGCGGGCGAGTTGTTGTGCTGCTGCTAGTCCTGCAGGCCCTGAGCCAACTACGGCAACTGTCTTCCCGGTAAGGACTTCTGCTGGTTCGGGTTTAATCCAGCCATTTTCCCAGGCTTTATCAATTATCGAGAGTTCGACCGCCTTGATCGTAACAGGATCTTCATTAATGCCGAGCACGCAAGAGCCTTCGCAGGGGGCAGGACATAAAGTACCGGTAAATTCAGGGAAATTGTTTGTGGCATGTAAGCGCTCGATGGCCTCCATCCATTGATCACGATAAACCAGATCGTTCCAGTCGGGAATCAGATTACCGAGCGGACAACCCTGATGGCAAAATGGAATACCACAATCCATACAACGTGAAGCCTGAGCTTTCAAGGATTCGACCGGCCATGGCTGCATAACCTGATTCCAGTCCTGTAGTCGTTCTTCTACAGGCCGATAAGGCTGCTTCTCTCTATCGAATTCTATGAAGCCTGTCGGTTTACCCATGAGCGGACTCCATCACGGCATCATCTATTGAAACACCATCTTGCTTTGCCTTTTTAATGGCGGTGAGCACTCGCTTATAATCCTTTGGCATCACTTTGATAAACTTTGACTGGTAAGTCGTCCAATTATCCAGGATTTTACGTGCGACGGTACTTTGAGTGTATTGCACATGTTTTGTCAGTAATGTTTTTACGGTTTCCAGATCTTCATCTTCTTCAAGAGGGCCAAGATCAACCATGCCCTGATTGCATAGTCCGGCAAAATTCGCAGCTTCGTCTAGCACATAAGCAATGCCACCCGACATACCCGCAGCAAAATTACGACCTGTGTCGCCAATAACAACTACACGTCCGCCAGTCATATATTCACATGCGTGATCACCCACGCCTTCAACTACGGTATTGACGCCACTATTACGAACACAAAAACGCTCACCAGCAATACCTCGAAAATAAGCCTCACCTAAGGTTGCCCCGTATAGCAGGACGTTACCTACCAGAATATTTTCTTCAGCCAAAAAGGTAGAGTGCCGCGGCGGATAGACAATAATCTTACCCCCAGATAGACCCTTGCCAAGATAATCGTTGGCATCACCCTCCAGTGTGAGAGTTACCCCTTTGGGTATGAAGGCACCAAAGCTCATACCTGCGGAACCATTGAAATGAATGTTAATGGTATCTTCAGGTAAGCCTTCTCCACCATAACGCTTGGTAATGTTATAGCCGAGTATGGTGCCTACCGTACGGTTGGTATTGAATATAGGCAGGGTAATGTCTACCGGCTTCTTGCTTTCGAGCGCGCCCTTGCATAGTGGAACTATAGTCGTAAAGTCTAAAGATTCTTCGAGGCCGTGATCCTGCTTGTTAACACAATAAACTTCATCGCCTGGACGCGCTTTGGGTTTATATAGGATATTCGTAAAATCAAGACCTGCAGCTTTCCAGTGATCGATTGCTTTTCTCGTTTGCAGAGAATCCACCTGACCAATCATTTCATTTACCGTACGAAATCCCAGTGCCGCCATGTACTCGCGCACTTCTTCAGCAATATATTGAAAGAAATTCTCAACGAACTCAGGACTGCCGGTAAACTTCTTTCTAAGCTCGGGGTTTTGAGTT
This sequence comes from Gammaproteobacteria bacterium, assembly GCA_018699395.1. Lineage (GTDB taxonomy): Bacteria > Pseudomonadota > Gammaproteobacteria > Steroidobacterales > Woeseiaceae > UBA1847. Next base: position 47,918 of record JABIQN010000019.1, read on the forward strand.
GCGACACCCACCGGACAGGTATTCAAGTGACAAACACGCATCATGATGCAGCCCATTACAACCAGAGGTGCTGTTGAGAAACCAAATTCTTCTGCACCCAGTAAAGCCGCAATGATGACATCGCGTCCAGTTTTCAGCTGGCCGTCAGCTTGTACAACGATTCGATCACGCAAACCATTCTGAACAAGTACCTGCTGCGTTTCCGCCAGACCTAACTCCCATGGCAAACCCGCGTGCTTTAGCGAACTTATTGGCGAGGCGCCAGTGCCGCCATCATAACCAGAGATAAGGACAACATCAGAATGCGCTTTGGCTACGCCGGCTGCGACAGTACCAACCCCAACTTCCGCAACAAGTTTCACATGTACACGTGCCTGTGGATTTGCATTCTTCAAATCGTGGATCAGTTGTGCGATGTCCTCAATAGAATAAATATCATGATGCGGTGGGGGCGAAATTAAACCGACACCTGGCGTGGAATGACGAACCTTTGCAATCCAAGGATAAACCTTGGATCCAGGCAGTTGTCCGCCCTCACCGGGTTTCGCACCCTGGGCCATTTTTATTTGCAGGTCATCAGCATTGGCAAGATACTCGCTGGTCACTCCAAAACGGCCAGAGGCAACTTGTTTGATTGCGCTTCTTCTCAAATCACCATTTTCATCCGGCGTATATCGATTGGGATCTTCGCCGCCTTCACCAGTATTCGACTTTCCACCAAGACGATTCATAGCAATCGCCAATGTTTCATGAGCTTCCTGACTAATTGAACCGTATGACATGGCGCCGGTTGAAAAACGTGCAAGTATCCCTTCAATCGGTTCAACTTCCTCCAGGGGAATAGGCTGATTGGTGCCTTCGAATTCAAATAAGCCGCGTAAAGTCGCGAGGTGTTCATTTTGCTCATCAACCAGAGAAGTATATTCCTTGAAGATCTCATACTGCCCGGAGCGGGTTGCGTGTTGTAACTTGAATACGGTATCTGGATTAAACAGGTGATACTCGCCATCGCGCCGCCATTGATATTCCCCGCCCCAGTCCAGATCGGGTCGTTTTACCGGGCGCTTGGGAAAAGCATTATGATGGCGCAGGCTCGCCTCATTGGCGATTTCCTCAAGACCTATTCCACCGATGCGAGAGGCTGTCGAGGTAAAATACTTATCGACGAACTCTTTATTCAATCCAATAGCTTCAAAAATTTGCGCACCACGATAAGACTGAACAGCGGAGATGCCCATCTTGGCCATGGTTTTTGTCAGACCTTTGTCTGCGGCCTTGATAAAGTTCTGTATTGCCTCTTCATGCGGCATATTTGGAATATTACCTTTGCCAATCAAACTGCCGAGTGATTCAAATGCTAGGTAGGGATTTATACAACCGGCGCCATAGCCAATTAAAGTAGCAAAGTGATGTATTTCACGCGGTTCACCTGATTCCAGCACGATCCCAACTTTCGCTCTCGAACCATTTCGTATCAAATGATGGTGAACACCGGCACAGGCCAGCAATATCGGGATTGGAGCATGATCTTTATCAATCTCTCGATCTGAAAGTAAGAGGTATGTATATCCTTCGGCGATTGCCTCATCTGCCTGGACATAAACCTGCTCTAGCGCGTTATCAAGTCCAGTAGCATCATCGGCGACCGCATAAACAACTGAGATAGTTTTTGTTTTAAAGCCTGGCAGATCAACATCGCGTATTCGCGCCAGTTCTTCATTGCTGATCACGGGCGAACTTAACTTAAGCTGGCGACAATATTCTGGTCCTGGCTTCAAGAGGTTCTGCTCTGGTCCAATTGTCGAGCTCACCTGAGTTACCAGTTCTTCGCGAATACCGTCCAGAGGCGGATTGGTAACCTGTGCAAAAAGTTGTTTGAAATAATCATAAAGAAGACGAGACCGGTTTGACAACACCGCGAGTGCCGTATCGGTACCCATAGAACCTGTTGGTTCCAGAGAATTTGTGGCCATCGGCGCCATTAATATTTTTAAGTCTTCGTGGGTATATCCAAACACTTGTTGTCTTTGTAATAAAGTATCTGGATCGTTGCCATGAATTTGCTTGGGCTGCGGCAAATTTTCTATGGGCATCATATGTGCCTTAAGCCAATCGCCATAAGGCTGTTCTTTTGCAAACGCTTCCTTGAGTTCTACATCACCAATGATACGACCTTGCTTTGTATCAACCATGAAAATCCTGCCTGGGTGCAAACGCCCTTTTTGCTTAACGTTTTCAGGTGGGATTTCCAGCACGCCTACTTCGGAGGCCATAATGACACGGTCATCATTGGTAACGTAATAACGTGAAGGACGCAGACCATTACGATCCAGCACTGCACCGATTACCTCACCATCCGTAAAGGCAACAGAGGCAGGTCCGTCCCAGGGCTCCATGAGACAGGCATGGTACTCATAAAATGCACGACGTTCTGCGTCCATGGACTCGTTTCCCGACCAGGCTTCGGGAATCATCATTAACATTGCATGTGGCAATGGCCGCCCTGCCATATGCAGAAACTCCATTACATTATCAAATGTCGCAGAATCGCTGCCACCTTCAATAACGATGGGAAATAGTTTCTTTAAATCATCTCCAAATAAATCAGATTCACATAAGGCCTCACGTGCACGCATCCAGTTAGCGTTACCTCGCGCTGTATTGATCTCCCCATTGTGTGCTACATATCTGAAAGGGTGGGCGAGTCGCCAGGCAGGAAAGGTATTAGTGGAAAAGCGTTGATGAACCAGTGCAAGGGCAGACTCAACATCGGGATCAGTAATATCCGGAAACATAGGTTCGATCTGAGTGCCGGTAAGCATGCCCTTATAAACAAAAGTGCGATAGGACAATGACGGAACATAAAACAGTTCCTGTTCAGACAAATCAGAATTCCAGATTGTATTTTCTGCTCTTTTGCGTATTACATAGAGCTTACGTTCGAAAGCCGATGAGTCTTTTATTTGCTCCCCACGCCCAATAAAAACCTGTTTGAAATCTGGTTCACCCGCCACGGCGCTGGGACCAAGCATTGAATCGTCAGTTGGTAGATCACGCCAACCGAGGAGAACCTGACCCTCTTCTTCAACTATGCTGGAAATAATCTGCTGACAACGATCAGCTTGTTTAGCATCTGTTGGCAGAAAAACCAGTCCTGCACCATATTGATCTTCTTCAGGAAGTTCAATACCAATTGTTTTACATTCTCGAACGAAAAATTTATGCGGTTTTTGTATGAGAATACCCACACCATCACCCGTATTTTCTTCGCAGCCACAGGCACCCCGATGAAGAAGGTTTCTAAGTATCGTTAATGCATCAACTACTGTTTGGTGGGACTTGCGACCTTTTATATCAACTACGAAACCAACGCCACAGGCGTCATGTTCGTTGGCTGGATCATAGAGACCCTCTTTTTCATGGCCGACAAATTTTTTCATGCAAAATACACCAAGTTGATAGTGGTTTACTTCAATAGAGAATCGAATGAACTGGACTGCTGATAGTTAGCGCCCAGTGGAGCACAAATTCACAGCCCCTCAGCGCGAAAACGTGCTTTTTCTAAAAGAAAAAAGGAGCGGGATTATAATAAAGCCACTTAAGGATGTCACGAAAAGAGATACATCGAGAAACAACCAGCTCAGCGTTTAAACGTTGTTTACTGTTTTTTATAGACAATTAACGACATTTAAAGAATTTTAGTTTCTTTATTATTCTCAATTTATAGGCTTTTCAGAAGTTCTTGAGCTTGATTGGCGGGTACTTAAGTCTAACAATTTCCGCCTAAAATTATAAGAATGCAATCTTAGGATTTGTATTCTCATGGTCTATCTCATTGTCTGGTAACCCGCCCCAGAAGATTAGGTAAAATAGCACTCAACGGCTATCTCCCTGCCGGCCCCTTTTGAGCCGCTAAAAACGATGCCATACCCTGTTAAGTCGAGTATTGTATAGTTTTCCCGTGATCTATATTTGGAATGATTTAAATGATTCTTTGTTGTGGTGAAGCCTTGATTGACCTGTTGCCCTTAGAGGGGTCGAATGGGAAAACTACGTATTTTCCCTGTAACGGAGGGTCCATTTACAATACGTGCATAGCCTTAGCGCGGCTGGGGGATAGCGTTGGTTTTTTGGGGGGTATTTCGACCGATTTTTTTGGCCAGTCCATTCAAAAAGGACTTCAAGAATGTTCCGTAAGCAGCCTCTATTCTATTTTTTCAGATAGGCCCTCTACGGTTGCGTTTGTTAAACTTGATGGGCCAGATCCAGAATACATTTTTCTAGATGAAAACTCTGCAGGCAGGATGATACAAAACAACAATATTCCTGAATTGCAAGATGACATTAGCGCTTTACATTTCGGTTCAATTTCGCTGATCCATGAACCCGCCGCATCCACCTATGAAAATCTTGCCAAACAAGAAAGCCCATACAGAATTATTTCACTAGACCCAAATATTCGTCCCAGCCAAATCACTGATGCAGCGCTTCATCTTGAACGTCTTGAACGGATGATTGATCATTCCGATATTATAAAAGTCAGTCTTGAAGATTTAGACTGGATGGCACCGAACTTGTCACCCGAAGTCTTAGCGCTGTCTTGGCTTGAGCGTGATGTGAAGCTTGTTGTTGTCACAAGAGGCCAACACGGGGTCAGCGCGTTTAGTACTCATGGTCAGATAGATATACCTGCAAAAAGTGTCAAGGTTGCCGATACCATTGGTGCGGGTGACACTTTCATGGCGGGATTACTGCATTCGCTAGCCAGTAAAAACAAGCTGTCGCGCGCTCAAATCAGCCACATCGACATTGATGATATTAAAGAAGCCCTGAATTTGGCATCAACGGCGGCCTCCATAACTGTTTCACGCCAAGGGGCTAATCCGCCTTGGCAGCATGAGATGCCCCAAGATTAATCTGTGCGCAGCATTCAATATTGAGGCTTTTAATGCCAGATGGTTTAACGCTTCCTTGACCGCATGCAAACACTGAACCAAATATTACCCGTTTTTCTATCGATCACCATTCAAAAAAAGGATATCCGCGCTAATAGAATGGTCGACAACATAACGTGCATTCGGCAGATCATTTAATTCTGCACGTTGGCGAGCCTCTGTATCCGACAACCCGTGATCTAACCAACGTTTCATCAACCGCCGTTCCAGTGTTGGCATATCGGCTTCAATAAAAATTGTTAAATCAAAATAACACTGCATATCACGCCAAGGCGTTTTATCCAAAAGCAGATAATTACCTTCAGTCAAAATGATTTTATGTTGGGCAGCAATACAAATCGCACCAGCTCGCGCTAAATCCAGCTTTCTGTCAAACGATGGTGAAAAAGTCTCGCCCACATTCGCGCGAATGCGTTCGAGAACTTTCATATAACCGACACAGTCAAAAGTTTCTGGTGCCCCTTTTTTTGATCGCAGGTCACACGCGTCGAGAATAACATTATCAAGGTGAAAGCCATCCATAGGCACGAGCACTGCATCCCCATCAGAGATGCCATCCTGCAGGGCCTGTAAAAGCAATTCTGAAACAGTCGACTTCCCAGCCCCAGGCGCACCTGCGATGCCGACAATGAATCGATCTCCTTGGTGAGCAGATGCCGCATCAAGGATTTTTTGGGCGAGTGCCAATATATTAAGCGACATTTATTTTTTCAACATTGCAAATGAGGCGGACCGTATATCCACGCTAATTGAAATTATTCCATATTTGTATGATTGGCGCGCATCGCATCGGCGCTAATATTTAACTTGTCCTTCAATTTCAAAACCATGATTTCAAAGAGCACAAACAGAGCTCCTTCGTACAAGGATCCCATCGGCAATACAGATGTAACGCTGTCGCCTTGGTCATCTGCCATTGTTTGTGCAGGCAAATGTAGGACAAAATCGGCGTATATCGCGGCCTTTCCCTTTGGTTGGGCTGTTAATACTAAGATCTTTGCCCCCGCAGCCTTTGCAACACCGAGCAAGGCACATGCCGTCGATATTTCGCCGGGGCCAACTGTGACAATAAACAAATCCCCGTCGCCGACAGGAGGCGTTGTCATGTCACCTTCGACCGCAACATTAAGACCCATATGGTACAAGCGCATCGCAAATCCCATGATTTGAAGCCGTTCACGACCGCCGCCAAAAACAACAATTTTTTCGGCATCCACTACCATCTGCAATGCTTTATCAACGTCACTATCATTCAGCGCGTCAAAGACATTACCTAACTCTTGTAATGCGCCTTTGTATAAACTTGCCACTCTATTTTTCCTTATGCTCTAAATTTGCTGTCTCGATGTGTTTCATTTCCGGCTTTAATCTGTTCTTCCATATACGTCTTAGCATGCCGGGCAAGGTCTTCGCTGTCTTCCCAAAGGTTGCGCCAGATACCCAAGATGTTTGAAAGTTTGGGGGCCACAACCGCCGAAGAAAACGATTCAAAAGTAATTGGCCCTGCGTAACCAATTTCAGCTAATGCCCTAAATATTTCTTGGAAATCAATATTGCCACTTCCTAGATAGCCGCGGTGGGATTCGCCAATGTGGAAATATCCAAGATGATTTGCACACCCCCGAATTGCATTTCCAAGGCCGCTTTCTTCGATATTCATGTGGTACGAATCTAGATGGACATACACATTTTCAGATCCAATCTGTTTCACCATCTCAACTCCCTCTGCACCAGTATTGAGCAGGTTCGTTTCATAACGATTAACGACCTCAAGGGCTATGGCGATATTCTCTAGCTTTGCCTTCTCGGCAATGCGAAAAAGGACCTCAGCCGAATTTTGTACGCCGCGTTCCGTTTTGGGCTGCATGTACTTGGCAAATCCAGAATACAAAATACCGCACATATGCGTCGCACCAATTTCACCAGTCAGTCGGAGCGCATCATTAAGCATGGCCTCACCTCGGGCAACGACCTCTGGATCTTCGCTCGAAATATCGCAGTCTAAGGGCAACCCTAAAGAAACCGTTGCACCAATTCCATATTTTTCCAGCTGCATAAGCGTATGTTTTGTGTCGACCGATGCGGGGTCAAGGGCTGGTATTTCGATATAGTCAAAACCCAGTTCTGCCGATTTTGAAACTGCAGCTTCGCACTCTCCATGACTCCAACCACCAACCCATACAAGTGCATGCACACCCAATTTATTCATTTTTTTAATTCCTTAATTTGTACAAAAAATTTTGGCCCCATAGTGACGCATGATGTATTACTTTCGCCTCGTAATTTTCATTTTATTTTTATTGAATACCGCCACCAAGCCCATCGCAGAACCATTACAGCGATCAGAAAGATACCCCATAACGCCGTCGATAGGTGTTGGTTGGAGCCAAGAATATTTAATCCTGATGTCAGTACCTGAAGAATTATCAAAGCCAAAACAACCGGTACAACACGGCCAAACCCGCCAAAGGGGTTTACGGCTCCAAGGAAGCAAGCAAGCACTGTTATCAAAAGAAATGATTCGCCATGTCCGACACGAACCGAATTAAATCGTGAAAGCATAATAATGCCCGCAACGGAACACATAAGACCCGAAAGGGTGTAGAGAATGATCAGATTCCGTTTGGTGGAAATACCAGAATATGCCGTTGCCATGATATTAGAGCCCAGCATGTATGTGCCGAAACCCTGACGGGTTCGAGACAAGATGATATGCCAGACGACCGCGCAAGCTATAAATACCAACAACGGTATTGGAACCCCCCCAATTTCTCCTTGGCCAATGTTTTGTACAAATTGAGGGAACCCGGTAATGTCTTTTCCATGGCTCATAAATTCGCCAATGCCACGCATAAGAATCATCATCGATAAGGAAACTAAAATAGGGTGGGCCTTAGTATAAGCAACGACAAACCCGATTATAAAGCCGCTCAAAGCACCGACAGAAAAAGCGAAGACACAGCCTAAGATAAACGCCTCTACCCCGGCTGCGGGTCCGCCGAACGCTTGAAGCGTCCACGCTAGGGCTAATCCTGACATGTTCGCAGTATATGTAATCGATAAATTTAGCCCTCCCGACAGGATTGGAATCAACATTGCCAACGTCAATAACCCCAATTCAGGAAGCTGGATGGCCATTGATGACAGGTTTGCTCCTGTTAGAAATTTAGGGGAGGCCAGACTAAACGCGATAACAATAACAATAAGGAATATCGATAAACCTGCGACCTCACCTTCCATATAGCGTTTGATTTTTCTACGGTTCGTTTTTGTCATGTCACTGGCCCCTCTTCATGCGCAGATACGCCCGTAACTCAACAAACGAAATGTTCGATAACGTGATTGCCAGTAAAATAATTACCCCAACGATTGCCTTAAAAGCGAAAGGGGTGACCCCAAGTAAATTTAAACCATTTTGAATGATCGCCATCAACAAGACGCCCAGCACACAACCCATGACGGTGCCTCGTCCACCACCAAGTGTCGCCCCTCCAAGCACTACAGCCGCCAGAACGTCCAATTCTCGGCCAATCAAAGCATTGGGTACAATCTCTTGCATAAAGTGCGCCTGCATTAAGCCACCAATCCCAGCCATCATGCCCATCCAGCCATAAGCGATAAACTGAACCGCAACAACATTAATGCCAATTCGGCGCGCACCTTCAGGGTTGTCGCCAAAAGCATAAATTTGGCGCCCGATTGATGTGTATGTGATTAAAAACCATGTTGCTGAAATCGCACCAAACATGATAACTGCTGGCAGGGTCAGTTCCGCCCAGGCGCCATTTGCCATCTCGTGCTCAAAAATGATAATCCGGTTCGCCCACCAGTCGGGAAGGTCATATAAATATACGCCCTTGGTGAGGAACATCAGTAATCCAAAAAATATGTTGAAGGTTGCAATGGTCACGACAATAGAAATAATCCGGAAATAATGGATTAAGCCGGCATTAATCGCGCCGAGTATTATGCCCAATGCACCCGCGACAATAATTCCAATAAACCAATTTCCACCGCCGAGATAGCTTAGAACGTAAAAAGCGACATACTGAATGACCGACGCGGCGACGGCGAAAGAGATATCAATTCCGCCCGAAATTAGGACCACAAGAAGCCCGACAGCAAAGATAACATTGATGGATATCGCATTAAGCAGATCAAAGGCATTCACGAGTGTGAAATATTGCACGGACAGCATGGACAGCACTGCGGAAGTCGCAATAATAATAATGAGAAGCCAGGCTTCGATCGGATGCGTTTTAAATATTTTTTCCATATATGGCATCCTCCAATTCTGAAATATTACACCGAGCTGGAACGTATTCTTTTTGTATGCACCCATTAGACATGTGCAAAACTCTATTGGAATTGAAGTAGACTTCTGATACCTCATCAGAAATAAGTAAAATTGAGAGCCCTTTGCTGGCAAGATC
>JABIQN010000001.1 GCA_018699395.1 Gammaproteobacteria bacterium
CTCATCAAATGTTGATGAAACCACTTCGCCGCGCACCGTTCGCTCCATTTCCGTCACTTCTTCCGGTCGCTCATCAATAAGCAGAACGATAAGATCGACTTCCGGGTTATTCGCAACGATTGCAGACGCGATGTTTTGCAGCAGCATTGTCTTACCGGCTTTCGGCGGTGACACGATAAGTCCGCGCTGACCTTTACCGATCGGCGCAACCATATCAATAATGCGAGCCGTTAGATCTTCGGTACTGCCATTACCCTGCTCCAGAGTCAGGCGGTCTTTCGGAAACAACGGCGTCAGATTCTCAAACAGAACCTTGCTTCGAGCATTCTCCGGAGCGTCATGATTGATCTGACCAACTTTTAGCAGAGCGAAATAACGCTCGCCTTCTTTCGGTGGACGAATCAGTCCTGAAACCGTATCACCAGTCCGCAGATTGAATCGTCTGATCTGACTTGGGCTTACGTAGATATCATCCGGACCGGCAAGATAGGAGCTATCCGACGAGCGCAGAAAACCGAATCCGTCCTGCAATATTTCCAGAACGCCATCACCGTAAATATTTTCACCGCTCTTGGCGTGCGCCTTGAGGATGGAAAAGATAATGTCTTGCTTGCGTGAGCGTGCGAGATTCTCAACGCCTAGCGACTCACCGAGCTCAACCAACGCCGTTGCCGGACGGGTTTTGAGCTCCGTCAGGTTCATAACATTCTTGCTGGCTTCAAGTTGATCTGCTGGAATTACCTCCAACGAACCCTCATCATCAGGATATTCGTTCTGCGGCGGACGGCGGCGGCGGCGGCGATTTGGATTGCCCTTGCCACCTTTATTGCCGGCTCGATTATTAGAACGTGGATTTTGTGGTGCATTTGTATTAGACAAGTAATCTCTCTCAGATATTAGTGTCGATAAACTCAGCAAGCTGCGATTTGGACATCGCGCCGAGTTTCTGTGCCTGAAGGGCGCCGTCTTTGAAAAGAATCAAAGTAGGTATACTGCGGACGCCAAACTTTGCGCCGGTGATTGGATTCTCATCAACATTTAACTTAACGATGTCGAGTTTATCCGCGTATTCATCCGCTGCTTCGTCCAGCAACGGTGCGATCATCTTGCATGGCCCACACCATTCGGCCCAAAAATCAACCAGTACAGGTTTTGTATTATTAACTACGTCGGTATCGAAACTACCGTCCGTGGTGTGCACAATCTTGTCGCTCACCGGCTATATCCTCCAAATGAAAGGTTTTGATAAAAGTGATTTTTGCTCGCAGTCAGCCCCTCTGACGAACGAACATTGATAAAACGGATGACGCTACCTTAACTATCAGGCAAGATGTCGCAGCTTTGTTGCCGACTATTTCCGGCTTCTTTCTGGATCGTGAGGAAAGCGAAACTGGCGAGTACGACGGTTGTCGCGTCGAATAAATACCAATTTGACCGCTTCGCAGGACAATTTGCAAGCTTTTAACGCATATTTTATGGTTCTAATTTTATGTCTGAAAATCATCTGACCGACCTCAGATTCGACTCCTTGCAGTTGCACGAGAGCCTACAGGCCGGTATCCGTGATGCTGGCTTTGAATTCTGTACGCCAATTCAGGCCAATACGCTGCCAATTGCGCTCAAACCCCTTGATGTTGCAGGTCAGGCTCAAACGGGCACCGGTAAGACCGCTGCTTTCCTAGTTGCGGCCTACCAACGCTTACTGAAAGATCAAGAGGATGCGCCGGAAAGGCAAAAGCAACCGCGGGTATTTGCGTTGGCCCCGACCCGGGAGCTGGCGATCCAAATCGCCAAGGATGCCGAGCTTCTGGGCAAACACACCGGTTTAACCATCGGCCTTGCGTACGGTGGCACGGATTATGAAAAACAACGCAAGACGCTCACGGATGGTGTTGATCTGATTATCGGCACACCGGGACGCATTATCGATTACTACAAACAGGGTGTATTCAAGCTCGATCAGATCCAGGTTGCAATTCTGGACGAAGCTGATCGCATGTTCGATCTTGGCTTCATTAAAGATATTCGCTACCTGCTGAGGCGCCTTCCAAGTCCGGAAAAGCGACTTAATATGTTGTTTTCAGCAACATTATCTCAACGTGTTTTGGAGCTCGCCTATGAGCACATGAACGAGCCGGAACTTATTCGTATCGAGCCTGAAAGGATTACTGCCGATAAGGTTCGACAAGCCATATTTTATCCCTCCAACAAAGATAAGATGCAACTTCTGGTTGGTCTGGTTCGCGAAATCGGCGACGTCCGCACGATGATATTCGTCAACATGAAGCGCGAAGCCGAGAAGGTCCAAGATTACCTTGAGGCTAACGGCATTAACGCGGCAGCGATCTCCGGTGACGTGCCACAGAAGAAGCGCGAACGTTTACTGTCAGATTTTCAGGAAGGAAAACTGCGTGTTCTTATCGGTACAGATGTTGCATCACGCGGACTACACATTCCCGACGTCGAATATGTTATTAACTATGATTTGCCGAATGATGCGGAAGACTACGTCCATAGAATTGGCCGAACGGCTCGAGCCGGCGCCTCTGGACATGCCCTGAGTCTCGCCTGTGAAACCTATGCGATGTCCTTACCAGACATCGAGAAGTACATTGGTAATAAGATTCCGTTTGCGAATTATGAACCAACCGACCTGCCAGAACTTATCCGACCGAAGGCGCGACCGCGAAAACCACAACAGCGTCGTAGTGGTGGTGCCCAATCAGGTAGTGGACGTTCGCACGGCCAACGACGCTAGTTACAGTATTTCGGCTACCCGTTTGACTCCTTCGAATTCGGAGGAGTTTTTCTCCACAACTCTCGTATCGGGCTGTGTGACTTTCAGTAGCATTCCGATGCCATATTTTGCTGCACTGCGCAGAACATACGAGCTGTCATCAACGAAAAGTGTTGTCTTCAAATTGAAGCCGACGTCATCCTGTAACGCACCCCAGAAATGCTGACTCTCCTTTGCGTGCCCGTAGTCATGTGAGCTGTGCATTCCGTCGAAGTAATCACCGAGACCTGTGACTGCATCTTTCAAGTTCAAGGTTTCGCGATGCGAATTTGTCACGAGCAGAACGCGAGCTTTATGATTGAAGGCGCGCTGTAAGAACCCAAGTGCACCCGGCAGGTAACCGATCCGATGACTTATATCATGATGCAATTGAATAACGTCGAACCCTAGATATTCCGACCAGTGATCAAGGCAATACCAGCGCAAATTACCTTGGGCGAGAGCGAACTTGTCTGCCAGAATTTGCCGCGCGTCCTCATGTGGGATGTCGTTCTCGAGCGCGTAGTGGCGAGGAATATGCTCGAGCCACATGTAATTATCATAGGCGAGATCGAGTATCGTCCCATCCATGTCCAGCATCAAGGTCTCGACTTTTTCCAAGGCTGATTTTGGGTCCTTTTTCATTGTTATACTGCGCGCCTCGAATGTCTACAGGAACCGGAATGAAGTCTCTAATTGATCCCATTGTCGCTTTAGCCGAAGCCGCTGGTAAAGCGATCCTCGAAGTCTACTCGTCCGATTTCGAGGTGCAAAGCAAAGAAGACAGTTCGCCGTTGACGCAAGCCGACCTTGCGGCACACTTTTGTATCGTCGCCGGGCTCGAAGAGCTAACACCTGGTATGCCAATTATTTCCGAAGAAGCGGATTTGCCGGACTATGCTGAACGTGGTCAATGGGGCAGGTATTGGCTTATCGACCCGCTGGACGGTACTAAGGAGTTTGTCAGCCGGAACGGAGAATTCACTGTGAATATCGCACTGATAGATCACCAGGAACCGATTTTCGGCGTAGTTCACGTCCCCGTTCAAGGCATGACTTACATCGGCTGCAAAGGCTACGGTGCGGAGCGCCGGGATAGTAATGGCGGGCGAGAACCAATCAGTGTGTCACCTCACAGTTCGATTCCGGTTCGAGTCGTTGGTAGCCGCTCTCATCGAGATCCGAGTCTTGACTCATATCTCGAGAATCTTGGCAATTGCGACATGATTCCAATGGGTAGTTCGCTCAAGTTTTGTGTTATTGCCGAGGGTGGTGCGGACCTTTATCCAAGACTTGGACTAACCTCCGAATGGGATACAGCAGCAGCCCAGGCTGTTGTAGAACAAGCCGGTGGAAGTGTCGTCACGCTTGATGGTAAACCTATGAAATATAATACGAAAGAGAATATCCTAAACCCCCAATTTTTCGTCATTGGAGCCGCGGACCGAGACTGGTTGGCACTACTGCCTGACAGCGAGTAGCATGACTAAATGACCGAGAGAATTGACACTGAATCATTTAAGAAGCTCGACCAACTTCGAGAGCTCCGTGTCAGCCACAGGGACCTTAATTTCCTTATTGACCGACTCCAGCATGACCCCATGGTCGATCAACTTCACATTCGTCGACTCAAGAAACGGAAGTTACTCCTGAAGGATATGATTATAAATTTAGAGAGTGAATTGATCCCAGATCTGGATGCCTAAGCCCAAGCATTAGATTGACTCCTGTCCTTGTCTCCATAGCAAGAACATCGCAGGAATGGCGACCATAGAGTCGCGCTCACCATACCGCCCAACATCGGTACAGTAATACTCCGTATGACTTCCAATCCGGTGTCGTTGCCAAACATTATCAGCAGTAAATCATCAATCGTCGTAATGGCCATCATCATGAGCGGGGTGATGCAAGAAAATCCGTCAGGTTTTCGGCCCAATATGCTGACTTCCACGCTCAGCGGCTAGTCGCACTTGCTTTCGGCGCTCCTCAAGACGCAGCAGCCGGTCTTCATCAGCTTCATTGACGCATTGCGAGCAGGAAACACCTTCGCGGTAATCGGGCGACAACAGATCTGCGGTATTTAATGGGCGACGACAAGCATGACACTGCACATATCCGCCCTCTGCGAGATCACGGTCGACAGCGACACGAGTATCAAAAACAAAGCACTCGCCGCTCCATTTATTCTCAGCGTCATCTACTTCGGTCAGATAATTCAGAATTCCGCCCTGCAGGTGATAGACATCATCAAAACCAAGTTCGAGCATAAGCGCTGTCGCTTTTTCGCAGCGGATACCGCCTGTACAGAACATCGCAAGCGGACGATCCGTCGACTGTTCTGCAAGCTCTTTCGCAAAGTCCGGAAACTCTCGAAAACTGTCATTACCTGGATCGATAGCCCCTGGGAAAGTACCAACTTCAATTTCGTAGTGGTTGCGAGTGTCGATCACCAACACGCTTGGATCTGAGATCAGTTCGTTCCAACGCTCGACGCCTACGTGCTGGCCAGATCCCTTGTGCGGTAGAATATCCGGACGACCTAATGTAACAATTTCCTTCTTAACCCTTACCTGCATTTTTCGAAATGGCGCTTCGTCTGACTCAGTCCAACGTGCGTCGAGCTCCTCATCGATATTGAATCGAGCGCGAATCCAGTCCATAACTATACGAACCGCCGATTCGCGGCCGGCCAGGGTGCCATTAAATCCTTCCGTGGCAACGAGTATCGTACCAAGCAAGCACTGCTCGTCGCAGAGTTTCTTGAGTTGATCTCGAAATGAGTCCAAGTTCTCGATATCCAGGAACCGATATAGCGATACTATTTTCATAGTCTTTTCTATTCAGAAACCGTGAGTGACAAGATGCTATGACGAATTTCCTCACCGAGTACTAAGCTCGCATCTACACCGATACTCGTCAGACCCTCGTCAAATTCGATGAGTCCATCTGAGTTACGCCGAAGCACCTCGAGGTCCTGCAGGGTACGTATGAAATCATGAAATAAGGTCTTGTCAAAGAAATCCGGTGAGTGAAGGCCGTAGATCATCGACAGGCGCTCGGCACTTTGCTCGCACATGCCTTCAAGTCGGGCGCGGGACAATACGCCTGAACCATTGCCGATCAAAATCGCGACAACAAGATAAAAGCGTTGCAGCATCGGCACCATCGACTGGCCGAGCATGAGCAATTGAAATGCCTCCGCAGAGCCTGCCGGTGGTCGTATGAGGTCCTTCCTTCTACTGCCATAGGTCAAGATATCGAGATCAATCAGTGACTTGATCGCATCTGTCGTCACCCTATCCGTATCGTCCTGCCCCCACTTCAAACACAGTTCTTTCTTCATAAATGGATAAATCAGACGAATCAGTCGCTGCAGCTCCTTATGCTCCAGCTGTCGGCCCTGAATAAAACAGCACGCGACTGAAGCTGGTACTGCGAATAAATGCAGTATGTTATTCCGAAAGTAGGTCATCAGAACAGCGGTCCGCTCGGTCATGTGAATGACCTCGCCCATCGGATGGATGGAGCGACTGATCACCTTAAGTTTTTCACCGTGCAGAATGATCTGGTCAGCACTCCAGTCCGGCAGAGTGACGGAGTCAGAGTACTTGAAGCGATGCAGAAGCCTGAGACTGACCTTCAGCTGTCTGCGTAGCTCATCCAGCCCGATCGTTTGCCTGGGCGTGGCGAGCAAAACATAGGCAAGCAGACTAATCGGCGTCACTGCAGCAGCTGAGTTGATGCCCTGCATAATTTGGCCGCCGAGCTCATCTACAATGCCAGTAAGCCATGGTGGTCGATCGCCATTCTCCGACTCATATTCACGCCACTCGGGATACAGCCGATCGAGTATCGGCTCAAGTGCGATTGGCTCCGCAATATTGACGTATACCTTACCAAACTGATCTCGAAGCGACTTAATGGAGCTAAATAATCCGCCAATCGATTCTTTTTTCTTCTTAGCGCCACCAAGCTCGTTGATAAAGGAATTGCCTTCTATCAGTTTCTCGTATCCAAAGTAGATGGGTACGAAAACAATCGGGCGCTGCGGACTTTTAATGTAAGAATTGATCGTCATTATGAGCATGCCGCCTTTGGGCGCCAAAAGTCGCCCCGTGCGGCTGCGACCACCTTCGACGAAATATTCCATCGAATAGCCCTTGACGAGAATCTGATTGATGTACGCATAAAACACCGCCGCGTATAGACGATTCCCCTTGAAGCTGCGACGCAGAAAAAATGCGCCACCACGGCGCAGAATGCCGCCGACTAAGGGCATATTAAGATTGATGCCTGCGGCCACATGTGGAAGATGCAGGCCTTCTTCATAGGTAACATAGCCAAGCAACAGATAGTCGATGTGACTGCGGTGACATGGTACGTAAATGACTTCCTTATTCTTGGCGACGTCGTGAAGTCGCTCCATATGGTTAACTTCCACACCGTCGTAGATGCGATTCCAAAGCCACCCCAAAAAACGAATGAGAATACGGATTGTCGGATAGGAAATGTCTGCAGCGATCTCGAGCGCATATTTTTCTGCTTTGCGTCTCGCGATCTCTTGCCTGCGATAGTCATCGCCCGCCTCAGCGTCGATAACACGGCGTACTGTAGGTGCCTGCAACACCTGCTTTACGAGCGTGCGGCGATGAGATAAATCCGGTCCGACTGTCGCGGTTCTGCGTTGTCGAAAATGCACACGAAGGATTCTGGATGCTTTTCGAAACGCGACATTCGAATTGATATCGCCCGTACATATCGAACGGATAGGCAATGCGTAGCTAAAACGAAGCAAAGTGTTTCGTCCATGCAGCAGCGTTACAAAGAGTTTTCTCGTTCTTCCAATGATGTCCCAGTTTTCGGACAACATCAGCTTGAAGACCGAACGCTCTTTCTCTGGAGACCGGCCCCAATAGATCGCAACTGGGATCAGCAATAGTTCCTGGCTACAGTTCTCGGCGCCTTCTACCAGCCGCTTGAGCCGGCGCGAGCCGCTCATTTGCGGATAGCGGAACCAGAAGCCCTCCAGTTGCCGCATGATAATTAAGCGGTTTACCTCACGAACACCACAGAAATCGAATGATTTGGTTGGTGAAGGCATGCCGTGTATCGCACAGGCCCGCTCCAAAGCAAGCACGTCGGTCAGGCCACCCGTCTCTAGGACATAGCAAACAGCCGCGTCGCTATCGGTTAAGAGCTCGGCAGGAACTTCGGGCTGGATCGCGGGGCGCGCCCAACTCGAGAACACCTTCCCGGATGCCCAATACAGCGGGCGAAGAATGAATCCTGCGATGTTCATGGCGGACAATTCTACCCAAAAGATGGCCCCTGCAGACCGTTGACTTTTAAGAAAATTAGGCATCGTAAATGCCGTACTCTCTATTCTTCGCCGACGGTGAACTTACAGGTCGCGATATGAGCCTGCTCGACTCGATGACAGACGAAAAAAGGGCTGAAGTGATATTCATTCACATGAATCACACAAGCCCTTCATGAATCAACGGCAGTCCGCGACAAGTAGAAGTTGAACGTCGCGGGCATCGAATCGCCCGCAAAGGATTGCGCTTACCGCTATAGCTTTGGCACCGCTTAGTCGCTCGTTGCGCCTTCTGCACCTTCAGCTGCGTCATGCGTACCGTCTGCAGCTTCTTCGACGATGCTTCCTGCCGATTCAGCCATCTCTTCTGCTACGTCTGCTACGTCTGCTACGTCTGCTACGTCTGCTACGTCTGCTACGTCTGCCGCAGTATCCGCTGAATCATTACCGCCGCATGCGAACAGAGTCAGACTCGCAAGTAAGATTAGTGATTGCTTCATTGCTTTCTCCCTTAAATGTTCATTAGTTACTGATTCTTATCAAAAATTGTCTTAAATATCCATTAATCTGGTCAATGTTGCTCGTTAACCGATGATCCCCGTTCACCAGGTGTAGCGTCGCAGAACACTCACGCGCGTAACGAATACTATTCTCGACCGGCACAACATCATCATGCCAGCCATGCACAATGCAAATCGGCATAGTTGGTGGTGGCGGTGTCAGTTCCTCATAGCCTTCCATGAAGTAGGCTGGCGCTAATACAAACAATCCTGCGGCGCCTAGGGACTCTGCCGCTGCTGTCGCGACGTGACCGCCCATACTGGAACCGACCAGGATCAACGAATCGTCGATATTTGAACATTCGCATATGAGCTTCTCCACACGCTCCATCGGATCGGCGATGCCTTGATAATCAATACTGTCGACGCCGCAACCATACTTCTTCATAACATCCGACATTGCTCGAATCTTGGTTCCCCAGGGTCCGCTTTCTTGACCGTGGGAGAAAATTACCATGGTCATACGATTACTCCATCCCTATCTGACTGCTTCGAAAAGCAATTCTTAAGCCTGACCGTCACCCCCAAGTCTTTTTACAGGTCGGGTTCTTGCCGTCTGCCAAAGCCTGATTGTAGATAGGAAGCGTTTTTTGCCATTGCGAAATAAGATTTTCGATTCGGGTTTCACTTGCAGGGTGAGTCGACAAATGCTCTGGTGGCTTCTTGCCACCCAACGCCGCCATGTTCTGCCACAAATCGACGGCCGCACGTGGATCAAAACCCGCTTTGGCCATGTACTCGAGCCCGACAATGTCCGCCTCCGATTCCTGGCCCCGGCCCATTGGTAGTTCCATGCCCAACGCCGCACCTGCACTCATGACTTGTTGTGCGGTATATGCACCACCGGTGTAACCACCACCCATGATGATCGCCAATGCTTCAATACCAATTTGGGTGAGCGTCCCGCGTGAGGCACGCTCATTCACATGCTTCGCAGTTACATGCGCGATTTCGTGGCCGATAACCGCTGCGAGTTGATGTTCATTTTCAGTGACGTCGAGAATGCCCGTATACACGCCGATCTTGCCGCCAGGCATGGCGAATGCATTAACTTGATTTTGTTCAAATATCGCGAGCTCCCACTCAAAATCGCTGTACGGTGGGTCAAGTTCAGCAACAACAGCTCCTGCGACACAAGCGACAAAATCGATTTTCGCGCGATCAGTGGTCAGCGGCAGCGTTGCCCGGTACGCGTTAAATGTCGATCGAGCTTGTGCCTCGAGCTCTGCGTTGGACTTTAAGATTAGCTGTCCGCGGCCAGTCGGTGACGTAGAGCAGGATATGATAAAAAGCGTAAAAACTAATATTATCAATAATTTAGAACGGACCATGCTCTTCTACTCCTTACCCGATAAGGCTCTTTATATCCGGCGATTATAACGCTCTCGAGCGCCAATGGCTTCGTCATTGATTCGACCACGAGCGGATACTTCAGTTCCACACTCTCAGCGCGGTAGACGAGACTCGAACTTCTGGCGCCAGCCCGCTGCGTCAGCTTTTTGAAAGGCGCTGTCGATGCCACCCATCAAGCGCTTTTGCAGCGGTTGTTTAATCTTGTATGTCACTAAGTAGATGTCGCGTGTAGTCGCACGCGTACTTAGTAATTCATCGCTTGTCTGAATATGATCGGCTAGTCCGATCCCCAAGGCGCGAGTTCCATACCAGTGTTCGCCCGTTGCGATTTTCTCGAGGTCCATGTCAGGCCTGTAGGCAGCCACGGCATCCTTGAAGAGCGTGTGCACGTCTTCTAGCTCTTCTTTCAGCTTGGCTCTATCTTCGTCCGTGTTTTCACCGAACATGGTTACGCTGCGTTTATGCTTACCCGCCGTAACCTGCTCAAAATCAACGCCGTGACTGTCTAACAAGCGATTAAAATTCGGTATCTGCGCAAGCACGCCGATAGACCCAAGTATCGCAAACGGTGCTGCATGAATTTCTGTTGCAACGCAGGCCATTAGGTAACCACCACTCGCAGCCACTTTGTCTACACACACGGTCAATGGAATATTGTGATCGCGTATACGGACGAGCTGCGATGCCGCGAGACCATGCTCGTGCACAACGCCACCGTGATTCTCAAGACGCATAATCACTTCATCGTCGGATGTCGCCACATCCAGAATCGCACTGACCTCCTCCCGCAGCGAGGGAACGGCGCTCGCCTTCAGGTCACCCTTGAAGTCGATGACAAAGCTGCGTGGTCGTATCGACGCGTCTTTGGCGGCAGCCTTATTCTTTTTCTTTTTCTCTTTAGCCGCTTTCTTCTGCTGATCTTTGCTCGACACAGCTATTCGTAAAGCCTCAACCAGAAACTCATGTTTCTCGTTAAGGTTTTCGACCTCCAGACCTTCATGCGCACCCTTACGTCCTGCCGAGGCAGCGACCACGATGACGGCGATAATACCTACAACTACAGTAATTACTTTGAGCAGGAATAATCCGTACTCCACTAGAAATTCAATCATATTGCGATGCCAACGTTATTTTTTTGTAAGACCTGTTCGGCCCGATAGCTCGAGCGCACCATCGGCCCGGCGACTACTTCCATGAAGCCCTTCTCTAGTCCTTCAGCACGATAGGCCTCAAACTCTTCCGGCGTAACGTAACGCTCTATAGCGAGATGGTGTGGGGTCGGTCGCAAGTACTGACCAAGCGTCAGAATGTCGACATTCGCCGTTCTGAGATCATCCATCGTTTGCATTATTTCATCATCTTTCTCGCCGAGTCCGAGCATCAGGCTCGTTTTAGTGAGCACATCCGGACGATACGCCTTCGCGTGACGCAGTACTTCGATCGTCTGCTCATAACTCGCGCGCGGATCGCGTACAGGGTGTGTTAGACGCTTCACTGTTTCGACGTTTTGGGCGAAAACCTCCAGACCTGAATCAACCACCAGTTCAACGTGCTCCCGAACGCCGTTGAAGTCAGGTGTCAGAGCCTCGACAGCCGTATTTGGATTGAGCTTCTTGATCTCCTGAACGCAGGCTGCGTAATGCGACGCTCCGCCATCGGCCAGATCGTCGCGATCAACTGATGTAATCACAACATACTCAAGTCCCATGAGCTCGACCGCCTTCGCCGAATTCCTGGGCTCTTGCGCATCCAGCCAACCTTTCGGATTACCGGTGTCCACAGCGCAGAAACGGCAGGCTCTCGTGCAAACCGAACCCATGACCATGATCGTCGCCGTACCGGCGTTCCAGCACTCTCCGATATTTGGACACATGGACTCCTCACAGACCGTACTCAAACGATGCTCATGCACAATCTTCCGAGTATTCGAATAACCCGATCCTGACGGCATTTTCGCGCGCAGCCATTTCGGCTTATCGCCACGCACCATCGGCTTGCTATTACGACGCTGTTTTTGGCCGTTCTTGACGGCCGAAAAACCTGCATCAGTCTGGTATTTCTCGCCGCTTTTAACCTGTCCGGTCTGGACTATAGGTATGCCGCGAAATAACTTATCATCGTTGCTCATGCGTCAGCCAGAGGGCCATGCGTTGGGACACGCATTGTCGCATAAATGGGTGCCGACTCAATAATTCAGAATCGAGTAATCCATAAAAATTTAGCATAAGTCACATTCAACTTGATTCTGAAGTAAAATTTCGCCTTAGGCGCCATCGTCCATAAATTTGAGCCGCTAGCATATTTAACATGGCCGTCAACTTGCTGAATCTTCAGTAGAGCTTAAAGGCAAGACACACGGAAATTGAATAAATGACCGCTAATACTGGACTCGTAAAAATTATCCTACTCGGCATTCTGCTTGCCGTATCGGGCAGTGGGCTCACTCAGGACGAACTGAGAGATACCTTCCTCAAGGAAGCGGATGCTGCGAAAGCAGCGGCCGAAGCTGTCAATGCGAAATTATTCGCGCCGAAGGGCTTCCAAAGCGGAATGAAAGAATATGATGACGCTGAAGATCTATTGAAGCGCGGCCGAAACATTAATTACGTACGCTCAACTACAGCGGACGCAGTTAAGCATTTCAAGGCCGCTGCCAGAACAGCCGAATTTGCACAAACCACGCTGGCACAAGCAGTCAAGAGTCGCCAAGATGGCGCCAATGCCGAGGCCCCAAAACGATCGCCCGAACTATGGAGCAATGCGCAACAAAAATTCATCCGCGCAGTTCAACTACTAGAACGCGGTGACCTCAAGAATGCTAAGCGACTTGAGGACGAAGCTATTAATTTGTATCGCGAAGCAGAACTTACCGCGATCAAAGAACAATATCTCAGCGAAACCCGGCGACTTCTAAGTGACGCTGACAGGGCTCGCATTGGCCGGTATGCACCGATCACACTAGGAAAGGCGAAGCACCTGATCGCAGAAGCTGAGCGCAAACTCAATGAAAATCGCTACGATATCGATCGGTCAAAGAGTCTCGCCACACGCGCAAACGACGAGGTCGAGCATGCCTTATACCTGTCCGAAATTATCCGCCAGGTGCGAGACAAAGATCTCACGGTAGAGCAGTTGCTTCTAGACTGGGAGCAAAATATACAGACGCTCTCCGGTGTTGCAGGCATCGTACCGAACATGCAGGAAAAACATAGTCAACTGGTCGCCAAGCTGAGTGTCCACTTTAAATCGCAGGGCAATGAACTGCGGGCAGTGCAGCAGGAACTGCGGGCAGTGCAGCAGGAACTGCGGGCAGTGCAGCAGGAAAAGGCTGAGAACAAAGTACGCATGGCCGATATAGATGAAGAGTTACGTACTCTCGATGAGCGGCTGAGGGATGCTATGGCAGAGCGCGCCACGCTGATTCAGCGTCTTGAGGCTCAGGCTCGTGTAAAAGAACAATTTGAGCAAGTCGAGAAAATGTTCTCACCTCACGAAGCTCGTGTTTTCCGCGAAGCAGATACCATCATCTTGCGGCTCTTCGGTTTGAGCTTCGACAGTGGCGCATCACAAATTAAGCCAGAGAATTTTGAGCTGCTTGCTAAGGTTGAGAAAGCTATTGATGTATTTCCCCGAAGTGAGCTCATCATCAACGGCCACACAGATTCTCAGGGCAGCGATAATCAGAACCAAAAGATTTCGCAAGAACGAGCAGAGTCTGTGCAGCAATACATAATTAATGTAATGCGGATTCCAATGTATCGACTTATCGCATCGGGCTACGGCGAAACACGACCAGTATCAAGCAATGAGACCGAAGCTGGACGGGCGCGTAACCGACGGATTGATGTTGTAATTAGGCCCAACATTGACGTCATCGAATAGTTAAATCTGAATTATGATCACACCACCATTTCGCGTAAGTGGCCGCCATACAGTCTAATTCTCACCTAACAATCCGGGGAGCTCACCAACATGGGTAACCTCTATATCCGGCAAGTCGAACTCATCAGGCCAGACGCTCTTATTTCGATTAACCCATACTGTACGTAACCCAGCATTGCGTGCGCCATCTACGTCAAGCCTCGGGTGATCTCCAACATGCAGAGTTTCTTTAGCCTTGGCCCCTCCGAGCCTCACTGCCATTTCGAAAACTTGCGGTGACGGCTTTGCCGCACCTGCTTTTATGGCTGTGACCACTTCGTCAAATAGATGATCTATTCCGATAGCGGTAAGATTCGCGTTTCCATTGGTCACTGCAATTACTATGAACCGCTTTTTCAAGGCTTCGAGCGCCGGTATGACCCCAGGAAAGATATCGACGTCATTTCTAACTTCATCAAAAATTCGAAAGGCTTCATTAATGAACTCGGTGCCATAGCCAGCCGCCGTCCCAACTCGGCTGAGAACTGTCCTTCTGAGGAAAGTCAGGTCATGCGCACTGCCCGAGAACTCGGCCGCGACTTGCGACCTCACCTCGCGAATATCGGCCGGCTCATATAATTCTGTAATATTCGGATAGAACTCTCCGAGCCACTCGTAAAGACGCGCCTCAGCGCGCCTGATAACCGGGTGAATTGCCCAGAGTGTGTCGTCAAGGTCGAGTGTAATGGTGCGAATGTCGTTCACTGTTGCCGCCGAAGCCTGTATCAGGGACCATTGTGAATTCAATCCCTGCACTAGTCCATCGGGACTGGTCCAAAGCGGAGCTCAAAAATGAAATATCTTCATACAATGGTGCGAGTTGCCAATATTGATGCATCAATCGATTTTTACTGCGACAACCTTGGACTCATAGAGCTGAAGCGTTACGAAAGCGAAAAAGGTCGATTCACGCTTGTCTTCCTCGCAGCGCCAGATGATGAAGAGGCGCAGGTAGAGTTAACTCATAATTGGGATCCAGAAGAATACGACGAAGGCCGTAATTTTGGCCATCTTGCGTATCAGGTCGATAATATCTACGAAACCTGCCAGAAGCTCATGGACGCAGGCGTGACCATCAATCGTCCACCGCGAGATGGGCACATGGCGTTTGTTAGATCGCCGGACAACATCTCTATCGAGTTACTGCAAAGAGGCGACTCATTACCGCAAGAGGAACCTTGGGCGTCAATGAAAAGTGAAGGACACTGGTAGTAGCCAGCGATAGGATTCGACCTTTACCCGAGAAAAACCAATCGCGATGATCGATGCGGCTATCGCCGCAGAAAACGTTGGGAACGAAGACTAGCTAGGTCAGGTACCCGGCGGCATCAGGGGTGGTAACGGACTTTGCGTTGCCACCTCGCTATCCTCTATTAACACACTGATTGAGCGAATAGCGGTAGCCATTCCGCTGCCATCCCACTCACCTGGGGTACTGCTGTAACTGCTGGCCGACAAAACACTCAGTTCTTCAGACAAAGGTGAGGTAACCCGCTTCGCGAGCTCACTAACACTCCTCGGTGAGTTTTCGGGCCACTGCAATACTGCCCATTCAATCAGAGCTGCACGAACAGCAGTCTTGTCGCCGGCGTTGGCAGCCTTCTTCGCCGCTTTGACGAATTTCGCCTGTTGCTTGTAAATCGGTGGCGGCTCTGGTGCTTTTGGCTCTCGTTGCCGGTCACGGCTTGACCACCACCATACGAATATCGTTAACAGCCATACACCGCCAAGTAGCTGGCTCAGCAGTTTCCAGAATTCGTCTTCGACGAGCTTGACAGGATTCGCGTCTCCAGTCGCGGCATCCAAAGCTCCGGATTGTATCGCTGGCGGCAATACTGACTCAGCGACCGGTGCATCAATGGTGAATGTCTTCGAGGGCAAGGTCGCAACCCGCCATTCGCCTGCCTCGATGTCCCACCAAGGCACTTCGAGCTTCGGAATTTTCACTACTCCACCGCGCACACCAATCATCGCGTACTGATCACGACGAACACCTCGAATACCCTCGGCCTCGAACTGACGAGAGAAGTCGGGCTTATCAGCATAGACATTCATACCCTCTACATCAGGCGGCGACAAAACTGGGATTTGTGTCTCAATCTGGCTAAGCGCGCTTACCGTGACTTTTCGGGTAACCAGTTCACCTGCTGAAACTTCATTGAGTTCTCTCGACCACTCTTCACTGAGCTGGACGTCTCGCGCAGGAAGCCAACTGGCGTTCGGAAAATCGGTCGGTGGCGCAGGGATTGGCAAGATCTTGATCGCATGCGCATCTGATTCAAATACCTTGCGCCCGGTAATGCGTCCGTCGCGCAATATTCGTGCTTCAAAGCGAGCTGGCGAGATTTCGATCTCACCGCTGGACTGAGGATAAATTGCCAGGACGCGTTCTATGACATTGTACGCTCGACCATTCAAGAGAGCCTCGTAACTGCGCTCTTCACCAGCACGCTCGATCAAGACTTCGGCACCGCTTATGACTGGATCGCGATAATTCTGCTGACGCGTCGCGACGGCACGGTAGACTTTGAATCGATAAAGAATCTGTGACTGCACGTATGCTTCAGTCTGATCAACTTCGCTGATGATAAAGACGTCCGCCTCTCCCGGAGGCGCGTTGGCCGGCTCATTGACCATGATAGAGATGGGCTTACTGCTTTCACTGCCGACTGAAACCGCGGGAATGTCCTGCTGGCCCGCCACCCTGGCCATCAACGCGACGGTCCAGATACGACTACGACTAATCTGGCCATTAATAATTGACGTGTTGGTGAGCTGACTCAACTGGCCTCGGTAGAAATTCTCGTCGAGTACGGACAGATTAGGCTCCGCATCGCTATTGGCGTTCACTGTGATCTCGAAGACAAACGACTCGTTAAGGTCAACTGAATTCCGGTCGACGCTCGCGGTGACATCGGCGAACGCATTTACAATCAATGCGAGCAGTCCGACTGAACTCAACAATGTAATGCGGATGGCTTTGCCACTAGTTACCATGGTTGCACCTCGTTATCTGGCCACACACTATTTCCGTCCTGATCTTTACCGGAGCGCTGGTATTGATGTCTAAATTTCCTGCGTAGCAAACCACCCGGGTCATCCGGAATTCGACGCAGCCATTGCTCCATCGCTTGCTCCTGCTCTTGTTGCTGCCGCAGTTCTGCGAGTTCGACTTCAGACATCTGCTGCGGTTGCTCATCGGGGTTCGCCTCCTCGGCAGCGCGCTGCAACTCTTCCTGCAAGGCCTTCATATCCTCTTCGGATATTTCTTCGTCGCCGCTTTCCGATGAGTCGCCTTTTTGTGACTCGCTATCACTTTCTGATTCGCCTTCTTGGTCCTGCTCTACTGACTGCTCTTCAGAGTCCGGTTTCTCGCCCTCTTCACCCGGGTTTGCCACAGACTCCTGATCCTCGCCCTGATTCTGCTGCTCTTGCTGCTCCTTCTTCTTCGTTACAAGATCGAGATTATAAGTAGCGTCTTCGTGATTCGGTTTTTTCTCTAACACCTGCTCATAAGCGTCAATTGCCGCATCAAAGTCACCCTGAAATGCCATCGCGTTACCGAGATTGTAGAGGTTTCGAGTATCGTTTTTCTCTGAAAAAACAGAAGCACTGCCCGCGTAGTCACCGGCCTCGTAGTCCGCTACCGCTTGCCAATCGCGGTTCTTGAACAGAGCCGCTGCATCCTTCGCGTTACCGGCTTCGAGCTCCCTTCCGGCCTGCTGATCCTTATTCAACCATAAGTCGCTCCACGTAGCTGCATAGGCGGTCTGCGGTAGTGGCACGATGAAAAATATCAGCACGATCACCCAGCCGCGACGAAATCCCAATGCGGCCAACGGAAGCAGAAACAACAATAGCCATGGGCCTTCCTCGCGCCAACGATCGGTAGCCAAAGCGTCATCGCCGATGACAGCATCGCCTAATATTTCTCTAGATAACAACTGCTCTAAGTCTCTACCATCATCGGAAATTCTAGCGTAGCGACCACCCCCGATACTGGCAAGCGTTCGCAAGCCGCGCTCCTCCAGTTTCGGCACAGCTATCTCTCCACGGTTGTCAGTCACGAATCCTCCCGCCACACGTGGAATGGGTGCTCCCTCAGTTGTTCCGACACCCAGAATGGACAAGGTATATCCCGCTGCTTTTAGATCACGCGCCGCGACGGACGCAGCTGGTGACGAGCCGCCATCTGTTATCAACATTACCCTGCCAAAACCGACCTTCGCCTGTTCAAATAGCTGCCTGCTCTTAGCGATCGCGACTTCTGGATAGCTGCCGCGGCTCGGCATGATGTCGGTACCCAGACTGTTCACAAGCAATGCAATAGTGTCTGTATCCGTGGTCAGGGGCGCTACGGTAAAAGCATTGGCTGAGTAAACGATCAGGGCAGTTTGGCCGCTTTCCCGTCGCTCCAGCATGTCTAGAATTTTGAGTTTGGCTCTCCGAAGTCGACTCGGTGTAATATCCTGCGCATCCATTGATCGGGATAAATCCAATGCGACTACCAATGCCTGATCTGCTCTGAATACGGGTTGTTCGACTCGCTGCCATGCTGGTCCCGCGAGTGCGACAACGGCGACGACACCAGCGAGGGCCATCAACCACCATCGATAATCTTTACCACGACCGGGATCACGGGATAAAACATACGGCATCAACTCACGATCGATAACGAAACTCCAGTTACCCGACTCGAGTTTGCCGCGGGCCAACAGATAGACCAACAGAATGATCACGGGAATCGCAAATAGCCACTCAGGACGCAGCCAGTGAAAATTAGCCAGCACTTGCACTTACCTCGCTCGCCTCAATGCAACTCGCTCGATAAGACTGACAAGACTCATTAATGCCACCAGCAAGACAGCCAAGCCTAGCGGATAGTAGAAATAAGGCTGCACCGGCCGAAAACCGGACTCCGGCTCCTCGACAGGCTCAAGCTCGTCAATCAGTTTGTAGATATCCTGTAAGCTCGCTGTATCAGTCGCACGAAAGTATCGGCCGCCCGTAAGGCTTGCAATTTTTGTCAGTGTATTTTCGTCGAGGTCAGTGGAAGGGTTAATTAGGCGTCGACCGCCGAACAATGAGGACACTTTAAGTTGCTCGGCGCCAATACCGATTGTGTAAATCCTCAAACCAACCTGTTGGGCAAGCTCAGCTGCTTTGACAGGCTGGACCTCGCCCGCGGTGTTCGCGCCATCAGTGAGAAGCACCAAGACCTGATCGCCCTCACTATCATCTTGTTCATACACTCTGCGTACGGCCAGTGTAATCGCATCACCGATTGCCGTTTTTTCTCCTGCAAGGCCAATGAACGCTTCCATCAATAAAATATTCACGGTCTCTCGATCCAAAGTCAGCGGCACTTGCAGGTATGCCCGCTCGCCAAACAGTATGAGGCCGATTCGATCGCCTTCACGGCGCTCGATGAAGTCGCTCGCAACCGCTTTCGTCGCCGTCAGTCGGTCAACACGCCGACCGGCCAGTTCGAAATCCTTTTGATCCATGCTGCCAGAAAGATCAACGGCCACCATCAGGTTGCGACCCGCGACTGAAACATCCAGCTCTTCTCCGATTCGTTCTGGTCGTGCAGCCGCGAACACCAAGAGAACCCAGGCGATCACAGCGATCCAGAATCGCCATTTGTGAAGCTGCTCTTTTCCGGAGCGATCTTTCAATGTCGAAAAGCTGTCAATACTCGGTACGCGAAGCCCCGCCTCAGACAGACCAGTAGCCTCAGACACCAGACGACGAAGAATGATCGGCAATGGCAACACCATCAAAACTAAGGGCCAGGCAAGAGACCACATTAGACCGCACTCCCTACCGGCGTCACCAGACGCATTCGAACAGCCGCTAACAATGCATTAACATCGACATCACTGAAATCCCCATTCGGGTCTCGGTACGGCAACTGCAGCAAGCTCTTGCCGCCTTCAGTATGAAAATACGGAACCGGTAAATCACGATCTAACCACTCCAGCCAGGCATCACCGGTAAGGCCTGCCACTTCGTGGCGTGGCGCATACGCGAGCATGCTGCGGCGCAATAATTCGGAAAGTTGCCTGCCTAGCATCAACGGATCCCGGCGCGTTAAATAGTCCGACTCAACTTCGGCCAAAGTACGCATGGCATATCTCTGCGGTGCGAGAAATTGATACTTCCGCCATGCGCGGAGCACGAGCCAGCCGATGCCTGCGAGCAGCAACGCGATCACGAACCACCATCCGGGCGCTAAGGGCCACCAGCCGATTGGATCAGGTAGATGTAGCGGGCGCAGTGGAAGTTCGGTGGGATCCATAGCTAATGCGACCTTCGACCCAAAGCAGCTTGCAACGTTGCAACTGGATCATCATTAGTGGACATCGGCATCAGGTGCACACCATAGCGATGACAGAAGGCTTCGAGATCATGCGATCGTTCAGCGAAATCACTTTCATAGTCGTGTCGTGCAGCCGCAGCGTAAGTGTCGATCGCCAATTCCTCCTCTGGCGATACGATGCGATAACGTCCGGGCGGCGGTAACTTTTTCTCCATCGGGTCATTCATAAATACAGCGAGGACTTCGTTATGACGCGCGACGCTGGACAGATACGATTGCGCAGCACGATTGAATCCGATGAAATCGCTGACAACAACAACAAGGCTCCCCGGTCTGGCAACTCTACGCAGCGCCGACAATGCCTGCGTCAACGGCTCTGAGCCTTCCGGGACACCCCGGTTCTGCCAGTCCTTGTGTGTGGCCAATTGGTGAACAAATCTAAGTGTCGCGCGGCGGCCCAAGCGTGGCTTGAGTTCGCAATGAGATGCGTCACCAAATATGAGGCCACCTAAGCGATCGCCACGATGGTGGGCGGCCCAGGCGATCAACGCCGCTGCACGCGCCGCATTGACTGACTTGAAACAACCGCGTGTCGCGAAATGCATATTGGATCGCAGATCCACCACAACAAGAACCGGTCGTTCACGCTCCTCGCGAAAGAGCTTTGTATAAGCTGTCGTGCTGCGCGCTGTAACGCGCCAGTCGATACTGCGGGGATCATCGCCAGGCTGATAAGGGCGTGATTCGTCAAACTCCATGCCGCGCCCACGAAAGTGTGAAACGTAAGCGCCCGTTTGCAGGGCTTTCACGCGCAACACATCAAGTGCAATTGCTCGAGCTGGGCCATTCAAACGAATCAGTTCTGCCTGGCTAACGCTGATTGGCGAAGCATCTGGAGGTAGGCGATCCAATAGAGACACTAGGGAACTCCGACGCCATCCAGAACGCCTGCAATAATGGAGTTCGAATTGACGCCATCTGCTTCAGCTTCGAAACTCAACACCAGTCGATGCCGGAGAACATCTGGTGCCACAGCCTGAATATCTTCGGGCCCTACAAAATCGCGGCCCGAGAGCCATGCGTGCGCTCTAGCCGCGCGATCGATACCCATGCTCGCGCGTGGGCTGGCACCATAGAGAACCTGTCCGTCCAAGTCGGCATTCACCGCGCCCGGATTTCGAGTCGCAACGACGACGTTGACAATGTATTCCTCGAGTTCGGGTGCAAGATGCAGATTCAAAATATCTTGTCGCGCCTCCATGATCGACGACATGGCCAGTAATTCCGGCGGTTGGAACATATCGCGCTCTGCTTGTTTCGCCTCATTGCGGTTAAGTACTAAAATTCGTCGTTCATCTTCGATCGTGGGATATCCAACCTCAACATGCAGAAGGAATCGATCCAGCTGCGCTTCCGGTAATGGGTATGTGCCCTCTTGCTCAATTGGGTTTTGAGTCGCCATTACCATAAAAAGGTCTTCAAGCAGGTAACTCTTATCGCCGACCGAGATTTGTCGTTCTTCCATTGCCTCAAGTAATGCGGACTGAACTTTCGCCGGTGCGCGGTTAATCTCATCCGCGAGAATCAAGTTGTGGAATAGCGGCCCCTTACGAAATTCGAAGGTTCCTTCCTGCGGGCGATATATGTCGGTACCCGTCAAATCTGCTGGTAGTAAGTCGGGGGTAAACTGAAGTCGATGAAAATCGCCTTCGATACTTTCTGACAACACCTTGATCGCTCGAGTCTTCGCCAGACCCGGCGCACCTTCGACCAGAAGGTGTCCATCACACAGCAACGCGATCAACATGCGATTGATCAGATGCGCCTGACCGATGATCAGCCCGCTTGCGTGAGTTTCAAGTTTTTGAAATTGCTCTCTAACGCTCATTAATTACTCCGAAGGATGCGGCGGCGTGCCATTCTAGAGAGGATGGCTAGTAAGACCAACTAGTCACATCATTTTTTAGTCAATTTTTTCGCCGAGTTAAGTATTATTAGCCTCAATTCCGACCACAAGATAGGTATTCCATTGCGTCGAGCCGAAAAAAGCCCATGTCTGCGCAAAAAACGTTATTCGTTGCGCTACTGTTGATTAGCCCACTGACCGCCTGCCAGCACGCGGCAACTGAAAATTCCACCCCATCGCCTGTGCAGGTCGAGTCCGGCTGCGGCGACGATGGCGCTTTCGAAGTAACGTTATTCGGAAGCATTGAGGCCGCCGTAACCTATTTAGGCTCCGACATGATGTATGAAAGCATGCAACGACCGAATGACGAGGGCGGCAGATTGCGTTTTTCAGGCCTCGCTGGAGGTAAAGTAAATGGCATACGGCTGTCTCGATACCTGAACTGTCATTCAGCAACTTTTAAGCTGGATCAATAGTTTTGGCAAAGGGGGAACCGTGGAAGTGATAATTGCCAAAGATGCTGATGCCGTCGCTGAGTTGGGCGCACAGCTTGTTTGCGAATTGCTCAATAAAAAGCCTGAGGCTGTGATGGGTCTGACTACTGGCAGTACGCCCATAGCGCTATATCAGAAACTTATTCAGCGCCACCAGCAGGGTGAGGCAAGTTTTCGCGCTATAACTACCTTTAATCTCGACGAATATATTGGAATGACTGCGGATAACCCACAGAGCTATCGCTCGTTTATGAATCGCGAACTATTTGATCAAATAGATATACTAAAAGCCAACACCCATGTGCCCAGCTGTGGTCTCGAGGATAATCCGCGCGCTATTGGTGCCGCTTATGAGCGTGCAATATCTGTAGCTGGAGGCATAGATCTTCAAATATTAGGCATTGGTTCTAACGGGCATATTGGGTTTAACGAGCCCTGTTCCAGCCTGTCTTCCAGAACCAGAATGAAAATCCTGACTGAGTCGACGGTTAACGATAACAGTCGATTATTTAGTGCGGAGGAGTTTCAGCCTCATTTAGCCGTCACTATGGGTATTGCCAGCATACTGGAGTCTCGCCGAGTCACACTGCTGGCTACCGGGGCTCATAAGGCTGAAGCGGTGCGCGACGCGATTGAGGGGCCCTTGTCGGCGAGATGCCAGGCCAGTGCTCTGCAAATGCACGAAAGGGCCACCTTTATTATTGATGAGGCCGCCGCCTCATGCCTTGAATACGGAGATTACTTTCGTTGGGCTAATAGTGAAAATACGCCAATTATTGAAAAGTTCGGCAACTTCTATGAGTTGGATTAGGCTTAGTGCACAGATTATTTTAGAGTAGAAATAGAAATGACTCGCAAAATATCAACTGGCATTGTCCTCAGCGCCCTCCTCATAATTCTTGCAGCGTGCAAGGCGCCGACCGAAACACAGCCCACTAGCGTCCGGTCTTTGGATGGCGATTTTGAGCGCGCAACATTAATTGTCGATGCAGATAACGGGGCTCAACATGAGCTGCGGATTTATCTCGCGTTGGAATTTGATCAGCAACGTCGTGGATTGATGTTCGTCCGCAATATGCCAAAGGACACCGGCATGTTGTTTGTTTACGAGGACAGCAATATTCGCTCAATGTGGATGAAGAACACGTACATATCACTGGATTTGGTATTTGTTCGAACTGACGGTACGGTCGCGTCGATCATCCGCGACACACAACCACTATCATTAACACCCCTCGCCTCAATCGAGCCGGTAACCTACGTGCTCGAACTGAACGCCGGAACAGCCAGACGACTGAATATTGGCCAAAAAAGCCGCATCATCTGGGAGAGTGTTCATCATTAGCACCGCGAAGCGTGGCGACGATCGAGTCCGCAAGGTAATTAACATTGCCAGGCGTAATACCGGCTACATTGATCCGACTTGAATCGACCATATAGATGCCAAAGTCTTTCTTCAGTCGTAAAACCTGCTCTGCCGAGATTCCGAGAAAACAGAACATTCCAGTAGCCCGTACGAGGTGCGAGAAATCGTGTTTGGGTGCCCTCAATACCAGCGCATCGTTTAACATTATTCTCATGTTCTTTAGTCGTTCACGCATTTCAGCAAGCTCGATAACCCAGGCACTACGCAATTCAGCATCGTTGAGAATAAGACTGACGACCGCTGCCCCATGATCGGGTGGAACCGAGTATATTGTGCGAACAATATTGTTGACCTGACTGTCAACGACGTCCCGAGCGGCACTATCCGCAGCAAGCATGGATAAGGTACCTACGCGGTCGCGGTACAACCCGAAATTCTTTGAGCATGAACTTGAGACGATCATTTCCGGAACGTGTTCAGCCATATGACGAATGCAAAATGCGTCTTCATCCAGTCCGTCTGCAAAACCTTGATATGCGATGTCGATAAATGGGATCAGATCACGATCAACTATGACGTCTGTGAGCGCGCACCATTCATCATTGGACAAATCAAGGCCCGATGGATTGTGACAACAGGCATGCAGTAAAACGACGTCGCCGGCAGGCGCATCTTTCAGTACCGATAACATGTCATCGGCCTTGATGACATGATTCAGAGCGTCATAGTATGGATACGACTTAAGACTCAAACCCGCCCCCGCTAATAAAGGCGCATGATTTGCCCACGTCGGCTCGCTGACCCATACCGATGCAGCGGACGACGCACGGAGAATCATTCCAGCAGCGACTCGCAAGGAGCCTGAACCACCAGGCGCCTGAATCGTAACCAAGCGATCAGCCGGACTCGATTCACCAAAAATCAGCTCCTGCATTACCGCGTTGAAGTCCGCCGCACCCGCTGTGCCGATATAAGCCTTACTTTCCTGCTCGTCGATCAGAGTCTGCTCTGCTCGCTTGACGACCTGCAATACTGGCGTGTTGCCTTCCGTCGTCCGATACACCCCAACGCCCAGATCGATTTTCTCCGGGCGCAGGTCATTTCTGTACTCAGCGATAAGGCCAAGAATAGGATCCGTACTGGCGGGTTGCAGTGATTCAAACAAGGGCTTTCTCCGCTGTAAATAACGTTTTAAGTATTTTCAGCCGCGTATTGTACACACAAAAATGCCGGCCTAAAGGCTGGCACTCTATGCTGTAATTTATCGTTTCTAGATCAGGCTTTCGGCGCCCATATTGAACACTATCCAGCGGCTGCAACAGCCTTGCCCGGGAATATCAGGCAAGGACGCCATGCGTCACCACCGGCGACTTGAATGAGAGCACAATTCGCGTAGTTTTGATCCGTAATCGGACTGCTTCAGGATGCAACATCAATGCTTGATGCGTCATTTGTATATCTCATTACTTACGCCATCAGATCGTCTTCAGCGAGTCGCGGCAGATCATCAGCGTGTACATCACGGCCAGACAATGCGAGGCAACCAACAGCCGAAACGGCTGACAACTGAACAAACTTACGACATGCAATTGTGCTCAACGGAATCTCCTTAATTTTTCACCATCAACGTTCCGGGCCCTATACCAGTAACGACCAATCTAATGCATCTGGCGTGCATTCTAACCAACTTTCATAAACGTCCGCATAACGGCATAGGCACATGAATTTACTATGGCTTTGAGAACGATTCTCATTGCGTCCTGCAGTTTCCATCATTGGGATATACTGCATGACCCCGGCACTCAATCGAAGTCACTATGACCGATCGCAGCCTCTCAATTACCGTCAATAAAATCCGTGGCGATTCCGCAAATCCGGCCGAAGACTACGTCGCGGTGGAGGAACCATTAGAGATTCGCCTTGGGTACTCGACACCTGCAGGGCGCACCGCCAAAAGCATATCCATTACGATGCGGACACCAGGTAATGATGAGGAGCTGGCTATCGGGTTCCTGTACTCCGAATCCATCATTACCCGCTCGAGCGACGTTACATCAGTCGTACACTCTGGCCCCGCTGCCCCCGATACAGGAAATCACAACATTGTCCGCGTCGATCTCGCAACCCACGTAGAGGTTGATCTTGGCCGTCTGCAGCGGCATTTCTACACAACATCGAGTTGTGGCGTATGTGGGAAATCTTCGCTGGACGCACTCCGAGTTACCGGGGCTGAGGCACTCGATATCAACCGCGATCAATTCAGAAAGGCTGTGCTGGTCACCATGCCGGACGCGCTCCGCGACCATCAGCGGACTTTTGACCAGACAGGGGGGCTACATGCCGCAGCGGCATTTGATTCACAAGGTGAAATTCTTGTGGTACATGAGGATGTTGGACGGCACAATGCGGTCGATAAAGTTGTCGGGGCGTTACTAACACGAGACAGACTTCCTGCCAGCGATCTTGGCCTGATAGTTTCCGGTCGAGCCAGTTTCGAGCTCATGCAAAAAACATTAGTCGCAGGTATTCCGCTGTTGGCTGCAGTCAGTGCACCATCCAGTCTCGCAGTGCGATTGGCGACCGAATTCAACGTAACGCTGGTCGGCTTTTTGCGCGGCGATACTTTTAACATTTATTCCGCCAGAGAACGTATTACCTGATGGCAAGAATCGATACAGAAACGACGAGCCAGATCGTCAAAAACCACAATGGCAAGCCGGAGCTATTGGTGCAGATCCTGCAAACCATCGTGACTCGATTTGGTTGGGTACCACCCGAGACAACGCGTCAACTCGCAGAAGAGCTGAACCTGTCACGAGCGGACGTGCATGGTGTAGTCGAGTACTACCACGATTTCAGAACCAAAGAGCCTGGCAAGCATATCGTTAAGATCTGTCAGGCAGAAGCGTGTCAGGCAATGGGCAGTCGCCAATTAACCGATCATGCGCAGAAGACTTTGGCGATGAGCATGCACGACACTGAAAACAACATCACGCTCGAACCTGTTTATTGTCTTGGTAATTGCGCTTGCTCGCCCGCTGTAATGATCGATGGAAAGACCTATGGTCGTGTTGATGAATCTCGATTCAATGCGCTCCTCAATGATTTGCGAGGAGATAAATAATGGCAAGGACGAAAATCTATGTGCCACGCGAAACCGCCGCTGTCTCGGTTGGCGCTGATGAAGTCGCATTGGCTATCACCCAGGTCGTGAAAAAGAATGGCATGGACATCGAACTAATTCGCAACGGCTCCTGGGGAGCAACGTGGCTGGAGCCGCTACTTGAAGTTGAAGTCGATGGTATCCGCATCGCCTACGGAAACGTGAGCGCTGCAGATATCGCCTCCATGTTTGATGCTGACCTCCTTAGTGGCGGTAAACACGAACGTCGCCTCGGGCCGACTGATGAGATTCCCTATCTGATGAATCAGGATCGCTGGACGTTCTGGCGCTGTGGACGCATCAATCCGCTGTCAATTGAAGACTTTGAGCTGCATCAAGGTTTTAAAGCACTTAAAAAAGCATTTGTCGGTGGTGCCGAAGCGGTCCTCGAAGCCGTTGCAGAATCTGGTCTTCGTGGTCGAGGAGGTGCTGGCTTCCCAACCGGCATCAAGTGGCGGACGGTTGCCAATGCTGAAGCGGATCAGAAATACATCGCCTGTAATGCGGATGAAGGCGATAGCGGTACATTCTCCGATCGCATGCTGATGGAAGGTGACCCTCTTGGCTTGGTCGAAAGTATGGCCATCGCCGGTTTCGCGGTTGGCGCGAGCAAGGGCTACATTTACTTGCGGTCAGAATACCCCTTAGCGCATTCGATATTGTCCCGTGCTATCGAAACCGCCAGAGATGCAGGATGGCTAGGAGAAAACATTAAGGACAGTGGATTCGATTTCGATATTGAATTGCACCTCGGTGCAGGCTCCTATGTCTGCGGCGAAGAAACGGCCATGCTCGAAAGTCTTGAGGGCAAGAAAGGCATTGTGCGCTTCAAGCCACCATTACCTGCACTTGAAGGGCTATTCGGTAAACCCACTGTCGTGAATAACGTTATATCGCTGGCGTCTGTTGCCAACATCATAAATCTCGGCGGTGAGCGCTATGCGGGCATGGGCGTCGATCGATCCAAAGGAACCCTCGCTTTTCAGCTCGCGGGCAATATCAAGCGCGGCGGCCTAGTAGAAAAGTCCTTTGGCATTACTTTGCGAGAACTCGTCGAAGACTGGGGCGGTGGCACGGCTAGCGGTCGACCCGTCAAGGCGGTCCAAGTCGGCGGCCCATTGGGTGCCTATATTCCAGCCGACCAGCTTGATATACCTATGGATTACGAGGCCTTTATCGGTATTGGCGCAATGATCGGACATGGCGGCATTGTGGTGTTTGATGGCATGGCTGATATGGCGCAGCTCGCTCGATTCGCGATGGAGTTTTGCGCAATCGAATCCTGCGGCAAGTGCACGCCCTGCCGAATCGGCTCAACGCGTGGCGTAGAGGTTATCGATAAGTTGATAGAAGGCGTTGATCGTGAGCAGAATCACGAACTCTTAGTCGACTTGTGCGACACAATGGAAAGCGCGTCCTTATGTGCAATGGGCGGAATGACACCCTATCCAGTTAGAAGTGTTCTAAAATACTTCGCAGAAGACTTTGCGTCCTCAGGCAAGAAATAGATTATGAATAAAGTGCGCCAAGCCGACCTCGGAACTCCGGCCATCACAACGATTGAAACTGTGCAGGTCGAAATCGATGGAATGCCTGCGACCGTTAATGCCGGATCCAGCATATTGCGTGCGGCGCGTGAATCAGGCGTCGATATTCCCAAACTCTGCGCTACTGACAACCTCAAGCCGTTTGGCTCCTGTCGCATGTGTCTTGTCGAGATCGAAGGCCGCAAGGGCTATCCCGCATCATGCACCACGCCGGTCGAAGCCGGCATGAAGATTCGAACTCAGACTAGTGAGTTGTCGAAAATTCGACGCAACGTAATGGAACTGTATATCTCTGACCACCCACTGGATTGCCTGACATGCTCAGCAAACGGTGATTGTGAGTTGCAGGATATGGCTGGCGCTGTCGGCTTGCGCGATGTTCGCTATGGATTCGATGGCGAAAATCATCTTGACGGTGGCGTTGATTCCAGTAATCCATATTTTCAGTTTGACGCCAGTAAATGTATTGTTTGTTCGCGATGCGTACGTGCCTGTGACGAAGTTCAGGGCACCTTCGCGCTGACCATCCAGGGCCGCGGTTTCGCATCGAAAGTATCCGCAGGAATGGATGAGGGCTTTCTCGGTTCGGAATGCGTGTCTTGTGGTGCCTGCGTGCAGGCCTGCCCAACAGCAACATTAATGGAAAAAAGCATCGTTGATGAGGGCCAGCCGGACCATAGCGTTTTAACTACTTGCGCCTATTGCGGCGTTGGCTGTTCGTTTCAGGCCGAGATGAAGGGCGATCAAGTCGTCCGCATGACACCACACAAAGACGGTGAAGCGAATCACGGTCACTCTTGCGTCAAAGGACGATTCGCCTGGGGTTACGCATCACATAAAGATCGCATAATGAAACCGATGATTCGTGACACAACGGACGAGCCGTGGCGTGAAGTCAGCTGGGAGGAAGCAATTCAGTACTCAGCTAGGCGCTTCAAGGAAATTCAGGATAAGTATGGGCGCAAATCGATCGGCGGAATCACTTCGTCGCGTTGTACGAACGAAGAAGTCTATGTCGTACAGAAAATGATCCGCACGGCGTTCGCGAATAATAACGTCGATACCTGCGCTCGCGTCTGTCATTCTCCAACCGGTTATGGCTTGGGAACGACCTTGGGTACCTCCGCTGGAACGCAACCATTCGACAGCGTAATGGATACCGACGTCATGATTGTGATTGGTGCGAACCCAACTGTCGCACATCCAGTGTTTGCGTCGCAGATGAAGCGGCGCCTACGCGAGGGCGCAAAACTGATCGTTATCGATCCGCGCAAAATCGATTTGGTCCGCTCCGCTCACATTGAGGCCGCGCATCATATTGCATTGTCTCCTGGAACGAACGTCCCAGTGATTAACGCCCTAGCGCACGTGATCGTGAGCGAAGGACTCGTCGCCGACGATTATATCGAAGAGCGCTGCGACATCGAGTCGTTCGCGGCCTGGGAAAAAATGATTCTAAAGCCTGAAAATTCCCCAGAGGAAGTGGCTAAAGTGGCCGGTGTCGACGCCGAGACACTTCGAGCTGCCGCACGCTTGTTCGGCAGTGCAAAAAATGGATCAATCTACTATGGACTCGGCGTTACGGAACACAGCCAGGGCTCTACCATGGTGATGGGTATGGCCAACCTTGCTATGGCGACTGGCAATATCGGTCGTTCCGGCGTTGGTGTTAACCCGCTCCGCGGCCAAAACAACGTACAGGGCTCCTGTGATATGGGCTCATTCCCGCACGAACTGCCAGGCTACCGGCCCGTCTCGGACGATGGTGTCCGCTCACTGTTCGAAAAACATTGGGGTGTAGCCCTTGACCCGGAACCTGGCTACCGTATTCCTAATATGTTCGACGCCGCATGCGCGGGCGAATTCATGGGCATGTACATCCAGGGTGAGGATCTGGCGCAGTCTGATCCAAATACGCACCACGTCGAGGCGGCTTTCAGCAACATGGAATGCATCGTTGTACAGGACCTATTCCTGAACGAAACAGCCAAGTTCGCGCATGTATTCCTGCCTGGTACGTCATTCCTAGAAAAAGATGGCACATTCACCAACGCCGAGCGTCGTATCAATCGCGTTCGACCTGTCATGCCGGCACAACAGGGTAAGGACGAGTGGCAGATCGCCCAAGACCTGGCTCAAGCCATGGGTTACAACATGGATTATCAATCCTCTGCAGAAATCATGGACGAAATCGCGGAGCTCACACCAACGTTCAAGAATGTCAGCTTCAAGATGCTCGATGACATTGGTAGTGTGCAATGGCCATGCAATGAAGCCGCGCCAGAAGGCACGCCAGTTATGCACATCGATCATTTTGTCCGCGGTAAGGGCCTCTTCATCGAAACCGATTACGTTCCAACCAAAGAAAAGACCAATCGAAAATTCCCATTACTACTGACAACCGGTCGAATCCTTTCTCAATACAATGTTGGCGCACAAACCCGTCGTACCAAGAACAACGTTTGGCATTCCGAAGACGTCCTCGAAGTACACCCATCCGATGCAGAAGCAACAGGCGTCAGAGAGGGTGAGCTCGTGTCGATGGTAAGCCGAAAAGGTGACATTACATTACGAGCGACGATCACTGCCCGCGTCAAGCCAGGCGTCGTCTATACGACCTTCCACAATCCTGAGACCGGCGCCAATGTAGTAACGACTGAATATAGCGATTGGGCAACAAACTGTCCGGAGTACAAAGTCACCGCGGTGCGAATTGCGCCGGCGACACACAGATCAACGTGGCAAGACGGATTTGCTGCGCGCGCTGAGCAGCAAGGTAAGATCGTGGAAGGAGTGGAGTAATGACTCAGACTATCTTCATATTTACATTAATTATTCTTGCAATTCATGTCACCGGACGCATCTGCATGAACAATAATTAGCCATGGATTGTTCAGGACTTGTCGAGTTTGGTGAACTTGGACCCTTCAAGCGTAAGGCTGTACATCAAACCCTTTGACCCAAAAATAAATCCGACCACTGGATCCTTCATGTTCTGGCTGTCAATCGTCTTGCCAAGACCCAAATCGATCAGCGTTATAGAGCCGTCAACACCTACTTTCCATCCATTCGAGTCACGGAACTTCTGTAGGGATTGCTTGGTCATGAACGCAATTACAATTGATTTTGCCTGTACACCCAACTGAAAACCGATCGAACCAGCGGACACTCGATAATATTCGATTGTCTGTCCATCAACGCGCAATACACCCTCACCAGTTTCACCACCGATCACGGCGCCGACTTTGATGACGCGCGGAAACACGAGGTAGCCAACCGCCTGGTCAAGAAAAAGCTGCGCCTCGTTTACTTCGCCCCGAAATAACTCAAGTGTTTTGTCTGACTCGCGGTTGAGCTTGTCCGCGGATGCTGCTAATACCAAACCGGCAAATAAAAGCATTAATAACATGCTGCCCGCTCGAATAGATTTACTGAAGCTCTTCATCATATGCTCCCTGTGAGCTGGCGCGCCTGCCAAACTGTGGACCACGAATAGAGGCTATGATAGCCCATATAGTGGATTAACAGATTAGATTGGCGCGCCTGAACCGCTACTGAACCTTGTCCATGTTCCTGGGCATCAGACTGGGCGGAATGGGGGCACGACGCCGATTTGGCTGTGGCGGATAGTTTGTTGCAAGGTAATCAAGGATTTTTGCCTCTACCTCTGGCTGAAACTGCCACAGATTCTGTGTTTCCTGCATCCAACGGATGATATCCAGCCAGGTATTTCGGTCGGCCCGTTGGCTGGTCACCAATGCATATGAATGGCAACCCCCGCAGTGCGCTCGAACCTGCTCCCAACCCGGACTCATGATAAGACCTGAGGAATTATCAATGTCAGTGGCGTTCAACTCAGCTGACAAGAGCAGCACCACGAAACCAAAAGGCACTCTCACGCCGTTACCATGACCGCTATTCGGTGGCACGCGTTATTGAGATAACCGCGCGGGTTCCAGCCCGGCAGTAGCATAGGCTGTGCTCGGCCGGCATCGTCAGTCGCACGAGCCCAAATCTCGTAATACCCGGGCTCCGGAAAGTCGGCAGTTGCCGTGAAATGCTGCCAAGCGAGGCGATTCACTGCCTTCTTAAGTTTGGCCTTTTGCCAAGTGCTGCCGAAATCGATAGAGATGTGCACTGCCTTTATTCTATTATCGCCGGCCCAAGCATGACCTCGAACCTGAAGCGGCTTCGCGACGCTGGACTCGATACCGGACTTCGGAAACGTAATCAATGATTTCACCGGCATGGACTCGATAATGCACATGTCTTCATCGGCGACGGACGTACCCGGCGCAACCGATTTGCATGGTACTCGATACGACTGTCCCATCATCTTTGCGCCGTCATGAATGCGATCCCGAATCAAAATGCGGGTAAGCCATTTTCCACTAACAGACGCGGGCCAGCCGGCACATAGCATACGAACTGGGAAGCCATGTAACTCGGGCAGCGGCTCGCCATTCATCGCCCAAACAATCATCGATTCTTTCTCCAGTGCTTTTTGCACCGGAACACCGCGCGAGATTGGCCGCTTGGTGGGGTCGCCGGAAAGATGCAGGTCGGCCGCTTCATAGGCGACATAGACTGCATTATCAGAAACACCGCAATCTTCAAGAATGTCTCGTAATCGGACGCCCGTCCATTCGGGACAACCGATGGCGCCCGTAGTCCATTGGTTGCCCTTCGCCGGTGGATTGAATTCTGATCTGCCGTTGCCTGCGCACTCTATCTGTAATTGCAGAGTGTGCTGTTTGTAGCGCTTCTGAAGTTCGTCCAGCGTAATCACGGCCGGACGTTCGCACGCTTCGCCTTCGATGCTGATTTTCCACTCGAGTGGATCGATATCCCAGGTAGATGGTGGAATACCGTTATTGCGAACGAACAA
This sequence comes from Gammaproteobacteria bacterium, assembly GCA_018699395.1. Taxonomy (GTDB): domain Bacteria; phylum Pseudomonadota; class Gammaproteobacteria; order Steroidobacterales; family Woeseiaceae; genus UBA1847. The sequence goes on from JABIQN010000001.1 coordinate 33,614, forward strand.
ACGTGACGCTGGTGTGACTGGATCATCCAATAAATGCGCTGGCGTTTCGGCGTTGATGGGACGGTCATTCAACAATGTAAGTCCAGACTTCCCTGGGATCGAAAACGCCTCATCACTTTGTGCAAACGCCGCAGGAATGAGGCCACTTGGCATGAAACGTGCGAAAGGGATGCTTGCCCCAACAGCCGCCACCATCGCAGCCAGACCCGAGCCCTTTATGAATCCGCGTCGCGATACTTTGTTCGCTTTTCGGCCCCATAGTAGCTCATCAGCTCGCTCGGGATTCTCGGCATAAAATTCATGCAGGCCTCTTTTTTTGGTCATAACGTCTTCATCAGTTTGCGTCAGCGCCAAGAAAGGCATCCGACATCTTCTGCAGAGTATCGCGCAGTTTGTTAGCTTTTACTGCATCGAACGGGATCATCTCTTCGTTTTCACGACCGCAGTGTGAAGTATCAGCCATCTTCGCGAGCTCGCCTACTGGACGGGCGCGCCATAACTGGCGGAAATACTGATAGGTGGGCACACTAGCCCGCCTTGAACACCAAACTCGCCCAATCCCGCAGTTTTATTGTAACGCTCGGCTTATTAACAGCCGTTGCAGCATTAACTGTGGACCTCAGCTTGCCGGCGATCCCGGCTATGGTCGGTGCGCTCGACACAACACTGTCTCGCGGACAACAGATCGTCGGCATCTTCATATTCGGTATGGCCATGGGGCAGATTCCGGCCGGACTCGCCGCTGACCGATTCGGTCGCCTGCCGACCATTTACTTCGGCATGAGTCTTTTTGTAACAGCCGCCTGTGTATCCATGATCGCCGAAGAAATTGACATACTACTCATAGCTCGCTTCATTCAAGGGATTGGGGCGGCCTCCGCTATCGTCGTTTCCAGGGCCGTGGTGAGGGATATCGCGACGGGCAAAGATGCGGCTCGACTAATGTCCTTGATGACAATGATTTTTACTGCTGCGCCCGTCATTGCCCCCAGTATCGGCGCGGTGCTCGTCGCACAGTGGAGTTGGCGTGCCCCGTTCATCGCCATAGCTGCGTGTGGTTTCGCTTTGCTGTTTGGAATTCGCAGCAACCTCGTTGAAACCCATATACCGAATACTTCACAACACCCACTACGACAGTTAGCCTCCAGCTTTCGCGAATACTTTTCGCATCGCCAAAGTCTTTTTGGCCTACTATTACTGGCATTAACGCCAGCCGGCTCTATGTCGGTCATCGCCGTTTCAGCGGCATTAACTGTCGAAATCTACGGCTTCTCAATCACACAATATGGCCTTATTTTCGCTTGTGCAGGCCTTTCAATTCTCGCCGGTGCTACTGCGAATCGATGGCTCGTTGTCCGCTTCGAGATAATGTCGCTAATCAAGCTCGGAGTAACGCTAATTTTCACTGCAAGCGTGCAGTTGGTGGTCGTGGCATGGCTCGATACTGCGCCGTTCTGGTGGGTATGGTGCTGTGTCTGTATCTACATGTTCACGATCGCGATTTTAATGCCGAACGTCACTGTGCTGGCGCTTGATCCTTTACCCAAGATCGCTGGCGTCGCATCTTCAATCATTGGCACCACACAAAACGTAGCCGGCGCGTCCGGCGCGATTCTGGGTGCATTGATCTACGATGGTTCTGTGCGCAATACGGTCATCATTATGGCGACGACTGGCGCGCTCACTGCTGTTGTATTCTTGCTACGACCACTTATCTGCCCGCAGCCATTAGTACATCACCGGGACGAACTCGCGCGCGATTGATTCGAAGTCACCTACTTACGGACAATCTGTGCTCACGTCTTTGCGATTCTTTCTAAATTGCATCGGCGTCATTTTCGGATAGCCGTACCAGATAAGACCAACAACAAACTCTTCATCCGTATTGATGCCGACGATTTCAAAGAACCGCGGATCGCGAATAATGTCCCCACTAGTCCATTTGGAGCCGACCCCCGCCTTCCACAAATACAGGGTAAGGTTCTGCACTGCAGCGCAACACGCGGCATAGTCTTCGAGTTGCGAAGACTCGTTTGATGATCGTTTGCACGTTACAACCATCCAATTCGGTTTTTCTGACCAGCTGCGGCGTTTGAACTCAGCCGCCTTATCGCCTTTCTTGGCCGTAACAATATCGCTGCAAAGATCGAGGCATTGCTGCTTCGTTTCTTCGCCTAGCCGGTAGAAATGCCACGGCTCGGTGACATGGTGATTGGGCGCCCAAATCGCTACCTCGATTGCCTCATTGACCAGTTTTTCCGGCACCGTTTTCTGTAAAAAAAGCTCAATCGTGCGGCGGCTGCGCAAGGTCTCCGCAAACTCTCTAAGTTCTCCTGCCTTATAACTCAGGACTTTTTTCATCAGGGTTGCTTGCCCACCACAGCTGATTCCGCTTTGACTTTTACACCCTGTACGATCGCTGCAATTTCAGGGCGAGTCGCACGCAATTCTTCCGGTGTCAGCGCATCAAGTTCGTGTGGGAACACTAGCCATTCGGCAGTCTCTCGCAGGTAATATTCCGGTGTGATATCTGTCTCATTGCGCAGAGGTTTAAACCATGGCACTGCGACGCGGATATCCGCGGGCGTATTGCTACGCGCTCGTCGCGCCAATTCAGCGATGACCGCGACGATCGTATTGCCAGTATCGAATACGTCGTCGACGATAAGAACGCGGTCGTCATGACGGATTTTCTTAATGATGTAATTCAGCCCATGAACAGCGACCTTACCACGCTCCTCGATCCCAATGTACGACGAGGTTCGAATCGCGATATGGTCTGACTCGACGCCGCAATATGACAGAGTCTCTTGCAGTGCCACACCCACAGGCGTACCGCCGCGCCAAATGGCGATGATCATGGTCGGCTCGAAGCCACTTTCAAGGACCTTAATGCCAAGATCAATTGAATCGTGCAGCAGGTCTTGTGCGGAAAGTACGGTCTTATCCATTATTATTCTCTTCTGTGCGGACGGCATGCGAGCGGTATAATGCCCAATCTCAATTCTAGCGCAGCATGGCCTGGGAATAACAATAATGAATGAGCGATTTATCACCGCCGACGACTTACTCCGAGACTCGTTTCAGCTGGCAGCCAACATTTACGAAGGCGGATTCGAGCCTGATTTCCTTGTTGGCCTGTGGCGTGGCGGCAGCGCTGTCGGCATCGCGGTGCAAGAAGGCCTAGATTACTTCGGCACAAAAACCGACCACATCGCAATTAGAACGTCATATACCGGCGCTGCCGGGTATTCGAAGATGGTTCGTAAGGCCGAGGCGGTTCGGGTTCACGGACTGCAATATCTACTTGAAAATCTCAATGCGCATCACTCGCTACTGATTGTAGATGACGTGTACAGCACTGGCTCAAGCGTCAATGCCGTTATCAAGCAGCTCGCGAAAAAATGCAGACGTAATCTACCCAAGGACATCCGCGTTGCCACTGTCTGGTATCGGCCAACCGAAAAAACCTTGCGTACGCCCGAATATTTTGTACATGAGACCGCTGAGTGGCTCGTTCTGCCGTATGAGCTCTCCGGCTTCTCGGTCGACGAGTTGCGTGCAAACCGGCCCGAAATGTCAGATTTGATCGATCGCCTCGCGCCGCATGTCAAGCCGGATCGTGACACCCGGAGATAATGATCAAACCGAGACCATTCCTGAGAACACTATTTGACGCAGCAGTGGCCGCCGCCATGCCCGAAAATTGTCTGTCAAGCTGGCTCCCCACTAAGCCCGAAGGGCGAGTCATTGTTGTCGGCGCCGGTAAAGCAGCGGCCAGTATGGCAAAAGAACTCGAGAAGCAATGGGGCGGACCACTCGAGGGCCGAGTTATCGTTCCCTATGGTCACGGCACAAACTGCCGTTGGGTTCAGATAATCGAAGCATCACATCCGGTACCAGACCAGGCCGGTCTTTCAGCCGCCGCAAAGTTACTTCATAGCGTGTCTGACTTGTGCGCGAACGATACTGTTGTTTGTCTCATTTCGGGCGGCGGATCCGCACTTATGTGCCTCCCGGCCGATGGTGTATCACTAGCCGAAAAACAGACCATAACTGCAAATTTACTTCGCTCCGGTGCAGCGATTCATGAGATCAATTGCGTGCGCAAGAAGCTGTCTGCCATCAAAGGTGGCAAGCTAGCCGAAGCCTGTACGCCAGCGTCTGTTATCACCCTCGTCATTTCGGACGTACCTGGGAACGATATATCGATGGTTGCATCAGGCCCCACCATTACGGACGCGAGTACAGCTGGAGAAGCGCTGGAGATTCTAAATCGCTATGGAGTTGCAATCACACGCGATACTCGAGCTGTGATCGAAGCCAGTAGACCGGTATTCGTCGCTGATGGTGACGTTCGAATTCTTGCTACTAGTGATGATGCGTTGCTAGCAACGTCGGCCTTAGCTGCCAATCATAACGTCACGCCGTATTCTCTCGGCGATCTCTCTGGCGATGCACGATCGCTTGGAAGAGAGCACGCAGGACTCGCACTACAAATAATTGCAGGCAATGGACCGATCGTGGCACCTTGCGTCATATTGTCTGGGGGAGAAACAACGGTAGAGGTGCGAGGAGGCGGTCGCGGTGGCCGAAATGGCGAATATGCCCTATCGTTGGCTCTCGCGCTCAATGGGCACCCTGCTGTTCATGCTATCGCCTGCGATACGGACGGAATCGACGGTAGCGGTGATAATGCCGGATGCTACGTATCGCCGAATATTCTTGAAAGGGCGAAAACCTCAGGACTGGACGCCAAGAACATGCTTGATCGAAATGATAGCTATGAGTTTTTTGAAGCGACTCACGACTTGATTATGACGGGCCCAACGCGAACCAACGTCAACGATTTCAGAGCCATATTAATCGACAGTAATAAGGATTAGAAATGCAAGAACTTCCACACCACTACATAGTTTCCGCCAATGCCAAGACTGTTGGAAATGTTGCTTTATCCGCCAATGGTGTCTCCGACCTTGAGTCCGCTCCGCCAGCCGAGTTTGGCGGTCCCGGCGATCAATGGTCGCCCGAATCACTGCTTGTCGCAGCCGTTGCTGATTGTTTTATTTTATCCTTTCGCGCCATCGCGAGGGCATCGAATCTTGAATGGGACTCTCTGAATTGCGAGGTTGAAGGTATCCTTGATCAAGTCGATCGCGTAACTCAATTTATTGTATTCAACGTTAAAGCATCAGTGGGTATTCCATCTGGCAGCGATGAAAGCAAAGCACTGCGCTTACTGGGAAAAGCCGAGCACGCATGTCTAATCACGAACTCCCTAAAAGCAGACTCATATCTCGAAGCCAGCGCCCACGTAAGCAAGGTCGGATAAACCGACAAAATCAAGCGAGAGATTTGCGGCTGGGAACATTATAATGCTCCACCCGCGCGCTATCGTATTGCACAGAACCTATTGGTAAATAAGGAAAAATATGAGTACTGCGAAGATTGTCTACACGATTACTGATGAAGCTCCAGCGCTGGCGACTCACTCGTTCCTGCCAATCGTCAAAGCATTTACAGATGCCGCTGGCATCGTTGTAGAAACTCGTGATATCTCGCTTGCAGGAAGAATCATCGCCAATTTTCCTGAAAGCTTGAGTGCGGACCAACAGCATAGTGATTCTCTAGCGGAACTAGGTGAGCTTGCCAAGACTCCGGACGCCAATATTATTAAGCTTCCCAATATCAGCGCGTCGATACCGCAGTTATTGGAAGCGATAGCCGAATTGCAGTCGCACGGCTATGACATTCCGAACTACCCGGAGGAACCGAAAAGTGATGCTGAAAAAGAAGCTCATTCTCGCTATGCGAAAGTACTCGGTAGCGCAGTCAACCCAGTACTTCGTGAGGGTAACTCGGATCGTCGCGTCGCCATGGCCGTCAAGAAATTTGCGAAACAACACCCTCATTCAATGGGCCCGTGGAGCACGGAATCGAAGTCCCACGTATCACACATGGACGATGGTGATTTCTACTCAAGTGAAAAATCAGCCGTCGTCGATAGCGATGGGAGTCTGCAGATCACGTTACATGCAGCTGATGGCAGTGAGACAGTACTCCGCACTGATGTCCCCGTTATGGCGCATGAAATCGTTGATGCTGCATGCATGGATACGGCCGCACTCCGCGAATTCTTTGAACGTGAAATGGATGCCGCGGAGAACGACAGTATCTTGCTGTCTTTGCATCTGAAGGCAACCATGATGAAAGTTTCGGATCCGATCATTTTTGGACATGCGGTCAAGGTGTACTACAGGAATGCCTTTGAAAAACACGCTGCGCTCCTGGACGAACTCGGTGTTGATGCAAACAATGGCGTTGGTGATGTGTACACGAAAATCGTTGGCCTTCCTAATGAACAACGCGCCGCTATCGAAGCAGACTTTGCGGCGGTATACGAAACCCGCCCGGAACTTGCGATGGTTAATTCCGACAAAGGAATTACAAATCTGCATGTGCCAAGCGATGTCATCATCGACGCCTCAATGCCCGCCGCCATTCGCTCATCAGGTCAAATGTGGGGGCCAGACGGTAATCTTGCTGACACCAACGCGATGATCCCTGATCGTTGTTATGCAGGTATTTATGGCGAGGTGATCGATTTTTGCCGCCAGAACGGTGCATTTGATGTCGCGACTATGGGTAATGTCTGCAATATCGGCCTCATGGCGCAGAAAGCGGAGGAATATGGCTCTCACGATAAGACGTTTGAAATTGAATCGGCCGGAACGGTGCGCGTAAGCGATAAGGCAGACAACGTGCTACTCGAACATACGGTCAACGTGGGTGACATCTGGCGTATGTGCCAAACCAAAGATCTGCCGGTTCGTGACTGGGTGAAGCTGGCTGTCAATCGTGCAAGGCAAACCGGAACGCCAGCGATCTTCTGGCTCGACGCGAATCGCGCGCATGACAGCCGCCTGATCGAGAAAGTGAGTCTGTATCTTAAGGACTACGATACCGATGGACTCGATATTCGCATCCTTTCGCCGGTCGAGGCGATGCGAGTAACACTCGCAAGAGTAAGTAATGGACAGGACATGATCTCTGTAACCGGCAATGTTCTTCGTGACTACCTGACCGACCTATTTCCTATACTCGAGCTTGGCACGAGCGCGAAAATGCTGTCGATTGTTCCATTGCTCGCGGGCGGCGGATTATATGAGACAGGTGCCGGCGGATCCGCGCCGAAACATGTGCAGCAGTTCCTGGCCGAAGGACACCTACGCTGGGATTCACTCGGCGAATTTCTCGCGCTAGCGGTATCCATTGAAGATATTGCAGAAAAGACCAACAACGACGCCGCACGAGTGGTTGCTTCGGCGCTTAACGACGCGAATGATCGTTATCTTGAGAACAATAAGTCACCATCGCGAAAGGTTAACGAACACGACAACCGTGGCAGTCACTTTTATCTCGCAATGTATTGGGCTGAAGCGCTAGCTGCGAATACGGTCGATTCGGCACTTGCGGAAATGTTTTCCGCACCGGCGAAAGCGCTGGCCGATAACGCGAACATTATTGATAGAGAGCTTGTCGCGGCTCAGGGATCCGCAGTCAATATTGGAGGTTACTACCAACCGAGCGCATCGATAGCATCCGACGCGATGAGACCCAGTGCGACATTAAACGCTATCATCGACGCTATTTAATTTTCGCTTCCGTCCCTGCGATATAGGTTGCAGTAACATGCTAGTTATCGCAGATCACAATAATGGCGAACAAAGCTCCTCTATCGAGGTTGCGACGATCGTACTTAGCGAGGCCCCTCTCGCGGTGGTCATCGCCTGACCTAGGCATGCAAAACCTTGTGCGCTAGCGCCTCAACGGTTGTACTTTGTCAGGACAGTCTTCCTCGATGGGCGCGACGGTCCGTTCGCGGACCCGTAGAATTTCCGCAGCGGCGGCCACTGCTATTTCAGCAGGCTTCTTACCGCTTATACCATCGACGCCGATTGGGCAAATCAACTGATCAATCACCGGCTGTGACATCCCCTGCTGTTGGTAGCGTTTTTCAAATCGTTGGCGTTTCGATGTCGAGCCAATGAGCCCGCAATAGCGAGCATCACGACGTCTCAAGATCCGATCGCAGATATTAAAATCCATCGTATGACTGTGCGTCATCACAAGATAGAAGCTATCTGGAGGCATCGCACCAACCTCGAGAGCGGGATCAGTCGCCTCAATTGTCCGAACGTTCGTCGGCTCTCCGCGAAACATCTTTCGTCGACTTTCGATCCATCGAATATTGCAGTCAAGGCTTGACAAGGCATCAACTACAGCTGAGCCAACGTGGCCAGCGCCGAACACGGCGATGTTAAGATCAGAAGCAACAATCGGTTCATAGAATTCCTGAACATCTCGGGTTGTGGGCGAGCTCCCCGACAGTATTTGGCGTGCCCTAGCGATCATCGCAGACTTAGTTCGCAAAACATCATCACCAAATACTTTGTCTGCAGTGACTACGATTTTCGATGGATCCGTTTGCGATATTCGGGTGGTAATAATCGCCGGTTCACGCTGGCCATGCAGAGCGCTGAGATCACGCAACCAGCTCGGTATCCCGTCACCGATAGGCTCGAAAAGAACCTCAATAGTACCTCCACAGGATTGGCCCATTGACGAGCCCAGCGGAAAGCTCCGGAGCGCCATCTCTTGGTTGTCGAGCATACCAACCGCAACTCGCATACTCTGGTATTCGAGCTGACCACCACCAATGGTACCAATGGTCTGAGTCGTCGTTACAATCATTTTCGCACCGATTTTACGTGGTGCGGAACCGCGAGTACCGGCGACCGTCACCAGAACCGCACGTTCACTGGCAGCGGCGAGGTCTGCTAATTCGTCGATCCACTCATTCATCGCGCCTGATCAACATCGTGAGAAGTGGGCCGGCCAATGCTTTACCATATTCGAGCTCCCGGATTACCAGTGTTGCCAGCGTAGCTGCCAGAAACCACGCCAGTCCGATCCATGCCCCGTAGTACATGAGAATGAAGAACAATGGTATTAGCAGACTCGCTGATCTTCTCATTATGGAATTCCAGAACTTGCGAAATGATGACGATACAGCCATGAGGTCAATTTCGCCATAGCATCAGGCGGGCGCGCACGGTCCCTCGATGTTAGTCTTAGCGCCATCTTAAACTATCAAAAGATACAGATGACTTACTCAGAGCAGTTACTTGGCATCAGCAATGCAATTGTTGATGTACTCGAACATGTCGATCAAACATTTCTCACCACCGTCGGCGCGCCACTTGGATCGATGACGCTCATCGACGAAGAGCAGGCAAGAAGCCTCTATTCAAAAATGACTCCAGCGATAGAAACGTCAGGTGGCTCGGTAGCAAACAGCATTGCGGGATTTGCGAATCTCGGCGGCAGTTCTGCTTACCTTGGAAAGGTTCGTAACGATCAATTTGGTGACATATTTAATCACGACATGGCATCACTCGGGGTGGACATCCGACTACCGCCGGCAAGCACCGGACCATCGACAGCAAGAAGTCATGTTTTGATCAGCGAAGATGGCCAGCGAACGATGCAGACTTACCTCGGCGCCTGCCTGGAACTTTGCTTGGCCGACATAAGTGAGGCCACGATAAAGAGCCCAAAAACGTTGCTGCTTGAAGGCTACGTCTGGGATATCGCAGAGGGTCCGGCTCTTGCGAAAAAGGCGGCTGAAATAGCTCGCCAAAATGGTACGACGGTTGCAATGTCATTGTCGGACTCATTCTGCGTAGAAAGACACCACGAAGCGTTTGAGGATTTTGTTCGGAATGATGCAAACATTGTGGTCGCAGATGAAGACGAGATTAATGCACTATTCAGCACCAGTAACATCAAAGAGGCGATAGAAGTTCTTTCTACCTTGGATGTCCTGTTTGCTGTGACTCGATCAGAAAAAGGCTCTGTCATTGTTCACGGCAACGTCACTGTCGAACAGGCTGCGACGAAGGTCGAAGAAATCGTCGATACCACCGGCGCGGGCGATGCTTACGCTGCAGGCTTCCTGTACGGGTGGACGAATGATCGAACGTTATCCGAGTGTGCTAAATATGGCACCTATTGCGCCACCAAAGTCATTCAGCAACTGGGTGCACGCATCGAGAAAGGGCTTCTCGACAACTTCAGTTAGACGACCAGGTTCTCGACTTTACGTGCCGATCGGATGCCAGGTCGTTTTGACTTCTTGTGTGTCCCGAATCAGATATGGGCTTGCAGCATCGCCTGACCAATCAACACGATTGCGCGCGATGACTCGCTTGATATTGTCAGCGGCTAACACCTGAATAGTCTTTGCGGCGGCTTTGCCGCCATCGCAGTAGATGATGGCGTTGACGTCCATATGAGATGCGAAGAACTCTGTCAGCTCTGATCGAAATCCAGTTAGTATATTGACGACACCATCCGGCACGTCCGATGCGTGTAGCACTTCTGCAAAACTGACAGCACATAAGGGCTTGGTTTCTGACGCCAGTACGATACAGGCATTACCGCCGACGATCGCCGCTGCAATGTTTGAGACCAGCCCCAGTAAGTTGCTGTCATCGGGTGATATTATCGCGACGACGCCTGTTGGCTCAAGAACGGAGAAATTGAAATGCGACGAGCTGACCGGGTTTACTGCGCTAAATACCTGCTGATACTTGTCTGACCACCCAGCGTAGTAAATTAACCGATCGATAGATTGGTTAACCTCTTTTTCCGCTGTCCGCAAAGCTATGCCCTGCAATACCAATTCGGCCACGAATTGTTCGCGACGACCTTCAAGAATTTCTGCGATACGATATAGAATCTGGCCATGGAGGTATGCACTTGCCCCAGCCCAGCTCAATTGCGCGCCTCGTGCAGCAACAACAGAATTCCGAAAATCCTTTCGACTGCTACGGCATATATTGGCGATGACATTATTTTTTTTATCTTTAAGTGTGAAGTAACGTCCCGACTCGCTCCGCAGAAATTTGCCGCCAATGTAGATCTTGTATGTTTTGGCTACTGCGATCCGATCGGCTGACATCATTTCGCTCCCAGCTTCACGTAGGCATCGAGACCGTGCAGTCCGCCTTCACGCCCAACACCACTTTCTTTGTATCCACCAAAAGGAGACGTCGGATCAAATTTATTGAACGTATTAGCCCAAACAACACCTGCGCGAATCTTCTGCGTCATGTTGAAAATCTTTGATCCCTTATCCGTCCAGATTCCACCCGATAAACCATAGGGTGTATTATTTGCTTTAGTGAGTGCTTCATCGTATTTACGAAATGTCTGAATAGCCAATACTGGACCAAATATCTCTTCTTGCACGACACGACTGGACTGCGACACGCCCGTAAAGATCGTTGGTCGACACCAGTAGCCCTTCTTCGGCACCCGGCAAGAACTTTGATGCATGTCGCCGCCCTCAGCCTGGCCTATTTTTAGATAGGACTGAATCTTATTAAGCTGCATCGTCGAATTGATCGCGCCGATATCGGTATTCTTGTCGAGTGGATCTCCAACAATAAGCGTCTCCATCCGATCCTTCAGTTTAGCGATCACCTCATCAGCAACCGATTCCTGCACGAACAGTCTAGAGCCCGCACAGCAGACGTGGCCCTGATTGAAAAATATTCCGTTCACAATACCTTCTACGGCCTGATCGATGGCCGCGTCGGCGAATATGATATTCGCCGCTTTTCCGCCTAACTCCAGCGTGTACCTTTTGTTGGTGCCGGCGAGCGATTTTTGAATCATCCGACCGATATTGGTCGACCCTGTAAACGCAACCTTATCGACGCCCGGGTGATCCACGATCGCAGCACCAGCCGCACCTGCTCCAGTCACAATGTTGACGACACCGGGCGGCAATCCAGCATCAGCTATAACTTCTGCAAGCTTCATCGCAGTAAGTGACGTCGTCTCAGCGGGCTTCAGCACCACGGTGTTGCCGCAGGCTAGTGCTGGAGCGATCTTCCAAGACGCCATCAACAACGGGAAATTCCAGGGAATGATCTGTCCTGCAACGCCCAGTGACTTTGCTGTCCTACCAGGAAACGCATATTCGAGCTTGTCTGCCCAACCGGCATAGTAAAAGAAATGTGCTGCCGAAAGCGGTATATCGATATCGCGCGATTCGCGAATTGGCTTACCGCCATCAAGCGATTCGATGATCGAAAACTCGCGAGCGCGCTCTTGCATGATGCGCGCAATACGGTAGATGTATTTGCTGCGCTCGGCGGGCTTCATGCGTCCCCATGGGCCTCGATACGCTGCACGAGCAGCCTTAACTGCTTTGTCGACATCGACTGCACTTGCCTCTGCAACTCGACTGAGCTTATCCTCGGTTGCAGGATTAATAGTATCGAAATACTTACCTTTTTCTGGCTTCACAAAGTCGCCGTTGATAAACAAGCCATAGCGACTCTTTATGTCGATGTGATCCGTACTTTCCGGAGCCGGGTCGTATCCCCAGCCGCCACCGAACGCGAGTTTATTTTCCGATGTTGCCATTGCTAATCCTTCGAGAAGTCATCAGGCGATTGGTACAAGCCCGTCGACTGCTTTAATAATTGCATTAGTACATCATTGGCCAACGAGCTCGCGCCGAAGCGAAACCACATGGGTGTCATCCACGCATTTCCCAATGTTTCATGCAGCATGACCAGATAGTGGATCGCCAGTTTTGAGGTGGAAATTCCGCCAGCCGGTTTCATGCCGACCATCCTTCCTGTGTCGCGATAGTGATCACGAATCGCCTGCAACATGGTCAGCGTCACCTGCATTGTGGCCGCGGGCTGGATCTTGCCTGTAGACGTTTTAATAAAGTCCGCCCCTGCGCTCATGGCCAACATACTGGCTTTACGCACACGATCCAGCGTCCCAAGCTCGCCGGTTTCCAAAATCACTTTAAGATGTGCATCGCCGCAGGCTTCTTTCACCGCTACGATTTCATCAAATACATAGCGGTAGTCGCCGCCAAGAAAATTACCTCGCGATATCACCATATCGATTTCAGTGGCCCCAGCCTTTACCGCCATACGCGTATCGTCGAGCTTCACCTTCAAGGCTGACATTCCGCTTGGAAATGCCGTAGCCACAGACGCTATATTGATGTCATGACCGACAAGCGCCTCTTTGGCAACACCAACCATGGTCGGATATACGCAGATCGCCGCTACATGAGGTAGTCCGGGCATTGAATTATGTAAGTGAATAGCTTTCTGGCAAAGCTGTTGGACTTTTCCGGGCGTATCCTGACCTTCGAGCGTGGTTAAATCAATCATGCTAAGTATCAGTTTCAGGGCTTCAACTTTTGAGGACTTCTTGATGCTGCGGCTCTGAAATCTTGCCACCCGCTCATTAACACCCACCTCGTCGACAACAAGAGCCCGACTGAGATCCGGCAAACGCCTGGATTTCTTAGCCGCAGTTACCGTCACGTCTAACTACCTATCACAGCTGTTTCGAGCCCCACCAAAATCATTTCGTCAAATGTCGTCGCGCGATCGTCGCTACTCAGAGCATTACCCGTAACAATGTCATCGCTAACTGTGCATATTGCCAGTGCCTCAACGTTATTCTCTGCTGCGATCGCGAAAATTCCGGCAGCCTCCATCTCAACACCATAGACATTATATTTCGCTAATGTTTCGAATATCGATGGGTCCGGCGTGTAAAAAAGATCGGCCGAAAAGATATTGCCAACATGGTAATTCACGTCCGCGGCCTTCGCTGCTGCAACGGCCTTTTCCACGAGATCAAAACTCGCTAACGCCGCGTAATCGTATCCACCAAATCGCATTCGGTTGCAGTTCGAATCAGTCGACGCTCCCATGGCGATGATGATGTCGCGAAGCTTAACGTCCGGATGCGAGGTGCCGCAGCTGCCAACCCGTATAACGCGTTTCACGTCATACTCTGTAATGAGCTCGGTGCAATAAATCGACGCGGAGGGAATTCCCATACCATGCGCCATTACAGAAATTATCTGCCCTTTGTATTCACCCGTAAATCCCCACATGTTTCTCACGTCGGTCACCCGGCGAGCATTGTCGAGGTAGGTATCAGAAATATATTGTGCCCGTAGCGGATCGCCGGGCATCAGCACCGTTTCAGCGAAATCGCCGGGCGCTGCATTCATGTGTTTAGTAGCCATAGCTGTTCCTTTTACCATGATCCGCGTCGCCTTGCCGCTCATACTGAAGACATCTACCATCACATATGGTCAATCACTTAGAGTTGTATTGCGAAGCTGAATTCTTATTCTGTTGAGTATGACTGCATGTGGGGCCGTCAATCGCCGGATTGTATTGTGCTGCAGCGCTCGGGGTTTATAAAAAGTACTGGGGAGATGGCTGGTATATCCAGTCAATTCTTATGCACGGATCATGGACTTCCATTGACTAAAAGGCGTATGCTGTGTTGCTCAAGGAATGTCGTAACATATTGAAAAGAAAAGAATCTACGGAGATTTAAGATGGCAAAAGTCAAGTGCGGTTTAATACAAATGGCGCTCAAGGGCGATGGCTCAATGGAACCAGATGACATCCGGGATCGTATGATCGAAGCACACATTCCCTACATCGAGGATGCCGCTCAACAAGGCGTCCAGATCCTGTGCTTCCAGGAGGTATTCACCCAACCCTATTTTTGCCCAAGCCAGGACCGTAAATGGTACGCGGCCGCTGAGAAAATTCCTGACGGCTACACGACTAAACTGATGCAGGAATACGCGAAGAAATACAATATGGTCATCGTTGTACCGCTCTATGAGGAATATATGACTGGCGTTTATTACAACACGGCTGCAGTCATCGACGCCGACGGCAAATACCTTGGTAAGTATCGCAAGACCCACATCCCACAAGTTGACCCTGGTTTCTATGAAAAGTTTTTCTTCAAACCTGGCGACTCAGGCTGGCCGGTATTTGAGACTGCTTATCTGAAACTTGGCGTTTACATTTGTTATGACCGACATTTCCCTGAGGGATGGCGTGCGCTGGCACTAAACGGTGCAGATTACATTGTGAACCCATCGGCAACAGTTGCCGGCCTTAGCAAGTACTTATGGGAACTTGAACAACCTGCATCCGCTGCGGCGAACGGCGTCTATATTGGAGCGATCAATCGCGTTGGCAAGGAAGAACCTTGGGCCTCAACACACAACATGGGCGAGTTTTATGGCTCCAGCTATATCGTCAATCCTCGCGGCACCATCGAAGCGCAGGCGAGCTACGGTGATGACGAGCTTCTGGTGCACGAGATTGATCTCGATATGATTCGTGAAGCTCGTGATACGTGGCAGTTTTTCCGTGACCGCAGGCCAGAGACATATAACCCGTTAGTTGGTGGCGAATAGGGAACTCGAATGTCAGACACCGCTACTGTCAGCACCTTACGAAACGTTGGTGAACACGTCGAACTCGACGTGGGCGAGGACATCGCCGCGAGTCCGCGTTACAACGCTGACATCGCACCGACGAAAGCATCGCAGCGTACTTGGACACGCTGGAACGTAGCATCGCTTTGGGTCGGCATGGCCATCTGCGTACCGACTTACACGCTCGGCGGTGTGCTCACGGCCTATTTTGGCTTATCCGTATCAGAGGCGCTGTGGACTATTCTCGTCGCAAACGTCGTGGTGTTAATTCCACTCACACTGAATGCCTTTCCGGGTACTCGTTATGGCATACCCTGCCCCGTGGTCCTGCGAGCTTCGTTTGGTATTATTGGTTCCAATGTTCCGTCATTGATACGCGCCATCGTCGCTTGCGGCTGGTTCGGCGTGCAAACCCTTTTTGGCGGTATCGCAATTCACTTGATGTTGTCTGCGCTATTTGATAGTTGGGCGGCATTAGGTGGGACCGGCGAGGTCATCGGCTTTTTTATATTCTGGGTATTGAACATCGCAGTCGTAATTCGCGGCTCCGAGTCGATAAAGCGCCTCGAAACTCTCGCCGCCCCGTTGCTTTTGATCGCGGCGATTGGTCTCGTCGTATGGGCCCTGCCGAAGGTTTCGATGACGGAGATTCTCGCCGTTCCGGCGAACCGACCGGAAGGCTCTTCATTCGCTGGCTACTTCATGGCGGGACTCACAGCCATGGTGGGCTTTTGGGCAACGCTGTCACTGAATATTCCGGATTTCAGTCGCTATGCTGAATCGCAGCGAAGTCAGATAATCGGCCAGATAATCGGTCTGCCCCTGACCATGTTTTTGTTTTCTGGCTTGGGTGTCGTACTCACGGCAGCGTCGATGAGCCTCGTTGGAGAAACCGTTTCCGACCCCGTCAGCCTCATCGGCCATATCGACAATCCAGTCTGGGTCATTTTATCGATGCTAATGATTATACTCGCAACTATTTCGACCAACACGGCGGCAAATATCGTTTCGCCGACCAATAGTTTTCAGAATATTGCACCACGTTATATCAACGAGAATCGAGGCGTACTGATTACGGGATTCATCGGCATCTTACTAATGAGCTGGGAGCTTCTAAAAAAGCTAAGTTGGATAGAATCCGATATCAGCGTCGAAAGCATGTATTCGAACTGGTTGCTGGGCTATTCAAGCTTACTTGGACCTATCGCCGGCATTATGATCGTCGACTATTTCCTCATTAAGAATCAAGAATACGACCTACTCGCTCTGTATCAGGATGACGCGGGATACCCCGCCTGGAATATCGCTGGTATGGTCGCTCTTTTGATTCCTGTTGGACTAACTATTCTTTCTTTCAAGTTTGAAGCGCTGAGCTGGTTTTACACCTACGGCTGGTTTACCGGCTCGATACTCGGCGGAATAATTTATTTTCTCGTCGCACGCGGTGAGACCGGGAGCACAAAATGAACGTTCTCATCAAAGGCGGTACGGTTGTTAACGCCGAGCTATCTATTCAGGCGGACATACTTTGTACCGACGGTTTGATTGCCCAAGTTGGCGCAGATATTGATGCGCCGAGCGGCGCCACCATCATTGATGCCGGTGGCCAATTCGTCATGCCAGGCGGTATTGATCCACACACGCACATGCAGCTACCGTTTATGGGAACCGTTGCGAGCGAAGATTTTGAGACCGGCACCTCGGCTGGCCTCGCCGGCGGTACCACGATGATTATCGATTTCGTAATTCCTGCACCACAACAAAATATCTTGGAAGCCTACAAGCAGTGGCGCGAATGGGCAGAGAAGTCCGTTTCCGACTACTCGTTTCATGTCGCCATAACCTGGTGGGATGATAGCGTGCACGACGATATGGAAACGCTGGTCCGCGATCACGGCGTTAACAGCTTTAAGCATTTCATGGCGTACAAAGGCGCCATCATGGCAAACGACGAAATACTCGTTAATAGTTTCGCAAGGTCGCTGGAGCTTGGAGCCATACCCACTGTGCACGCCGAAAATGGTGAGCTGGTTTTCCGACTGCAAAAAGAGTTGTTTGAAAAAGGCATCACCGGACCAGAAGGTCACCCACTTTCCAGGCCACCCGAGTGCGAGGGCGAAGCTGCCAACCGCGCTATCCGCATCGCCGAGGTGCTGAAGGTGCCACTCTATATTGTGCACAACTCTTGCCGCCAGTCTTTGGAAGCGATTACCCGCGCTCGTAATGAGGGCCAGCGCGTATTTGGCGAGGTGTTGGCCGGACATTTGATGATTGATGACTCAATCTATCGACATAAGGATTTTGACGTCGCGGCCGCGCATGTGATGAGCCCACCGTTCCGCTCAAGCGAACATCAGGATGCACTCTGGCGCGGTTTACAGTCCGGGAACCTGCAAACGACAGCCACAGATCACTGCTGTTTTTGTGCTGACCAAAAAGCGACTGGCAAAGACGACTTTCGATTGATTCCGAACGGCACCGGAGGCATTGAGAATCGTATGGAGGTGCTTTGGCACCACGGCGTAAATACCGGCAAACTGACGATGAATGAATTTGTCAGAGTAACCTCTACCAATGCTGCGCAGATATTCAATATCTATCCGAGGAAGGGAAGCATATCGGTCGGGGCGGATGCAGATATTGTTGTCTGGGACCCGGAGGCCACAAAAACAATCTCGAGTAAGACAGACCATCAAAATGTGGACTACAACATTTTTGAAGGTATGGAAATTAAGGGCTGCCCGTCACACACGATATCGCAGGGGAATGTTGTGTACGCGAATGGCGAATTGAACGTCGAGCGCGGCGCCGGGAAATACATCAACAGACCGCCTTTTGCAGCCTACTATGACGCGCTGCAGAAAAAATCTCAGCTCGCTGAACCCATCGCGGTGAAGCGATAAGCATGACTGCCAATAATCAAATTAAATCGGGTCGACTCAGCAAGGCTGAGGTCGAAGAAAACTTCTCTGATCTGCATCCACCGCTGACTCGCTCGGAAGCGCTGATTGAAGCCGACCGATGTTATTTCTGCTATGACGCTCCTTGCATGACAGCCTGTCCAACCGGCATCGACATCCCTGGTTTTATTCAGGGAATTCGCAGTGATAATTTACGCGGTTCAGCTCACACGATATTGCGAGAGAATATCATGGGCGGTATGTGTGCACGTGTTTGTCCGACAGAGATTCTTTGTGAGGAAGCGTGCGTTCGGAACACTCATGAAGAGAAACCGGTTGAGATCGGATTGCTGCAACGTCATGCAACGGACCCAATTTTCAAAAGTGGTGAGCAATTATTTGAACGCGCAGCTTCGTCTGGCAAGAAGATCGCTATCGTCGGTGGAGGGCCTGCAGGATTATCGTGCGCTCATCGACTGGCAGTACTGGGTCATGACGTCGTCGTTTTCAATCGCGATGACAAACTGGGCGGTTTGAACGAATATGGGATTGCAGCCTATAAGGCAATAGACGATTTTGCACAAACTGAAGTCGACTACATACTCTCGATTGGCGGTATCGAAGTTCGAAACAATTCAGCACTTGGATCTGAAGTTGAACTCGCCGAGTTAGTCGAGGCCTACGATGCTGTATTCCTTGGCGTCGGCCTCGCGAATTCTAATGCTCTTGGCATAGACGGCGAAGACCTCAACGGTGTAGAAAACGCGATCGAATATATAGCCGAGCTCAGGCAAACCAACGATATGAGTACCTTACCCGTTGGTCGCAATGTCGTCGTCATCGGTGGTGGAATGACAGCTATCGATGTCGCAGTACAAAGCAAGCGACTCGGCGCTGAACAGGTAAATATGGTCTATCGACGTGGTCCGGAGAAAATGAGTGCCAGTGTTTTTGAGCAGGCATTAGCTCAGACCAGTGGTGTGAATATTCATCATTGGGCAAGCCCAGTACGAATAGTTGGAGACGATCATGTCACGGGTATCGAGTTCAAGCTTGAAGGTAGTGATGAGGCTATGCATTTGAATGCTGACGTTGTGTTCAAAGCCATTGGTCAGAAACTCCATGGCGGTGGGCTGGATGCGCTCGCAAGCGAGTCTGGTCGCTTCGTTGTGGACGCTGATCAGAAAACGTCGGTGCAAGGAATATGGGCGGGTGGCGACTGCGTAGTTGGTGGTGATGATCTGACTGTCAGCGCAGTGCAGCATGGGAAAATTGCAGCAATCAGCATTGATCAATATCTGAGGAACTCGTAGCTATGGCAGATCTAAGATCAGAATTTCTGGGTATTTCCTCTCCAAACCCTTTCTGGCTGGCCTCGGCGCCGCCAACCGACAAGGCGTACAACGTCAATCGTGCATTCGAGGCAGGCTGGGGTGGCGTGGTCTGGAAGACCCTGGGTGAAGATCCTTCTGTCGTCAATGTCAGTGGTCCGCGCTATAGCGCGCTCTATAGCAACGAACGGCGCGTCATCGGACTGAACAACATTGAGTTAATCACCGACAGACCGCTACAAACGAATCTCGACGAGATTCGCCAGATTAAGAAAGACTGGCCAGACCGTGCCGTGGTGGCATCAGTCATGCTGCCGATGAATGAGGCGTCTTGGGCTAAATACTTGCCGATAATCGAAGACACCGGAATCGACGGCTTTGAGCTCAACTTCGGTTGCCCGCATGGCATGTCTGAGCGCGGCATGGGTGCAGCCGTTGGTCAGGTTCCCGAATACATTCAGATGGCGACCGAATGGGCGAAGAAGGCCGCATCCGTACCGGTGATTGTAAAATTAACACCAAATGTCGCGACAGCTGTACCGCCGGCCAAAGCGGCACTGGATGGGGGTGCTGATGCCGTATCGTTGATTAACACTATTAATTCGATCATGCGCGTCAATTACGACACTCTGACGATGTATCCAACAACGGATGGCATGGGAACCCATGGCGGTTACTGCGGTGAGGCGGTTAAGCCTATCGCGCTGAACATGGTTGCGGAGATCGCACGTAATGCCGAAACTAGACTCATACCCATCTCGGGCATTGGCGGTATCAGCGACTGGCGCGATGCTGTCGATTTCCTAGCTCTGGGCGCAAGCAATGTGCAAGTCTGTACCGCGGCGATGGTCTACGGCTTCAAAATTATTGATGACCTTGTCGACGGCCTGAGCACTTTTCTCGACAGCAAACAACTGTCGCTTGATCAGCTGGTTGGTAAAGCGGTGCCAAGCGTTACCGATTGGCAGTACCTGAATCTCAATTATATCGAGAAGGCCGTGATCGATCAGGACTCTTGTATTAAATGTGGACGCTGCCACGTCGTCTGTGAAGACACGTCGCATCAGGCGATCACACATACGGTCAATGGCGAACGTCACTTCGAGGTAATGAACGACGAATGTGTCGGTTGCAATCTGTGTGTTAGCGTGTGCCCGGTGGACAACTGCATTTCAATGGAGCGCCTTACGGCTGGCAATGATCCACGTACGGGCGCAGCCATAAGTGGCGAAGTCCTCAACTGGACCGAACACTCAAACAACCCTATGCGAAAAACGGATTAATCAATGGCCATTACAGACGAATACCTCATTAACGCAGCAAAGGATGCTCGTGATAACGCCTATAGTCACTATTCAGGTTATGCTGTTGGCGCCGCGATCATTGATGATCAGGGACACCTGCACGCTGGTGTCAATGTTGAGAACGGTGCTTACCCTTTAGGCAATTGTGCAGAGGCCGCAGCGATAGCAGCTATGGTTCTTGAGGGTGGCAAGAATATTGTGTGTATCGCTATAGCAGGCGGCAAAGGTGAAATCGCGCCCTGCGTGCCGTGTGGCGGATGCCGTCAACGCATTCACGAATTTGCCAACGAGGATACCGTCATCCTCACAATGAATGACAGTCACGATTGGCAGCGCTACTCGATAGCCGAGTTACTTCCTGCGGGATTTCGTCTGGATTAGCAGAACCCCGCGGGTAAGAGTAATCTCGCAAGCCCCTCTGTTAGAGTTCGTAAAGTCCATCTGCATCAACATCGTAAGCCCATTAACGTTTTTGGGCTTGTCGGTTACATATTAAAATGATGATCGAACGTGAGGCTGCCTCGTCAGAAACTCAACAGCAATCCCGCCAGCGCTGCACTCATGAGGTTGGAAAGCGAACCCGCCAGTACCGCCTTCATACCGAAGCGACCGATTAACTCTCGCTTCTCCGGTACGAGGACCCCAAGACCACCCAACAAAACCGCTATCGAGGATAGATTGGCAAAACCACACAAAGAGAAAGTCGTGATCGCAATGGTCCGAGGACTCATTCCAGCTAGGTAATCGCCAAGATGTGAAAATGCAACGAACTCATTGAGGATTACTTTTTCGCCAAATAAGGCGCCCGCGGCGGCAGCTTCAGTCCACGGTATGCTCAGGAGATACATCAACGGTTGAAATAGCTTGCCGAGCAACAACTGCAGCGTAATGCCTTCTATTCCAAAAAAACTGAAAATTCCGCCTACCATGCCATTAAATAATGCGATCAATGCTACAAACGCAATCAACATTGCTCCAATATTGGCCGCAAGACGCAATCCATCAGTCGTTCCGGAGGCAGCTGCAAGGATAACGTTCTTATGGCGACTTGGCTCCATGACGATTTTTTCATGTCCACCATTGGGTACAACTTCATCGTCCGGCATAATAATTTTCGCCATCAATAAGCCGCCCGGTGCAGCCATAAGTGAGGCCGCCAACAAATATTTAAGTTCAGCCCCCATGAGGACATAACCCGCGAGCATTGTCCCCGCAATCGATGCTACGCCAGACACCATAACCGTAAATATCTGTGCTTCCGTCAGATTCTTCAGATAAGGTTTAACGGCTAGCGGTGCTTCCGTTTGTCCGACAAAAATATTCGCCGCCGCGTTCATCGATTCAATCACGCCCGTTCCAACAATTTTGTGTATCCCACCGCCGACAATCTTAACGATCCAATCCATGATCCTCAGGTGGTACATCACTGACATCAAAGCTGAAAAGAAAATAACAACCGACAGAACCTGGACAGCAAAAATAAACTCTATTTTGCTAAGATCAGCCAGCGGACCGAACACCATATCGATACCAGCTTTCGAAGAACCGATTACCACCAGTACTCCTGTGCTCATCCAATCGATCGCTATGCGTCCCGCCTCGAAATATAAAACTAGAGCGGCGACCACAGTTTGCAATCCCAATGCTGCGCCAACGATACGTATATTGATCTTTTTGCGATTACTCGAAAAGGCGACAGCGATGCCCAGAAGTACAATTATTCCGACCAGTCCACGCAGGTTCTCCATGGTATTTCTCCCCCCAACTACCTCTCATGATTGGAGGCGGCCTTTAGCATACCCCAAAGTGGCTGTTAAACCGTTAGAATCTCATTGATCATAGGTCGTTCGGCTGGCGCTGATTCGCTTAAGGTATAGGCATTGAGTAAATTTCTCGCAGCGAGGTCCGCGTCTGAAGCGCTCGACGCGTGAATGACAGCAAGCGGCCTATCAGCACTCAGCTTTACTCCGATTGACGCGATATTTGTAAAGCCTACTGACAAATCTAAAATATCGTCTGCTCTACTTCTCCCACCCCCAAGTTCAATGATTGCATTGCCGACAGCGTGAGTGTCAACGCTGTCTACATATCCGTCAGCGTACAGCGCTTGTACTACTGGCGCTTTCGGCAAGTACTTATCGTAATTCTCCACAAAGTCTGCGGGACCGCCGAGTGCGGCCGTCATCTGTCCAAAGATTTCCGCAGCCTTACCACTACTTACCGCTTGCTCGCAGCGTTCACGAGCGATATCACGATTATTTGTAATCCCCCCAACTATTAACATTTCTGCACAAAGAGACAAAACAACATCATCGAGACGCGATTCACGAACATCGTTGCGCAAGTAGAGTACCGACTCACGAATTTCAACGGCGTTGCCCGCTGTGGACCCGAGTACCTCATTCATGTCGGTGATGATAGCGTGAGACTCCAGCCCGGCTTTTTCTGCCGTTCGGATGAGACTGTCAGCAAGTTCACGAGCCCTGTCAGTCGTTTTCATGAAAGCTCCCGAGCCCACTTTTACATCACTAACGAGACCCTGAAGACCCGCAGCAATTTTCTTGGACAAAATTGATGCCGTTATTAACGGTACTGACTCAACGGTCGCGGTGATATCCCTGATCGAATAGAAGCGTCGATCGGCAGGCGCCAACTCCCCTGTCTGTCCAATTATCGCGCAACCGATATTCTTGACCGTCTTTCGAAACACATCGAAAGATGGTGTAGCGTTGTAACCCTGTATCGATTCCGCTTTGTCGGTTGTGCCGCCGGTATGCCCAAGACCACGCCCGGAAATCATCGGCACGAAACAGCCACAAGCTGCGGCGATTGGAGCCAGCATGAAGCTAACCTTGTCACCGACACCGCCAGTTGAATGTTTATCGATGACCGGCCCGCCGAGATCCTCCTTTCCCCAGTCGAGCACGGTCCCAGATGCTGCCATCTTATTTGTCAGTCGCCCAGCTTCTTCGAATGTCATCGAGTTGAGAAATACGGCCATCGCAAGTGATGAGACCTGCTCTGCGGGAATGCTGCCGTCAGCCAGTCCATCAACGAAAAACTGAATTTGCTTGTCGGTCAGTTCATGACCGTCACGTTTGGTGCGGATTACATCAGTGAATAGCATTTTTTTCCTTAATCGAAGCCGCGAAACGGCAAGTCTGCACTGCAGCCAGTTTTCGACTGGATAATAACTCTTCTGGTCTATTCTAGACGAGTTTATATACGCTTGGTGACGAAGAGGCAGTAGTGCCGCCCTTTTTCTGTGTCAAAATATACATATGAATAATACCTATAAAATAATGACCCTCGTCACCGTATTGCTGGCCCTCATTGCGTGTACCGAGAACACAGCACCCAAACCGTCAACGACTGCCGCGGCGCTGAGCGGGCAAATCGATCTAATCATCCTGGGCGACACCATTGTCACCATGGATGCAATGGGTGCCATCCTCGAGAACAGCGCCATAGCGGTTGATGACGGCGTCATATTAGCTGTCGGCCCTGCTGCCCAGATTACCGCCGAATACAGTGCTATGGAAACGCTCGACGGTGAAAATCGCATCGTCATGCCGGGCTTAATCAATGGACATTCACACGCAGCGATGACTCTGTTTCGGGGCGTTGCCGATGATCTGACACTAATGGATTGGCTGAATAACTACATCTTTCCTTCCGAGGTCCAATTCGTGGACTCTGAGTTGGTCCGCATCGGGACTGAACTTGCATGCTGGGAAATGATTCGCGGTGGAACCACGACGTTCGTTGATATGTATTACTACCCAGAAACTGTTGCAGAGGTTGTCGACAGCTGTGGCATGCGTGCATTGGTATCGGCCACTGTTATTGATCAGCGCAGTCCAGACGCTGAGAGCGCAGCGGATTCGATTCAAAAGGGTATCGAATTCATTGGACGCTGGAAGAACAAGAACAGTCGCATCACACCGATCTTCGGGCCACATTCGAACTACACACTCAATGCTGAACAACTTCAGGCTGTTCGCGCAGCTGCAACTGAATACGGAGTCGGAATCAGTATTCATATGTCGGAATCGCCCTTCGAACTACAATATTCGAAGGACACATTCGGCAAGACCAGCGTAGAATTTTACGAATCAATCGGCTTTCTCGATGGCCCGACGATCGCAGCACACATGATTTGGCCAACTGCAGTAGAGATTCCGATCCTTGTGGAGAGGAAAATCAGCGTCATCCATAACCCAACGTCCAACATGAAGATCGCCTCTGGTATTTCGCCGATCGTAGAAATGCTGCAAGCTGGCGTTCACGTTGGCCTCGGTACCGACGGTGCGGCCAGCAATAATGATCTGGATATGTGGGAAGAAATGCGACTCGCGGCGCTCCTTCAAAAGGTAGACCGCATGAATCCAACGGTCATGCCTGCGTCAACTGTATTGGGGATGGCCACCAGTGGCGGCGCGATCGCCATCGGGCTTGGCGATGCTGTCGGATCAATAGAGGTCGGAAAAAGAGCGGATATTATTCAGGTTGCCTTCGATGATGTGCACCACGTACCAACCTACGACGTCATCTCTCATCTCGTCTATGTTACAGACGAGCAGGATGTTGCTTCAGTGGTGGTTGACGGGAAAGTTCTCATGCGAAACGGTGAGATACTCACTATCGACACTGAGCGAGTCACTGCAGAAGCTAAAGCGCTGGCATTGAAGATTCAAGCAGCACTAAACGAGCGAAACCAATAGGCATGCGCTCCGAACAGGAGAGTGCTATAGGAAAGAGTATAGTAGCAGGCGTCGCAGGACGTTTTAATCGCTGTAGGCTTGAAGTGAACTTAAGCCAAAGGTCGGCTGATTCTTAAACGAAGCTCGTTCCATAGTCCATCGGCGAAAGGTCAAAATGTACTGCCAGACTTTGCCCGATATCCGCGAATGATTCTCTTTTCCCCAACGATCCGGCGGTAATACCAGTGCCGAGTGCTAGCACAGGAATATGCTCGCGCGTATGATCACTGCCCGGCCAAGTGGGGTCGCAACCATGGTCAGCGCACAGGATCAGCAAATCGCCCTCACCCATCAAATCAATAATTTCTGGAAGCCGAGTGTCGAGATACTCAAGTGCTGTCGCATAGCCATCAACATCCCGACGATGTCCGAACAACATGTCAAAATCCACGAAGTTCGTAAAAACGATTGACCGGTCGCCAGCCGCACCCATCGCCTCGAGAGTAGCCTCAAATAGCGCTTCATTTCCGTTAGCTTTTATCTTCTTCGTGATGCCCATATGGGCGTAGATATCTGATATTTTGCCGACACTGATGACATCGCCTCCACTTTCGACCAACTTATCGAGCACTGTCGGCGCATGCGGTGGTGTCGTCAAATCACGTCGATTGCCGGTACGCGCGTAGGTTTCGGGTCCGTGGCCAACGAATGGCCGAGCAATAACCCGCCCGATATTGTATTTATCGACCAGCTCGCGAGCGATGTCGCAGAGATCATAAAGTCGATCCAGTCCGAATGCTATCTCGTGGCAGGCTATCTGAAGTACGCTGTCCGCTGAGGTGTATACGATTGGCTTACCACTGGCGATATGCTCGTCCCCTAGTTCGGCAATGATGGTGGTTCCTGACGCATGGCAATTTCCGAGGATTCCGGGCAGGTTACCTCGCTCAGCCAACTCCTTGAGCAGCTCCTCTGGAAAGGTCTCGTCCTGATCAGTGAAATAGCCCCATTCGAACAACACAGGTACGCCCGCGATTTCCCAATGTCCACTCGGCGTATCTTTGCCGCTACTGAGTTCTGCTGCGTGACCGTAGGCACCGATGACCTCAATGTCGGGATCGTATCCGGGCGCAAACGCTCCGGTGCTTTCCTGACCGGCATGAAACAGCCCAAGTCGCGCCAAATTAGTTAGCTTTAAAGGGCCAGCGGCTGAAACCGCTCGTTCAGCCGCAATATGTCCAAAAGTATCGGCGCCAACATCGCCGAACTTATCGGCGTCCGCTGTCGCACCGACGCCGAAGGAGTCCAGTACTAGGATAATCGCTCTTGTGGGGACAGCATTCTTATTCATACTTAGATTCTGTCCAGTTTCTCACTGAAATGGAAGCTCTTGATGCCCATAAAATTTGTATACGCATCGTCATTAATCGCTGCTTTCGAAGATTCAATCGTCATCACATTGACTGAATAAACAGCTCTTCGCGTATTCCTTAGTATTATTGGTACTCCAGCTTCCTTTATCCTTTTCATCCATCATCTAGCGCCATCAACACTTCCCATGGTCGGCGAGCAAGCGGCGAGCAGTAATGTGATAGCAAAAATCGATAATACTGTTTTGACTGATTTCATATCAGGTCTTTTCTGGAATCAAAAATTCGCTGTGAAACCAGATAAAAAAGGCCCGCAAGCGGGCCTTTTCAATCATACATTATTGGTCATTAATGATGTTCGGGCGACACTACTTCCATCGTACTTTCGCCATAGTTCTCAATTCTGGAGCCTTCTATGTAATCACTTTCCAGAGCCATCAGTCCGATGAGTACCAGAATTGCAACCGGTGGTCCCAATATCGCGATTTTTAGCGCCCAACGTTCCCAACCCATGTGCATAAAGATCCAGATGATTCCGCCAGCTTTGATGAACATAAATAATAGAATCAGAAATGTTCGTAACGCTCCGTCAGCCATAAAGTCTGTTGCGTACGAGAACATGCTGAGCACGAAAAGCCCAATCCACATGATGTAGTAGATTTTTAATGGATGTTGTGTCCCATCGTCTGACATAGCGATTAGTCCTGTTTCTTACCAGAGGTAAAAGAATGCAAAAATAAATACCCATACGAGATCAACAAAGTGCCAATAAAGGCCTGTGATCTCGACAATCTTATAACCGTCCGGACGGTTTTCATAGAAGCCGTTCTTAACTCGAAAAGCGACCACGAGCAGATAGATAACACCGGCGGTCACATGCATTCCATGAAAGCCTGTAATCATGAAGAAGCTCGAGCCGAACTGCGCGGCGCCGAATGGATTCCCCCATGGTCGCACACCCTCTTCGATGAGCTTGGACCACTCAAAAATCTGCATACCGACAAACGAGGCACCGAGTATCGCGGTAGCTAGCATGAGCCAAAATGTTGCCTTCCGATTCTTGCGATAACCCATGTTCACAGCAAGAGCCATCGTGCCGGACGACGTAATCAGGATAAAGGTCATTATTGCGATTAAGAGCAATGGCACTGGGTATCCGAACGCCTCCAATGCAAAGACCTCAGACGGGTTCGGCCATGGGTCTGTTGTCGCCATTCGAACGGACATATAACCCACGAGGAAACAGCTGAAGATGAAAGTGTCCGAGAGCAGGAAAACCCACATCATGGCTTTGCCCCACGGCACGCCAAAGACCTGCTTGTCCCGAGACCAATCTTCTATAAGGCCTTCCTTGCCTAGAGCTTCTTTTGCTCCGCTATACATTACTGCTTCTGACATACAGATCCCTTAGATCAAAAAAATCAGGTCGACAACAACAACCCAAAAAGTACTAACCAGACGATTAGCAGGAAGTGCCAGTAGATCGTACACAGCTCAATACTGCGACGAATTCCCTCAGCGCTTCCAGTGCCAAGCACGACCCTTAATGTCGCTCTCGCCCACACATACAGGCCACCGAGAATGTGGACCGCATGTGCTCCCGTCAAAAAATAGAAAAATGCGTTGGACGGATTGCTCGAAACGAGCTGACCCGAATTCTGCAGTTGCTGCCACGCGACAAACTGCCCAAGAACGAATCCCAATGTAAGAACGCCGGTGATCATCAGTCCCGGCTTCAGCCGGCTCTGCTGATCATTTACCGATGCATTGCGTGTCCACTGGAACACGATACTCGCGACAATCAACATCACCGTATTCATCCACAGAAGCTGCGGCTCTGTCAGAGGCACCCAGTCGCCAAGCTCCATTCGCAAAGCATAGGCGCTAAGAATCAATGCGAAGAACGACGAAGCCACTGCCAGGAACGTCACCAACGCGATCAACTTGCTTTTGTCAGTCGTTCCACCCAACGGACCGTGATGAGCCGTATCGCTTGCTGCCTCCATTTCCCACGGCGTAGTATTGATGGTCTGCTTCACTAGCCAACCCAACAAAGTCGCCAGGATGATTCCGAGAAAGACTAGGGCAATAGTCACCTAGTGCTCTCCATCGCGATCGCGGCCCGCTGGTACCTTATCTGCGCCAACGTTTTGTGGAATGAAATCGTCCTCATAACCTGGCACGCTGTAATCGTAAGCCCAACGATGCACCTCCGGCAGCTCATGCCCCCAGTTACCATGCTTCGGTGGATGGTCCGGCGTGTGCCATTCGAGCGTCGTAGCGTCCCACGGATTCGGATCCGATTTTGGCCCACTCTTGAGACTCCAGATCATATTAATGAAGAAGAGAAGCTGTGAGGCCGCCACAAAAATTGCCGATATCGTAATTGCCACGTTCAAATCCTGCGCCGAATCAGGGAGGAAGTCAGTGTTGCCCATCGCAAAGTAGCGGCGCGGAACGCCAGCGAAACCTAGGTAATGCATTGGCAGGTAAATCGCATAGGCTCCGAGGAACGTCATCCAGAAGTGCCACTTACCCAAAGTTTCGTTGTACATCTTTCCGGAGATCTTTGGCCACCAGTGATAAATCGCTCCTAAAACGACGAGCACTGGCGATACACCCATGACCATATGGAAATGCGCTACAACGAAGTAGGTGTCTGACAGCGGTAAATCGATCGTCACGTTACCCAAGAAGAGGCCAGTCAGACCACCATGGATGAAAGTAAAGATGAAGCCGATCGAAAACAGCATTGGCACCCGAAGATGAATGTTGCCTTCCCACAGAGTGAGTACCCAATTATAAACTTTTATAGCCGTTGGCACGGCAATGATTAGCGTTGTTGTCGCGAAGAAGAACCCGAAGTACGGATTCATGCCGCTGACGTACATGTGGTGAGCCCAAACGACAAAGCTCAACCCACCTATCATGATAATCGCCCAGACCATCATGCGATAACCGAAAATATTCTTTCGCGCGTGCGTGCTGATAAGGTCAGACACGATACCGAACGCCGGTAAAGCCACGATGTAAACCTCAGGGTGCCCGAAGAACCAGAACAAATGCTGGAATAGAATCGGGCTGCCGCCGGAATAGCCGGGGTCAATGCCCATGGAGCTCACGGCTGGCATGAAAAAACTGGTCATGAGTGTCTTGTCGAACAACATCATGATTGCGCTGACGAGCAATGCTGGGAATGCGAGCAGACCAAGAATTGTTGCTATGAAGATGCCCCAGACGGACAGCGGCAAACGCATCAGCGTCATGCCTTTACATCGCGCCTGCAAAACGGTGGTCACGTAGTTCAGCCCGCCCATAGTGAATGCGACGATAAACACAGCGAGCGATACAAGCATCAGTATTATGCCGACATCGATACCGGGCGTACCTTGACTGATAGCCTGCGGCGGATACAGGGTCCATCCGGCACCCGTCGCTCCTCCATCCACGAAAAAGCTCGCAACCAGGATGATGACGGACACCAAATACGTCCAATAACTGAGCATATTCAAGTATGGGAACACCATATCCCGTGAGCCGCACATTAGTGGGATCAAGTAGTTTCCGAATCCACCGAGGAATAACGCAGTCAGCAGGTAGACCACCATGATCATGCCGTGCATCGTTATGAACTGATAATAGTCCTCAGGATTAATGAAATTAAATTCGTTAGGAAACCCGAGCTGTAGGCGCATCATCACTGACAAGCCGAGTGCGATCAGGCCAACAAATATCGCTGTGAGTCCATACTGAATCGCGATGACCTTGTGGTCCTGGCTCCAGATATACTTAGTGAAGAATGTTTCTGGATCGTGGTGTTCTTGCTCGTGATCACGATCTGCAAATGCAACGTAAGACATAAATTATTAGCCTATAAAGTGTTGATGTAAGCGAGGATGTCATTAATCGCTTGTTCGTCGTTTAATGTCTGACTAAACAGTCCCATCTGATAACCGTAATAGTCCTTCTTGTGAGAGCCTCGCACGCCATCCTTCCAGTTCTGCAGCTGACGTTTCATGTACCAATCCGAAAGACCGGCTAAACGCGGTGCGTTCGTCGCTTGCACACCCATACCATCACGACCATGACAATAAGCACATACAGCATATATATCCTGGCCGCGTTCTATGTCCCCATCAATGGTTGACAAAACTGGACTGTCAGGAAGCGTATTTATATAAGCGACTACATTGTCGACAGCGGCTTCGTTCACCAAGGTCATGACCATGGCAGTCATCTGCCGTCCAAACATATCCTTCTCATGCGTACCACGAAGTCCCGTCTTGTAGTTCATCAGTTGGCGCTTCAGATACCAATCCGACTGGCCCGCGAGCTTGGGAGCATTCAAATCTAAGTTGCCTGCACCTTGTGTGCCATGGCAAGCGGCGCAGGGGGCATATTGCGCTGCCCCTACCACTGCATTACCTGCTGGTCTTGACATGAGTTCACTGAAGGTCGGTTGGGCCGCCAACCATGAGTCAAAGTCTTCCTGTTCATCAACAACAATAGCGCCGCGCATAGCGAAATGCCCAACGCCGCAAAGTTCTTCGCAGAGCAGTTCGAAACGACCGGTCCTGGTTGGCGTTAACCACATGAACGTGTTCATACCCGGCACCAGATCCATCTTCACGCGGAACTGTGCAACGGTAAAATTGTGCAATACATCTTTCGAGCGCAGCAAGAATTTCACAGGCCGATCAATCGGAATATGTCCCTCAGCATTGTAGACAACTACGTCATCTTGGCCATTCGGATCTTCTGGATCGATTCCAAACGGGTTTTCTTGTGAAATTCGTTCGGCATCTACCTCACCAAGCTTGCCGTCCTCACCCGGGTAACGATAAGTCCAATGCCATTGCTGCCCCACCGCCTCTACGATATGAGCGTCCGCTGGAACGTCGACAAACTTAGCCCAGACGAATAGTCCGGGTGTCAGCATCGCAGCGATGAGGATTGAGGTCACACCGGTTAGCCAATATTCGAGTTTCTTATTTTCGGGCTCATAGTTTGCTTTTGCGCCCTTTTTGTAACGGTATTTTATAACGCAATACGCCATGAATAAATTTACAACGACGAAGACGAAGCCAGTAACGACGAAGGTAATGTCGATGGTTAAGTCCACCATCTCCCAGTTGGAAGCCAACTCGGTAAAATTCCATGGACTTAGGAAGTGAAATAGAAGAGAACCGACTACGAGTAAAATTAAGACAACAGCGAAAGGCATACTTCATGGATCCTTTAGAGGGTCGTGCAATTTATGAACCGGAGATCCTGTGAGGCACCCCCGATATTCTTAACATTCTTCAGTTTTTGTTGTTGCTAAGTTCCGATTTTAACTGCTTATTCTCTTCTAAGTAAACAATGAGAATCCTATATAAACCGTACGAACTAAATCTGGCGAAAGAGGATAGTGGAATCAGTGTGTATTTTCCACATATTGGCTGCATTTCATTGGGTTTTATTTCTGATTTCTCTGGCTAGTCAACCAGCTCATGCCGCAGGTCAAAGCCGCACCGACAGTAAATCCAGGAATCGCCTCATAGAGTCCGTAGTAATCCGCCTTGAACCAGACAAGCCAAGCAGCACTCGCCACAAACCCCCCAAGCATTCCGGACACGACGCCTTCCCAAGTGATGCGTTTATAGTAAAGAATACCAATAATGACCGGACCGAAGGCGGACCCAAGGCCAGACCAGGACGCCAGAACAAAGTCGAATATGACGCGTGGCTCCTGAATGCCGAGTATAACGGCGACCGCCCCGATGATAATCGTTATATATTTGCCATGAGTCGACAGCGACTCATCGCTCTTCGTCGATCCCATAATCTTTTGATATGTATCCCGAACAACCGATGACGAGGCAAGCAACAGCAATGAGTCGACTGTCGACATAATCGCCGACAAAACAACCAGCAGCAGCATGCCCGAAATAACCTCGGGGAAAAGATTATTCGACAGCACAGGGAATATGGTCTCCGAGTCTTCAAGCCCCGGGAACAAAGCGCGGCCCACTACCCCGGCTGTCACAGCACCAAAAGTGAAAATCAACGCCATTGACAAGGAAGCGACCCTGGCCTTTCTTATCTCGCCATCGTCGCGCGCCGACATAAAGCGCGTTAACAGCTGCGGCACGCCGAGGAACGGCAGACCAATCGCGAGGAGGCTCACGACAGCGATCAACGCCGGTTTACCCCCATCTGAAAAAGCAAACATATTGACGAGCGATGGATCCTGCAACGCCAGATTGCTTTGCACTTCCCCCCAACCGCCGGATGCATAAATCGCCGCCGCGGGTACAGCAGTAAGGCCCAGCAGCATGAGTACACCTTGTACGACATCGGTATAAGACACCGCCTTGTATCCACCGACGAATGTGTAGCCGATGATAAATATTGACCCCAGAATGACCCCAGTCGCGTACTCCATTCCGAGGAAGCTGCTGAACGCCTTACCCGTCGCGACCATTTGTGCCGTGACATAAGCGGTGACCATTACAAGGATAATCACGACAGCGATTCCGCGTATCAGGTGCCACTTGTCCTGGAATTTCGCAGCCAAAACGTCGGGTATCGTTATCGCGTCGACCTCGTCACCAAACTTCTTTAGTCGCCTCGCGACAACCCACCACGCCGCAGCGATGCCAAGAACCTCACCAACAACAACCCAATAAGCTTGTATACCGACCGCGTATCCCATACCCGATAAACCGAGCAGTAGCCAGCCGCTCTCACCGGTCGCGTTGGTACTAAACGCCACTACCCAGTACGGCAGCTTCTTGCCCGCCAGATAATACCCAGCCAGCGTGTGCGTCTCACGACGACTCCAAATGGCCAACCCTGCGAGAATAGCCAGATATACGATGAGTACGATAATGGTTGTTGGCATGTTTTCGCCTGCTCAGTGAAAAAGCTGTTCGGCATTACCTACCGCGAGTTATTCGACCTGCGATGATTCCTGCGATCATTAAGAACAATCCCATGCCAAGCAGATACTCGGGATACGTGCGTGTAATTCCGCAGTAGTAAATTCCAAAGATTGCGACGGCCTGAAAAACATTAATGAAATTATTTTCCCGCCGGGTTGCTTTCGGAAAGCGAATACTCGAAACCATCAGGATCGCCAGAACAAACATTATGACCGGAAAATACAGATGTAATGGCAAGGAGAAAGCAATGTCTTCATGGTGAATCAAAACCAAGACGATGGAAGAAAGTAGGCCACCGCCGGACGCGGTAATCGGAATGCCAGCAAACCAGCCCTTGGATATTTCCTCTGATATTAGATTGAAGCGCGCGAGGCGCATTGCGCCGGCCAGTACAAAAACAGCGACTGCGACCAATAATAACCAGAAAGAATTGGAGCCATACTCAATTCCGGCGATCTGCAGTCCCGCGTTCAGTACCAGAACTGCCGGAGCGACACCAAAAGCCACCAGGTCGGCCATGGAATCGAATTCGGCCCCGAAATTCGAGGTCGCTTTGAGCAGTCTTGCCGATACGCCATCCAATACGTCGAGTAGGCCACACCAGACTATGATCCAAGCTGCGAGTTCGAGATCACCTAATTGCGTCGTGACAATGGATGCGACGCCGAGTAATAAACTCAGCGCCGTAAAACTGTTAGGTACCGTGTACCGTAAAATACTCATTAGTCTTCGACGGTGTTGTGAGTTTGCAGTGCATATTGGGCGTCTCGTTCCGAGCCGATCAGAATCGCGACCCACCGAGTGCGCGCATCGCTTTCCAGTCCTAGCTTGAGAGTCATCGTTAACGGTACCGACAGCAGCATGCCGACCGGACCAAAGACCCAACCCCAGAAAACCAAACCAACAAAAACGACCAACGGTGAAATTCCGACGCCGTAACCCATCAAGCGCGGTTCGATGACATTGCCGAACACGACATTGATTGCAGCAAAGCCCATCGCAGTTGCACCGGCAGCGCCAGGCCCTAATTGAACGAGTGCTAGCAAGATCGCGGGTACGGCAGCGATTATCGACCCAATAGTCGGCACGTAATTCAAAAGAAAGGCTAGCATCGCCCAAAGAAGTGGGAAGTCCAAGCCAAGTGACCAGGTAAGAACACCCGCACAAGTACCGGTTGCGGTACTGACGATCGTCTTGATACCCAAGTAGCGGCCAAGGTTTTGCAAGAACACTCGTGGCCCTTGCATCGACTCCGCACTGCGACCAAAAGCAGCTTCGACCTTTGTACCAACACTCGATACCTCGAGGAGCATGAAGATCATCGTAAAGATAATTAGAAACGCATTTGTCAGAACGTCCTTTAGGCTATTTAGAATCGACGCGACAAGACCCATGGCCCAGCCTGGGTCAATCATGTCACCGATGTTTTCCATCGATTTGTCAAAATTGAAATGCCTGATGGCGAAATCGATAACGCCATCCTTAATGGCATCGAGCCTTTCCTGATATCCGGGCAACGCAGCAGTGAAATCACCTATCGAACTTCCAAGGATCGCGCCGACGATGGCGAGTAAAAACATCATCGAAAAAACGATAATCAGCGCGGCTAGGAAACTGGGAACTCGTCGTTGCTGCAACCAGAGCATCGGTCGAACAGTGATGAGCGCAAGAAAGGCCGCGATAAGAAACGGCACGAGCAATACCTTGGCCAGTTGCATCCCATAGATTACGACGATGACCGCCGCAAAACTCACCAGAGCGCTACCTTTCTTGTCAGTTAGATCATTCACGCGCTTGATAATCGCACAACACTATGCGGCTCGCATACTTATCGCTGTAGACGAGCCTTCTCATCTAAAAGGAGTGTCTTTTTTCAGTTGGGATTCCTTTGGCATATACAGCTCTTTCTCTTCGGGTTGAATTTGCTTCACTTTCAGGGTCCATCTGGCCAGCGTTGAGCTGACCCGTAATTGATAACGGCCTGCATGATCGAAAAGTTTCAAACCATTACCTTTGTGCTTGGTGTGTAAAACACGGCCAACGTGTCGGCCCGTACTCGCCTCAATCAGTGCGATGTCCAGCGCGATGAGGGCATCGTAGTCGCCGTCCAAACGCCAATCGAGCAGCCATGGCGACTCGACAGTAAATACCGCTGTCGTCGTACTGTCTGATCCGCGAAATTCCTTAACAATATCAGCTGCATTAGAGACTAATACCGTCAATAGTAATGATATTATTAATATAATTTTTTTCATTAATTACTTCCAATGAGCCGTATTATTACGATTCAGAAAAACTAGGCTGACTGCGGCGATGGCTCCCAGCAATGCAATTATAGAAAGGAATAGAAAATAATTCTGGTGACCTACAAGACCAGGATTTGCATCTAATATACGACCTGCGATCGGTGGAAAAAATATATCAGGAGTGTAACCAACAACCGAAACCAAACCGACGGCCGTACCAGTCAAATATTTTGGTGTTCGGTTGTCCTCAAGCAGCGCGAAGTATACGCCCCGTAACGCATAGATGGCGATCATGGTCGTAAAGAAGTTGGCATAAATTATAAAATTTCCCAAATCGTTTGGCGTCGCAAGCGACCAAGATCCATGCATCACACACAAGGCAAAAAACATCACAATAATTGAGCGAGTCGCGTTGTATCGATCTGCAATCAACCCAGCTATGAGTGCTGCTGCTGGCCGGGTCCACGCACCGTAAGAGGCCAGTCTTGCGCCCTCTACCTCATCCATTCCCAGAACCTGAACGGCATACAACGAATAGTTACCGAGACTCTTATACCCGCAATAAGCACAAACAATGACAGCAGCCTGTGCCCAAATAACAGGTCTTCTTAAAACAATAGCCATGTTCTTTAGCGGATTGAAAATAACTTTATGTTCCGTCTTCGTGGTCGGAATTACGAACCAAGCGAGGATGGCGGCTAAAAATACTAATAGTGTGTAGTACCAAACCACCATTCGAAAACCGCTTTCACGCATCAGAGGAGTTGCTTGCCGAGCATCGTCAGGCATATAAACTGATAAAATAATTATGCCTATCGTCGCACAGGACGCAGCTACCAAGCCCCTACCTCCATCCAGCAACCCAAACGCCAACCCTTGCGAGTTATTACCACCCCAATCACGGGTTGCCTTGATCGAAGCGCCCCACAAAAAGAATACTGTTGTGACGCCCCAGTACCCATAGAGAAATCGCATTCCAACAATACCCGGAAACGTCGCTAGATAGAGTCCACCGATGGAAGTAAGGAGCAATGATGTCACTATTAGAATGCGCGGCGAAAATCGATCTGCTAGGACTCCGCCTGGGAAGTAAGAAAGCATCGCTGCGATGCCGTAAACAGCGAACATATCCCCGAGCTGTGTATTACTAATGCCAAATACTTCCAGCATCGTAGGTCGAAAAAAAAGAGGTATATTAAAAACCAGGCTAAAAATAAGTTCCCCTACAAAAATAAGGGTTATCATCAATATTATTCGTGACATAAAAGACCTTTACGGATATTTAAGCTTGTGGCAGAACAACATCAGCTTCGCAATCGGTAGCCTGTTTTAAAAATCCAACGAACCGTGAGTAAACAGACAATCAGAAAACCCACCGTAATTCCCAGACTCAGCCCGATACCAACATCCGCATTACCATAGAAGGTCCAGCGAAAACCACTAATAAGATAGACGATTGGGTTGAATAGACTGATCGTCTGCCACACCGGCGGCAACATGCTGATCGAATAAAACGTTCCGCCAAGAAAGGTGAGCGGCATGATGATCAGCGTCGGTACGATAGTGAGCTTTTCCCAGCCAGTAGCCCAAAGGCCAAGAATGAAGCCAAACAGACAAAATGATACGCAGATCAGCAATAAAAAGGCGATCATAAACAGCGGATGTGCGATCTCAATATCAACAAATAAGCTTGCAGTCGCCAGAATAATGCTCCCAATAATTACAGATTTCGTTGCTGCTGCACCAACGTACCCTAATAGCACCTCGCCGTAGGATACCGGCGCAGAAAGCACCTCGAAGATAGTGCCCGTAAACTTTGGGAAGTAAATAGCGAATGACGAGTTTGAAATACTCTCTGTCATGATCGACAACATAACGAGGCCAGGCGCAATAAATGCTCCGTAGCTTATACCGTCGATTTCGGTAATGCGCGAGCCTATTGCTGACCCGAATATCACAAAGTAAAGAGACGTGGATAGCACTGGTGCAATAATGCTTTGCACGGCAGTCCGAAACATTCGTGCCATTTCGTAGCGATAAATCGCTTTAATTGCGTAATAGTTCATCGACCCTCGTTCACTAAGTCGACGAAAATATCTTCAAGCGAACTCTGTGATGTCTGTAAGTCATTAAAGTAAATACCCGCTGTACGCAGATCGCTCAGCAGCGCAGTAATGCCAGTACTTTGCCGCTTAGTGTCATAGGTATACGTCAGGTCACGCTGATCTTTGCTCAGGCCCAGATCGTAACTGGAAAGCTGCGAAGGGATGTCCACCAATGGCTCCTGCAAATGTAAAACTAATTGCTTCTTTCCCATGTCGCGCATCAACTTCGCTTTTTCCTCTACGAGAATGATCTCCCCATGGTCGATCACACCGATTCGG
This sequence comes from Gammaproteobacteria bacterium, assembly GCA_018699395.1. Taxonomy (GTDB): domain Bacteria; phylum Pseudomonadota; class Gammaproteobacteria; order Steroidobacterales; family Woeseiaceae; genus UBA1847. The sequence goes on from JABIQN010000001.1 coordinate 72,148, forward strand.
TCGGCCAATTGCTCCGCCTCCTCGATGTAGTGAGTGGTAAGAATGACAGTTACGCCCTGATCACGGAGGCTGGTGACCACGTTCCACATATCCTGCCGCAGCTCCACATCGACGCCTGCCGTTGGCTCATCGAGAAACAATATTTCGGGTTCATGAGCTAAGGCCTTAGCAATCAGCACGCGGCGCTTCATACCACCCGATAACTGCATGCTGACAGTATCTTTCTTGTCCCATAAAGACAGTGACTTCAATACCCTCTCAAGATGCTTCGAGTCGGCAGGCCTGCCAAATAAACCGCGGCTAAAGCAACAGGTATTCCAGACCGTCTCAAATGACTCAGATGGAAGTTCCTGCGGAACGAGGCCGATCTTTGACCGGGTTAAGCGATAATCGCTAACAATATCACTCCCATCAATGAGCACTTCACCAGAGCTTGCATTCACAATACCGCAGACGACGTTGATCAGGGTCGTTTTGCCAGCGCCATTTGGTCCCAGTAGAGCAAAAATTTCACCCTGATCAATCTCGAGACTGACGTCTTTCAACGCCTCGAAGCCGCCCGCGTAGGTCTTCGTCAATTTTTTTATTGAAATCATTGAGCGCATACCAACCCCCCTAGATTAGATACTAATCAAGAAACTCATACCTGCCAACCTACATCGGAGGGAGGGTGAGAGACGCTCATCATGGCTCAGCAAGTTCTTTCTCGCGCTCAACGAACAGCTTTTTGAAACCCATGGAGTCATACAGATTATCTGCGACGTGGTTTTCAGCGAGAACCGAAACTCTCAACCACCTCACTCCATTACACTCAGCGTATGACTCTGCGGCCTGTAATAACACCTTCCCAAGTCCCCGCTTTCTAAATTGACTTGAAACAATCAGATCAGAGATCAGACCGTACTCAATGTTAGCGTCCTCGAGTTCTTCACTTCTGACTTTGATGAGAGTCGTAGCGAAGCCAGCGACCTTTCCATTCGACTCTGCCACCAGCACTATTCCATTGCATTCAACACAGCGTTTCAGCATTTTTGGAATGTAGTCATCAACTATCTCGACGCCCGACGGCATACGAGGATCTAACGAGCGCTCAAAATCCTGCAACTCAATAAGGCACGCTCGCACCCCGGTCAAATGCCGAGCTTCGTCAAAATCTCGAATCAAAAACAACGCGCCGTCCTTGCTAGTGTGAGTGTCTGCAGGATAACGCGATTACGTCAACGACGTTTGATTTGACGGAGATTTCATGGGAAACGGACTTATTGCCTACATTTCCGAATTTTTTCGGTAAAATTATCAATGGCTTTGATTGAAGTGTAAAAACACAAACTCGCATTTCACACCTACGACTGGAGTTTGAATTCAGCAAATTAGGAAAGCTCTGCTATCGGCCCTTACGTTAATAAGGTGTCTGAGTACGCGAACAGTCCCGCCGAGCCGCCCGTATGCAAGAATACAATATTCTGTCCCTTGGTGAACCGACCTTGACGAACGTGGTCGATCATACCTGCCAATGCTTTACCGCTGTAAACGGGATCGAATAGTAAGCCCTCGAAACGAGCTAGCATCAGAATCGCTTCATTCATCGATTCTGTCGGTATACCGTAGCCCGAACCAATATAGTTGCAGTCAGCGATAATGTCCTCGCGAGCAACACAGTCCTTTGCACCGACAAGCTCCGCTGTCTCAACTGCTAATTTGTAAACGCGCTCTTCTTGTACATCCTGTGGAGCATTTACTCCGATACCAAGAATCGGTAAGTCATTGCCGCTCGCACGGAGTCCAACAGCAAGGCCCGCATGCGTGCCTGCACTACCCGTAGCTGAAACGAGATGATCGATTGTGAGATTCTGCTCTTTAAACTGGCCCAACATTTCGATGCCGCAGTCGACATAGCCTAACGCTCCTACAGCATTCGATGCCCCACCCGGGATGATATACGGCGTACCGCCAGCCCTCCTCACCTCATCGGCGACTGACTTCATCGCCACATTAAAATCGGTACCAGCATCAAATTGCCGTAGATTTGCACCGAAGATTCGATCAAGAAAAACATTGCCAGACTTCGAATAAATTTCGCTCGGATCACTCACGCGACTCTCGAGAAGCACTTCGCAAGCCATGCCAAGTTTACATGCGGCGGCGGCAGCCTGGCGGACATGGTTCGATTGGATCGCTCCAACGGTAATGATCGTATCCGCGCCTTGCTTGACTGCCTCACCCATTGAGAACTCAAGCTTCCGAGTCTTGTTACCACCCGTTGCGAGGCCTGTGCAGTCATCACGTTTCACGAATATTTCCGGACCACCAAGATGTTCGCTCAAGCGTGACATATGCTCCAGCGGAGTCGGAAGGTGTGCGAGGCGTACTCGCGGAAAGTCGGATAGATTCATATCTTTTTCCTAATGATTTCTAAGAGGAGTTGCCGCTAAGTGCCAATGATACCGCTTTCTTTGCGAGTACATCGGTCGATGAAATGAAGGTGACAGAAAACATCGATTCGTCGAGGATAAGTGGGAATTCTGTGCAGGCAGCGATCAGGACCTTCGCACCGCGGTTGATAAGCTCATCGGCCAAGCGTCGCAAGCCTGTCGTTACCGCGCGCGACTTGTCACCACCTTTAATTCTTTCGACCAGCGACATCGTAGCCGATAGTTCATTAGGCGTTTGCAAAATCACTGGTCTGTCTGTCTCTGCTAAAGCTCGTTGGTAGAGCCCTGCAGTGAAGCAGCCAGGCGTCGTCATGAAACCGACAGCACTGCCATCATCACTTCGGTGGAGCGCGGACTGAACTGACTGATCAACAATACTGATAAACGGAATACTGACAGCGGATTCGATATCACTTCGCCACGCATGCGCCAGGTTGCAGGGCATTACTAGAAAATCTGCACCGGCCATCTCCAAGCGAGCCGCGATTGCGGCAATTGCTGCGCCCGGATCCTCGCCCTCGCCTTTCATCGCAGCTTGTCTGCTTGGAATTTGGGGGTTGTTTTCGACGATCATGCGGACATGATCCTGATCCTTGACTGCTGGCGTTGCCAATAGGACACGAGACATGAAGTCCACCGTCGCCTCCGGGCCCATACCGCCGATAATTCCTACAACCTTGTCCGTACTCGCCATCAATTTTCCACCGCTCAAATGTGCGGCGAACATCTTACACCGGAAAGTCTAGGTCGTTATGAGTTTAAGGGGAATACTGGATACTATTTCCTTGCAAGGTTTGTACATGACCATTACTTACATGATCAACATATGAGTATTCCCCTGGAAGAGGCTATATCTGCACAACTACCGGATGAAATCACCGAAGAGTCGCTCTTAAGTCTCATTTCAGTAACGAACAGTCACTGATTTTATTTGCGCAAAGACATTGTCGCCAACCTGTAGTTTTAGTTCATGCAATGATCGTCGGGTAATGCGCGCAACAAGGAAGCTGGCTCCTAACCTCACCCGCACTAGTTGAGTAGACGCAGTCTCCGCAACCGTTTCTTCAATGACGGCGGGAAGTATATTGAGAATCGTGCTCGACTCCGCTGAAGTGCGGCTCAAACTGATATCTCCTGCGCTAATCCTCAACCGAGCAATCGTCGTATCCTGACGCCCCGGCACCCACAACTCGCCACCCGGAAACTCGAACAGCGAAAGGTCGAACTCTGCGTCGTAGCGTGACTGTTTGGCCTCAAGAACTGCTCCGGCATTCTCGCCACTGAGTTGTGGCAGGTCGATTCTCGCCAGGGTCTCTTGCAGGCAACCTTCCGCGACGACCTTGCCATTGTCGAGCAGAACAAGGTGGTCACTCAATCGACAAATTTCGTCGATATTATGACTCACATAAACAATTGGCACTGACGTTTCGGCGTGCAATCGATCAAGATATGGAAGCATATTGCTACGTCGTCGTGTATCGAGTGCAGACAGTGGCTCATCCATGAGTATCAACTGCGGTTCCTGACACAGTACCCGAGCAATACAAACGCGCTGTGCTTCACCGCCCGACAAATCACTTACTGAGCGATCGAGCAGCCTATCAACTTCGAGTATGCTCGCAAATTCAGCGATAGACCGGCGAGCATCTGGATTTCTGCGCCGCCCATACTCCAGATTCTTCTGTACCGTCAGGTGCGGGAATAGCTGCGACTCTTGAAAAACATAGCCAATACGGCGTTGATGCACTGGACGCAAGTCGCCATTAGTCGGCACCTCAAGTCCAGCGATACAACGCAACAAGGTGGTTTTCCCGGATCCGGATTCACCGAACACGCCGGTGATACCTACAGCAGGAATCCGGGTATCCACCTCCAGTTTGAAGTCACCTTTTTGCAGCGAGTAATGCAGCTCGATGTGATTCATCGTGACTGCCACCGACGATTAATCAGAAACATACCTAACAGAATAACGAATGCGAAAAGGATCAGCACCAGAGATAGTCGATGTGCTGCGGCGAAGTTGAGTGTCTCGACGTGCTCATAAATCGCGATCGAAACGACTCGTGACTCGCCTGGAATATTGCCGCCAATCATCAGAACCACACCAAATTCACCCAGCGTGTGTGCGAATGCGAGAACGATGGCACTAATGAAGCCACGTAACGACAACGGTACGATGACAGAGAAAAATGCATCTAGCTTTGATGCGCCAAGAGTCCACGCGGCCTCAAGCTGACTGCGGGATAATGACTCGAACGCATTCTGCATCGGCTGTACCGCGAAAGGCAGACTGTATACGCAAGATGCAATCACGAGCCCGACAAATGAGAACGTTAGAGTATCCCCGGTGAGTCGCACCCACCAACTGCCAATAGCTCCCTCTGGGCCAAGCACTATCAACAGATAGAAACCCAATACCGTTGGCGGCAATACGATAGGCATCGCGACGATCGCCTGAACGATGGGCTGCCAACGAGATCGACTTTGTGATAACCACCACGCCAATGGTGCACCCAGAAAAATTAGCAGCATGGTCGTTACAAACGCCAACTGCAGGGATAACCAAAGGGGGGCAATGTCCATTATTCGGTAACCGTGTAGCCGCTGCTTTCGATTATTTTAATCGCTTTTGGTTCACGCAAAAAACGCATGAAGCGCCATGCTGACTCGAGATTCTTTGAGTGAGTCAATAGAACACCTTGTTGTTCAATATCACTGTGCATGCTCGACGGTACATTCCACGTGCACGTCGCATCAACCGGCAAGCCAGCGACTACCTGAGCGCGAGCAACCAATGCGAATGTCACATTGCCGGTAACTGCGAATAGCAGTGTCTGCGAGATATTTTCACCAAATACCATTCGGCTCGAAGCGTCACGCCAATTCCCGATCGCCTGCAGATACTCCTTCGCGGCCAGACCATATGGCGCGATTTCAGGATTTGCTATTGCAAGTCTTCTATACAAGCCACCCTTGATAGCAGCAACGCATCCGCCGTCTTCAAAAGAGCTGTCCGATGACCACAACACCAATGCTCCGGTCGCGTAAGTCATTCTGGAGCCAGCGACAGTGAATTCATTTTCTTCCAGCCTCTTTGGTCGTTCGACATCTGCAGCGAGAAAAATATCGTAGGGTGCACCGTTGATGATCTGAGTATACAAATTACCGGTCGAGGCAACGCTGATCCTTATTGGAGTCTGCGTAACTGAAGTGAACTCGGCTGCAAGTTTCGCGGCAGTCCGTTGAAAATTACTAGCAACAGCGATCGTCAGGCCTTCGTTGGCCCAGGATCCGATCGGTATCAGAATGATGAGCAGGAGAAACGTTCGCGAAAAAATCACGTCAAAAAATTAACGGGCAAGCTCCGCTTTCTTTTTTCGGCGATACTGGTGCAAGAGAGGTTCAGTGTAACCGTTGGGTTGGTTACAACCTTCCAGCACCAAAGCACAGGCGGCTTGAAAAGCGATGCTATTGTCAATGTCTTCACTCATACGCTTATATGATGCATCACTGTCATTCTGATTGTCGACGACTTCCGCCATCCGTTTGAAGATCGACAGCACCTGCTCTTTGCTCGTCACACCGTGTAGCAACCAATTCGCGATATGCTGACTGGATATCCGCAAAGTCGCACGATCTTCCATCAGGCCAACGTTAGTAATGTCCGGTACTTTCGAGCAACCGACTCCCTGATCAATCCAGCGCACCACGTATCCGAGAATCCCCTGTGCATTGTTCTCAATCTCTCTCTGGATTTCCTCCGCCGATAGGGTAGAGACATCGCCAAGCGGTGGTGTCAATATTTTATCAAGACTGGCCAGCGGCCGGCTGGCAAGCTTCTTCTGAACTGCCTGCACGTCAACCGCATGATAATGCATCGCGTGCAGGGTGGCGGCTGTGGGTGATGGCACCCAAGCACAGCTCGCTCCAGCTTCAGGATGTGTCTGCTTCGTCTCGACCATCTGAAGCATTTCATCTGGCTTCGGCCACATCCCTTTTCCGATCTGCGCCAAACCTGGCAACCCACAACGGATGCCCACATCGACGTTCCAGTCCTCATAGGTGTGAACCCATGCCCGCTCTTTTATGGCCTCTTTGGGTAGCACCATTCCAGCCTGCATGCTGGTGTGAATTTCGTCTCCGGTACGATCCAGAAAACCGGTATTAATAAAAACAACTCTGCCTTTCGCTGCCTTTATGCAAAGGGGTAAATTAACAGTGGTGCGACGTTCCTCATCCATGATGCCGACCTTGATCGTGTTTTCCTCCAGATCAAATAATTGCTCAACGCGGCTAAAGAGTATGTCTGTATACGCAACTTCTGCCGGACCGTGCATCTTCGGCTTCACAATATAGATACTGCCTGTACAGCTGTTCGGCTGCAGTCCGTCACGACGGCGATCGGTGAGTGCAGAGGCCACGGTGACAATTGCATCTAGGATGCCTTCGAACACTTCGTCGCCGGCAGCATCGAGAATCGCGTCATTTGACATCAGGTGACCGACATTTCTGATCAACAGCAGACTTCGCCCAGACAGGACCAATTCTTCGTTGTTGAAGGAGGTGTACACCCGATCTTTTGCAAGAGCTCGAGTCACCTCTTTACCGCCTTTCATGAAACTCGCAGTCAGATCACCACGCATCAATCCCAGCCAATTGCGATACACGCTCACCTTGTCAGCAGCATCAACGGCAGTTACTGAATCTTCGCAGTCTTGAATAACGGTTAGCGCCGATTCGAGAACCACGTCAGCAAGGTTTGCGGTAGCGTCCTTCCCAATTGGATGATCGGGATTTATCAGTAATTCGATATGCAGACCGTTGTTGCGAAACAAGAACTGCATGCGAGATTCACTTTCTTTGAACCCGACAAATTGCTCGGGCGACTTGAGGTTCAGTGTCTCACCATTCGCATGAGACGCGACGAAGCGCACACCGTCTTCGCCATGGTCTATTCCGTAAGCATTCACATCACCATGACTCGCACCGGCGAGCGGAAGAGTTTTGTCAAGAAACTCTGTTGCGTAACGTATAACCGCTGCGCCGCGGCGAGCGTTATAAGCGCCAGTACTCCCCCTACCCTCATCTTCGGCAATAACATCCGTACCATACAAAGCATCATAAAGACTGCCCCAGCGTGCGTTGGCTGCATTGATTGCGAAGCGAGCGTTGCTCACGGGTACGACAAGCTGTGGGCCGGCGACACTGGCGAGCTCTGCATCTACATTCATAGTTTCGATCTTCACGAATGTGTCGCTTGGCTCGAGGTACGAGATATCCTTCAGGAACGCGACGTATTCGTCGTGATCCCAGTCGCTTCCTTGCCGAGCCTTGTGCCAGTCGTCGATCTTATCCTGAAGCTCATCGCGAATTTTTAACAGCTCATGATTTTTGGGAGTGAGGTCGTTAATGATCGACTCGACGCCACTCCAGAACATCGCATATTCAAATCCGATCGCAGGAAGGAGCTCTGTCTCCACGAAATCTGCAAATATCGGATTAATACTTAATCCGCCGATGATTCTGTTGTTTTCGTCTGACAAGGAATGGCCCTTCATTGATAGGAGATCGGAAGTCGTACGCTATAATACTTTGTGACTATTAAAATTTCACACTGTTAGTCTCACAAGAGAACGGGCGTGGCAGTCCAACACGGTTTAAAGCGCAAGGAATACCTTCTTGTCAATAAAATCAAAAGGTTACGTTGGCATAATCGGTTAGCACTCGAAGTGCCTATCCATTCGCTGTACCTAGATCAACACAAAGGCGGGGCGTCGATCTCCTGATTATTGTCACCAGGCTCAGAATCGTGGGCAGTTTTGCAGGCAGCTATCTAGCAAAACGCATAGAGTGAGATAAACTCAGGGTCTGGTCCGGCTATTTTCTAATCATCATGGGTATCTACATACTCGTTCGCTCAGCACCTGCCGCACTTGGACTCACCTTCTAGCGGAATTCGAAAATGAATATTTCAAGAATTGCAGATAATTACGCCGTGGCACCACAGATTTTCCCTGGCGATCTTGACGAGATCGTGGCGGCTGGTTTCCGTGCGGTGATCTGTAATCGCCCGGACCATGAAGAGCTCGGTCAACCTACAGTGGATGCTATTTCTGTAGAATGCATAAGAGTCGGAATATCATTCCACTACATTCCGGTCTCCGGCATGCAGATAGCACACGAGGCTATTCAGGAACAACTTCGCATCATCGACGAATGTGATGGACCAGTGCTAGCTTACTGCCGGTCGGGACAGCGATCAGCCATCATTTGGCAAGCGAGCACCTGAATTTTCGCATACCGCTGATCCAACGATCGTAGTCACCAGCTTTGCGTTGTATATAAGTCGTTACCGGTGGGTGCGTTAGGATTATGAAGCGTCCTTCGAGGGCCTGTTCCACGATGATATTCGCAACGTCGTCAGTTTGCAGGATCCCGTCGAGCTCATTACCACCAAAGCCCCCCCCTCTTCAGTTGCCCCCGAATCGTCTTGCAAGACGAGTAGCAACAGCTTGTGGGCAGACGACGGAAGCTCGAACGCCAATGGCTGCCGCGGTATAAAAACTATCAGGATGATTGGTCACATCACTCATATAGTTGACTGGGGTTTTATCGGGCTACCGTCAAAAAATCGGCTCAGCCTGAATTCGGAAATGTCGATGCCTGAATCGGAACCGCTCAACATACCAGCGATAACCTTACCTGCCCCAGGTCCGATACCAAAACCGTGACCGCTGAATCCGGTCGCTATGTGAAAGCCTGGCAGATTGCCGATGGAGTCGATCACGGGAACGACGTCCGGCGTCGCTTCAATCATACCAGCCCAGGCCTCTACGAACGGCGTCGCTGCCAGTTGCGGGAATATTGTATCCAGACTTCGCCGAATGGCTTTAAGTACGCGAGGTGTTGGGGACGGATTAAGCACTCGCGTCTCCTCGAAAGGTGATGCTTTATCAAGCGACCAGGTTCGGGGTGTGTTCCATTCGTCGACAAACTCTTGTCCAAAAGAAAGCCGTAGATGCCCAAAATCCATCAACATGGCCGGCACAAATTTGTTGAAATAGCGGAAAGAAGACGGTGTTATCGAATGTTCTGACACCGCCCCAGACGCAACTGTGTATCCGCCATCCTGACGGCGGCGAATTCCCAAACTATCACCAAACATCGCACCATTCAGAACGTTCTCTGCCGGTGCTGTTCTTGCTACGGTTCCTCGTATCTTGAGTTGCGGCACGTTGATGTTCAAAGAGCGGCAAAACATTGACGTCCAGGCACCAGCGGCACATAAAACCGTCGACGTTTTTATCGTGCCGCTTTCAGTAACAACCGCGGACACAGCGCCGCCTGACGTTTCGATTCCTCGCACCGCACAAGCCGTTAAAACTTTCGCATCGTGCTGCACGGCAGCTCTTGCAATTGCAGGTGTCGCTAGGTGCGGCTCTGCACGGCCGTCACTTTCTGTGTACATCGCGCCAGCCCAACCCAGTGCTGAGCCATGTACGAGTTGCTGCAATTCCTTAGACCCTATCAGGCGCGTGCCAATATCGTATTCTTTGGCTATGCTCAACCAGTCTTCTTGTTCCTGCAATTCTTTTTCAGAGTTCGCTGTCCAAAAACAACCGCCGCGCGCAAATCCGACATCCTCGCCAATTTCTTCCTTAAGACCTTCCCAGATGCGCATACTCTCGAGGACCATGGGAATTTCTCTGCTATCCCTGCCCTGCACACGCACCCAACCCCAATTCCGTCCTGATTGTTCTCCCGCGATATGGCCCTTCTCGCAAAGCACTACATCAATACCTTTTTTGGCGAGAAACCAGGCCGTGGATACGCCAACGATACCACCACCGATGATGACGACGTCAGCCGCAGCCGGCACTGCCTCAGGAGGCTCGAGCGATTGTGCCCAAGTTTGCGAAACGGTATTTTCGAGGAATGGATCAATCATCATTCAGATTCTTAAGATTACGAGTCTCATTATGCAAGAAACAACATTCTGATCATATGCTATGGAGGACAAAGCCGCCTGCCACTAGTTGCTCGATGCCAACCCACTACCCTAATTTCTTTGTCGAAAAATAGTCCAAAAAAATGCTCAAATACTAACCATACTGATATGCTATCCGGATGCCATCCCACGTCTATTTCGACCTCGACGGTACGCTAACCGATTCGTTCGAGGGCATTAGCAAGTGTATTCTTTACGCCGTCGATAAGCTCGGGGTTCCACGTCCATCCGATGAGTATTTGGAGTTTTGTATCGGCCCACCTTTATATGACACATTTCCAAAAATGGTCGGCGAAGAACTTACGTTAAAAGCGATTAATCTGTATCGCGAACGATTTAATGAAATCGGTTGGCTCGAAAATAAACCCTATGACGGAATTCATGAGGCGCTGGCCTCCATTGCTGATGCTGGTTACACATTGTTCGTCGCAACCAGCAAGCCCAGGATCATGGCGCAACGGATCATTGATCATTTCGAAATGAGGCCGTACTTCGAGAGAGTATTTGGCAGCGAATTTGACGGTACTCATGCAAACAAAATCACTTTATTGCGATACGCAATCGAAGAAATTCCAGGCGCCTTCGATCGCGTGATGATTGGAGATAGGAAGTATGATCTCATCGGCGCAATCGCAAATAACATGCAACCGATAGGCGTATCGTATGGCTACGGATCGATCGAAGAACTTACAGGCGCAGGTGCCGTCTCAATCGTTGACAATCCAGCATGCTTAAAAGAGGCCATTGAAAACGTATTTTCCATCAGCCATTAGTCAAACCATCGATTAGCAGTATGGCACTATTCGGCAACAAGCTGATTTACGATACTCTGAACTAGGGCGATTTCGTTCGCGCCAACCACGACGGATGCTCGTAGACGACAACATCTACCGTATCGCCGCTTTTTATTTCCCCAGCAACCTCGACCACGCCGACAAGGCCACGACTTAGTTTCGCCGCTTTTGAAAAATCCGTATTCTCAAGTTGCTTGCCCGATCGTGTCTGCAGCGACTCAGCAAGCCTCTTGCCCATGTCGAGACATGGCGGATTGAACTCCTCGACTTGAAGCTCCGCCCCGGACGGAAATCGAAACGTAGTGCCTCGCGGCAATCTGGAAAATTCGGGTATCCCCTCGAAACAAAGATTGGCACTAACTGCCGCCGCGGTTAATGGCTTAACAAGATCCATATCCTCAGTAATTTGAACCAGATCTTCAACCGAAACTGCAGACCAGAGCCTCTCATTGCGACGCACTGTTCCTTCTGGCTGCTTGTCGGTAAGGGCCCATGTGGCTCGCTTAGGTGAGCCATGGCGGTCACTGACGACACCCTCTATTTCGACCATAATCGAAGGTTGCTCATTCTTGCTGAATTGACCACTCGCACCGGCATGAACGGATACGACTACAGCCTTCAATTTATTCACGCGTCTTCCTCACTTTCAAAATCAGCCAAGATAGTGCATACCCACCCTCAAATTTGCAAAAATTTTTACCCACGATCGAACAGCTCGTTTTGCTCACCATTCATAATGGCGTAAAGTGGCGACGCAAGACGGACCGCTTATTATGTCAATGACGGCATGTATGGCGAGCTTTGAGAGCTGCTCTTCAAAGGCGGGCACAAGATTCCTTTCGATTACTGGCGAGGGTGTTCTGCTCCCCCAAATTAGAGCTCGACGCCTAGCTCCGATACGGGTGCTGCCAGGGTAGCCAGAAAAGCTTCCAACTGATGGAGCTCAGTAACATTAAGCCCGAGCGGCTCAGCCTCATTGTGACCGATCATTGCATCCGGCGCTTTGTTGTAATGATCCAAAACGTCAGCGATGCTTGACAACTGTCCCTTGTGCATGAATGGCGCGGTATGCTCGAGATTCCGTAACGATGGTGTCTTGGTGGCTCCAATCAATTCGATTCCAGATCGCGCGAAGTCGAGCTCTGGACAAAACCCAGTAGAGTCATCGCTGTAGATGCTCCGACAGTTGAATTCGCTACCGAAAACCTCTCTCACGCCGCCCGCTCTCGCCTTATCGGGTACATCGCCAGGAAAATTAAGCACCCCCGTATTGTGAAATTCATGGTTCGTCAATAGCGGTCCGTTGTGACACTGCGTACAGTTTGCTTCGTTAATGAATAGACGTAATCCTGCTATCTCGTCTGCACTCAGTATCTCGCGTTGCGCGCCCCCTCTAACGAGAGCCGCAACGTATTCGTCGAAACGAGACGTCGTTGGCATGATAGTCCGCTCGAATGCGGCGATCGACTTACCGATGTTTGCGAACGCAGTGTTCAGTTCGACCTCATCGGATCCTGCGGTATCTTGCAGCGGACCAAACAACGCTTCGTAGGTCATTCGGTAGTCTGCGTCCCCAAAAACAATGTCGACGACCTGCGTCCTATTGGTTCCGTGCTCATGTGCATTTTCCAGCGGCGCAAGTGCTTGCGCCCATTGGCTATCTCTACGTCCATCCCAGTATTGCCAGGGACTGTACTGAGAACCAACAATACTGGGTGTGTTGCGGTCGCTCAATCCTAATGCTCGCGCTTTTTTCAGTCCATCGGTGAATCGACGTGCTACCTGATGGCAAGTCGCACAAGAAACTCCACCGTTAGCGCTCAAGCGAACATCGAAAAATAATTTTCGGCCAAACTCAGCTGCGATTGCATTGTTTGCGACAGCATTGCTCGGGTCGTCGGGTAAATCCGGCAAGGATTCCAACCACAGGGATTTAAGAATCGTGACTTCGACCTCAGTCCATTCTGGCGCCTCGGATGAGCCTCTGTCGCAAGCACTAACGAACAGACTAAACGCAGCCAAAAGTACAGCGAGCTTAAGAAGCTCAGAGCTCATAGCTGCAGTGGTATCATCACTTTCGAAGAGCCATTATCCGTCGTTATACTGACGACAATTTCCCAATAGCCACTCATGTGAAAACGCATCCCTTCTAGCTTGTAGTCGCCATTGCCGAGCTCGGCGGTGATTAGTGGTTTTGTTGGCAACCCATGATTATGCTTGGGCATACCCCCCTCAACATCAACGATTGCACCTTCAACTTTAAGTCCGTCATCATTCTCAATATGCACTATCCAATCATGCATTTTGTTAATCTCGGGGTCCCCATCTGGGGTCGTGTAGGTGACCACTAGGTTTTCCGCAAACGAAACCGGAGACAGCAGAAGACCTAAAATAACACACGTTGCGACGGCCACTTCCTTGCCCAGCCAGCGCTTCAGTCGGCCACTCATTAAGAGGTACTGAAATTGAATCAACATTAGCATTCCTATGAAAAATGGCCAGTAACCCAGCCCAGTAAATCCTACCTCAAATGGAAAAACAGCGGCGTAGACTTTGCCCGTGGCCGGATGCCTTGCAGACACAATACCGATGAAATCACCCTCCTCGGCAAACTGGTAGTTAACCAGGTAAATATCTGGCTCAACGACGGGCGCTCGGTAAAAAACCGTTGCACTATCAATGTCGTCAATCAGGTCGATATCTTCCATACGGGCGAACCGACCCTTCCCGGTGACGTTTCTGATTATCCGAAAATCGATTGGCATTTCTGACAATGAATCGTGCAGATACTCCATCACGAACACGCTTTCCGTCGCCATTGGTAGGTCTTCACAATACTGCTCGTGTCCCAAAGTACTCGGTTGGTAGACTTTGAAATGGGCGCGCAGGTAATTCACCTTAATGACGCAAAGATCATCTTCCTCAACGACGCCGCCATGCGCGGAAACATCCCCTGAGAAAAGAACAGCAAAAAGCGAAATAAGTTGGTAATAAAGAACGGCGCGGCGCGAAATCATGAGACCATTCTAACCACACTCATCACGACCTGATACCATGACTTTACTTTTAAGTATTGCGGCGTTATTGCTGGGCCCTGCCATCTACGCGGCAAGCCATAAGAATCCGACGGCAAAGCGTATCCTGGATGGCGTAATTCTACTGACAATCGCTGCGATCATCGCCATGCATGTTGTGCCCGAAGCATTGCAACAAGCCGGATGGCTGGCTGCACTCATCATCATTCTCGGATTAGCATTCCCGATACTGCTCGAACGTCTGTTTCACAAAGCGACCGATACAGCGCACCTGTTCATCGTCGGTCTTGCTGCTGCTGGCTTACTTATGCATGCTGTCATTGATGGTGTCGCGCTGCTCCCTGAAAACGGAAACGCTCTGGGCTATGCAATAGTGTTGCACCGAATCCCTGTCGGAATGGCGATTTGGTGTATCGCCCGACCAAATTTCGGCATAACCGCCACTGCCGTCTTGTTCGCGTTCATAATTCTGTCGACGGTTACTGGATTTTTCATCGGCCCGTCATTGTTCGATTTAGCCGATACACGAACTCTCGCTTTGTTACAGGCATTCATTTCCGGGTCACTGATACATGTCGTCCTGTTCCGTCATGGACATGAGCACTAGTCACACAGGTCAGGCTTCGACGATTTTCTCTCGCTCATTCGGTTTCGCATCAACGCAGTAGATAGATGAGAGCATGCCGTTCGCGATGATATTGCCATATCCCCTCCGCTATGGCGGCGGCGCCAATACCTTTTCAATTGCGCCAGTAGAATGGTTGGCACAAGACCTATTTCAAATATCGACGAGGCACGCGCGCCGTCAATCCTGTCAACAATTCGTAACCGATCGTGCCCGATGCGGATGCAATCCGATTGACAGAAAGATCCGGCCCCCAGAGGATAACCGGATCGCCAATTTTCACTCCATCCAACGCCGTGACATCAACAGTGATCATATCCATTGAGACGGCACCTACGATCGGTGCGATCTGACCGTTTATCAATGTTGGCGTTCCATCGGCTGCATGACGTGGATAACCATCCGCATAACCAATCGCGACGGTCGCGATTATTGCCCTGCTAGTCGCCGTCCATCGTCTGCCATAACCAACAGACTCGGTCGCTGGCACCTCGCGAATCGCAATCACTTCAGACTGCAAGGTCATCGCCGGCCGCAAGTCACTCGCGCTTTCTATCACGCCATCAAAAGGCATGTTGCCATAGAGCAGATATCCGGGTCGATTCCAATCCCGGTGGCTCTTAGCTACGGCAAGTATTCCGCCCGAATTGGCGATGCTTTCAAGAACATTCAGGTTGGTGACAGAGCGGTCGAATGTCTCGATTTGTTTGTCCGTCATATTACTGTCAAGGTCTTCCGACGAAGCGAGATGCGTACAGACAACTAGCGGAAGCTCA
This sequence comes from Gammaproteobacteria bacterium, assembly GCA_018699395.1. Lineage (GTDB taxonomy): Bacteria > Pseudomonadota > Gammaproteobacteria > Steroidobacterales > Woeseiaceae > UBA1847. The sequence goes on from JABIQN010000001.1 coordinate 87,818, forward strand.
CAATTCTTGTTGGCGTGGAGCCTCGTCACTGCGTCCTCTACCCTATCAGGGTCTATGCCCAACCTATGCATACCCGTGTCGACTTTTAGCCATACACTTACGGGATTCAAAAGCGTAGCTTGCTCTAGGTCCTGTAGCTGCGACTCGCTGTGCACCACAATAGTCAGATTATTCCTTGCCGCGCTTTCAAGGTCGACGATACCGTCGACGCCCTCCATCACCAGTATCATCTTGGTGAGGCCGGCATCTCGTAGTTCCAGAGCTTCATCGATAATCGCGACAGCGAACGCCGGTGCAACCCCCTCAAGTGCACGCGTGACCTCTACGGCCCCATGGCCGTAAGCATCTGCTTTTATTACCGCAATTGATCTTGAGTCCGGCGCTAGATCGCAGGCTATCGCGTAATTTGCCCGTATCGCATCGAGGTCAATAACCGCTTTGCACTTACGCGCCATAAATCATCTACCAGTCAGTATGAACATGTATACCATGATAGTTGAAATCACCAACTGTCGTGCAAAACAGTCGGACTTCCAGCTACCCCAAGCAGCAACATTTTTGCTATGATCCGCCGCCCAAACACTAGCCGGACAGCATTTTACGCTGCCTGGCCCCTTTAATTGGTGCACTCCTTTGATCTCTGCAGCAAATTTGTCGATTCAGTTCGGCGCTAAACCCCTGTTTGAAGATGTTTCCGTCACCTTCGGCAATGGCAATCGCTATGGCCTTATCGGAGCGAACGGCTGTGGTAAATCGACTCTGATGAAAATTCTGGCGGGCCAGCTGGAGCCCAGTGTTGGCAACGTTTCTGTCGATCCGAATGCTCGAGTTGGACAGTTATCGCAGGACCAATTCGCCTATGAGGAATGCCGAGTCATCGATGCCGTCATCATGGGCTATGACCGACTATGGCAAGTTTCACAAGAACGAGAACGCCTTTATTCTCTGCCAGAAATGAGCGACGAGGAAGGCATGCAGGTTGCGGACCTCGAAGTCGAATTTGCGGAACTGGATGGCTATTCGGCCGAATCCAGAGCAGGTGAATTGCTGGTAGGTATCGGCATTCCTGTTAGTCAGCACTATGGTCCGATGAGCGCCGTGGCGCCAGGCTGGAAACTTCGGGTCCTGTTGGCTCAGGCTCTGTTCTCAGATCCGGACGTATTGTTGCTCGACGAGCCCACCAACAATCTCGATATCAATACCATCCGCTGGCTGGAAGAATTCCTAGACGGTAGCAAGTCCACGATGGTCATCATCTCGCATGATCGCCACTTCCTGAATAGCGTATGCACACATATGGCTGACCTCGACTATGGCAAATTGCAGATTTTCCCCGGTAACTATGACGAATACATGACCGCGGCAACGCAGGCACGCGAGCGCATGTATGCTGATAACGCTAAGAAGAAAGTCAAAATGGCTGAACTTCAAGCGTTTGTCAGTCGCTTTTCTGCGAATGCATCAAAAGCACGTCAGGCGACGTCGCGTGCAAGACAGCTCGAAAAAATCAAGCTCGAGGATATCAAACCATCCAGCCGAGTCAGCCCGTACATTCGCTTTGAGCAGAATAAACCGCTGCGACGTATTGCGGTCGAAGCGACCGGCATCAGCAAAGGCTTTGATGAAGGTCCTTTGTTTGAGAATCTTGATCTGACAATCGATGCTGGGGCGCGCCTGGCCATTCTCGGTCAGAACGGAATCGGCAAGACAACGCTCGCCCGAGTTCTGCTACAAGAAATCGACGTCGACGCGGGTGAAATCAAGTGGTCCGAGAATGCATCCACTGGGGTCTTCGCTCAGGACAACACACCGGAATTCGAGACCGAGATGACACTGTTCGACTGGATTACTCAATGGCAGCCAAAAGGCGCCGATGAGCAAATGTTGCGTGGCACATTGGGGCGTATGCTGTTCTCAAGAGATGATAGCGAAAAATCTGTGAAAGTCGTATCTGGTGGTGAGCAGCGCAGACTCATGTTCGGTAAAATAATTTTGCAAAGACCGAACGTAATAGTCATGGATGAACCAACCAATCACCTTGATATGGAGTCTATCGAGGCGCTCAATCTCGCATTGGAGAATTACCCAGGAACCCTTATCTTCATTAGTCATGATCGTGATTTCGTCTCGTCACTCGCGACGCGAATCATCGACATGACGCCGAGCGGTATCGTCGACTTCCGCGGTACCTATGACGAATATCTACGCACACAGATTTCTGACGAGCGATCGCATGTTGCCTGAAGCTGATAAGGTCTCGGAGAAGATCGGCATTTTTGTCGATGTTCAGAACATCTATTACACGTGTCGCCAGACCTATCAGGGTAATTTTGACTACAACAAGTTTTGGGCTAAAGTAACCAAGGACCGTGATGTTGTATGTGCGTATGCCTATGCTACAGATCGCGGCGATGCCAAACAAATACAGTTTCAGAGCATCCTCAGAGCGATTGGCTTTGACGTTCAACTCAAAGCCGTACTAAAGCGCCGCGATGGAACAGCGAAGGCCGACTGGGATGTCGGCATCGCACTGGATGTATTCGAAGCAGCCAATCAATGCGATACGATTGTTCTTGCGTCGGGCGATGGCGATTTCGGGATTTTGCTTGATCGTATTCGGGATCGATTCAAAACACAGTCAGAGGTATATGGCGTTCGAGCGTTGACGTCTAACCAGCTCATCGGACCGGCAAGCCGCTTTGTGGCTATCGATGAAGCACTAATCTTGAAGTAATTTGTCGCTATCCTCTGAATTAATCCGCCGCCTCAGGAAAAGGGTCGCGATGGTCATTATAACTATCGCCATCAAGCAATAAGCGCCAAAATAATTCATTTGCCTCGGTAGTGTGATTCCCAAGTCGATCAGTGTTCCTGTAAGCCCTGGGCCAGCAGCTGTGGCAAACACTATGGCGGAAACGGCTATGGCGCGAATTGATCCAAGATGAACCGTTCCATAAATTTCAGGCCATAGTGATCCAAATAACGTCCATGAAATACCGTAACTGATGCCTAGGAATACCATTACTACATAGACACTTAATGCCGGCCCACTTGCCGCCAGCAAGAAACAAGCAATCGCCAATGGGACGAGAAAGTACGGCAACATTACTCTCGCACCGAATTTGTTGATCACCGCGCCCGATATCAAAGTGAAAATCACCGTCATCGTAGATAGGGTAATCAATGACTGTACAAACAGTTGCGGTGGCCAGCCATTGAGCTCCGTCAGATAATTCTGGTGGTAGAAAATCGTCGTACCAATAAATCCGGGGGCTAGCACACCGGTCAGCAATGCCCAGAAAACTGGATCTCGTATGACTTCGCTGCGAGTCCAATTGCGGATATCTGACTTACTATCGCTGACAATGCGGCCATGCGGTTCCCGCGGAATACTGTATGCCCAGAATGAAAATGGCAGTCCAATAAGCAGCAATGCTGCGGCACCAAGATACCAACCGGTTTGATAGCCGTAAGCGATAGCCATGAACGAGAAACCCAATGGAATTGTTGCTTCGCCAACCTGATTTCCCAGTACGACGAGTGACACGGCGCGACCGCGCTCGGCAGAAAACCAACGGCCCGTTGTGGTCAGTGCGATATGTGTCATCATTCCCTGGCCGAATAATCTGAGCAGAAAAATCGCAACTATCAACATCCAGAGTGATGCCGCAAAACCGGCCAGCGCCGCTGCGACCGACAAGACCGGAATAACTACTGCGATCATCCTGTGTGCTGGAATAGAATCAATAAGCTTGCCGAGAAACGGCAGACATGCCGCACTCGCTAAGGTCGCAAACATATAAAGACGACCGAATTCGCCGTGACTCAGGTCGAATGCTTCTCGCCACTCTGAAATCGATACGGAAATAAAATAGGTCTGTCCGAAACTCGAGAAAAAGGTGAGCGTGAATCCGCCTGCTATCCAGCGGATGTTGTGTCGCAAGAAGATCAGCATGTCATTTCTTACTTGCGCGCTCGGGCCCGATATTTACGTCCCTTTATTGGGCGGTCACTAAGTTGGCGCAACGCCTTTGCAACATATGCATCCTCTATTGCGACGTAACAGTAAGCATCAAAAAAGTCGATCGAACCAACCGCGCTGCCCGGAATTCCACCCTGCGCTGTAAGCGCACCTAATAAGTCTCCGGGTCGGAGCTTGTTTTTTCGTCCACCACTTATTTGCACAGTAGTCATCAATGGAACCAAAGAATCGTCCCCACGCTTCGCATCCGGAATGCCGCGTTGTTGCAAAACGGTGTCCGGCAATGCTTTCTCAATTTCTTCAAGGCGCCATATTTCTCGATCTTCGATCAAGCTGACTGCAATGCCGGTCTTTCCGGCACGACCGGTTCTGCCAATTCGATGCACATAAATTTCTGCTTGTTGCGGCAGTTCATAATTGAAAATTGCATCGATATTTTTCACATCGAGTCCGCGTGCCGCAACATCCGTCGCGATTAGTACGCTCGCACTGCGGTTCGAGAATCGAACCAGAACCTGATTTCGCTGTGTCTGGTCCAGATCACCATGCAAGGCAACGGCAACTATTCCTTCTGCTCGAAGATATTTAGTGACTTCAGCGCAATCTATCTTGGTATTGCAGAACACCAAATTCAGAGTTCCGCCCCAGACTCGTAACACACGAACCAATTCGGCATTACGATTCTCACGAGTAACCGCGCACCATGTCTGCAAAATTTGCGCAGGCTGCTCATCTTCGGTGACGTCTACTGTTTGCGGCTCGCATTGCACTCGAGCGCTAATATCGGCAATTGCCTCCGGATATGTCGCGCTGAATAATACGGTTTGGCGCTCGTCGGGCATGAATGCGAGTATCGCATCGAGCTCATTCATGAATCCCATATCCAGCATGCGGTCCGCCTCATCAAGAACGAAGGTCTGCAATTGACCTAGATTGAGGGTGCCACTGCGTAGGTGTTTGTGCACACGCCCCGGCGTACCAACGATGATATGCGGACTGCGCTGCAAAGAAGCTGTTTGGTCTCGCAATGGAGTGCCGCCGCATACGCTGAGTATCTTGATGTTCGGAATTCTGCGTGCCAGTCGCCGAATCTCTTTTGCGACCTGGTCAGCAAGCTCACGTGTTGGACAGAGCACGAGTGCTTGCACCTTGAATAAATTAACGTTCAGTTTATTCAGCAGCCCAAGGCCGAAAGCTGCGGTCTTACCGCTTCCCGTCTTGGCTCGCGCGAGTACGTCGCGCCCATCGATCAGCAGAGGTAGTGTCTCTGCCTGCACTAATGTCATCTCATTGTAATTAAGATCGGTCAGATTTCTCAGCAGCTCCGATCTTAATTTAAGCAAGCTAAAGTCAGTCGAGTCAGACATCGTTCTGTTGCTCAACCAACCTGAAGATTCGTGCGTGCATCAATCTTTTCCTTTTCTATGTTTCGCTTTCATTGATGCCTTACTGCCTAGCGACAGCTTACCCATGGTTCTTTTACCTGGGACTTTCTTTCCTGGAAACTTCTTGCCGGATGTTTTGTTACCAAACACTTTCTTGCCAAAGCCTTTCTTGCCTAATGAACTCCGAGTCGGCTTTTCAGCCTCGTCGTATATCGAAATATTCATCGGTCGGCCACACACTCTGACCTTTCTCAGGTCCATAAAGATGTCCTTTGGCATACCCACTGGCAGGTCAACAAGACTGAATTCCCGATCAATGGAGATACTACCGATATGGTCACCCGCTAGCCCCGCCTCATTCGCTATTGCGCCGACGATATTACCGGGCTTAACGCCGTGCTCATGGCCAACCTCGATACGATATCGCTGCTTGTCCGAAGCAAGCTCAGGTATTGTTCTGTCATGGCGTTTTTTTCCTCGAGGCGCTGACTCCTTATCAAAGTCTCGTACCTTTCGCTCCTTTTTTGCACTCAACAAGAGCGGCTTGTCGCCGATCGACATTTTCGCAAGAGCAGCCGCGATATCTAGGGCAGGCACATCGTGCTCATTTCGATACTGCTCAACAAGGTTTTGCATGAAGGTCATTTCACCACCTGCCAACATGTCGCTAATTTTCTGTTTGAAGTCAGCAATGCGCTTGTTGTTAACGGTCTCTGTCGTCGGCAGCTGAAGGCGTTCTATTTTTTGCCGGGTCGCTCGCTCGATGGCGGAAAGCATCCGTCGCTCCCGTGGCGCAACGAACAGGATTGCTTCGCCTGATCGACCTGCCCGACCGGTGCGCCCGATTCGGTGAATATACGCCTCCGTATCGTAGGGAATATCATAATTCACAACGTGACTGATTCTTTCAACGTCGAGTCCGCGTGCAGCGACATCCGTTGCCACAAGAATATCAAGCGAGCCCCGCTTTAATCGTTCGACTGTTTGTTCACGGTGCGCCTGCGCCATATCACCGTTCATGGCTGCGGCCGAATAACCGCGAGCCTCCAGTTTCTCGGCAAGCTCTGTCGTCGCCGTCTTGGTGCGCACGAACATCAAGATCGCTTCGAAGTCCTCAACCTCAAGGATTCGCGTCAGTGCGTCCAGCTTATGCAGGCCGCTGACCTGCCAGTACCGCTGCCGAATGGTCTCAGCTGTTGCGGTTCGAGCTTTGATCGAGACCTCCTGCGGATTACTCAAGTAGCGGCGCGCTATGCGTTCGACTTCTTTTGGCATGGTTGCCGAAAATAAGGCCATTTGCCTTTTTTCCGGTGTCTGGTCCAAAATCCACTGCACCTCATCAATGAAGCCCATGCGCAGCATTTCATCGGCTTCGTCAAGAACTAGCGCCTGCAATCCACCCAATTTTAGTGTGCCTTTGCGCATATGATCCATGACGCGTCCGGGCGTTCCGACTACAACCTGGACCCCACGCTTCAATGCTCGAATTTGACCCGAGTATTCCTGGCCACCGTAAATCGGCAATACATGAAAACCTTTTATATGCGAGGCGTAGCGTTGAAAAGCCTCTGCGACCTGAATCGCGAGTTCACGAGTCGGTGTTAGCGTCATCACCTGAACGTTTTTGTCATCCATACTAAGCCGTGACAACAATGGTAACGCGAAGGCTGCCGTTTTTCCGGTGCCTGTTGGAGCATGTCCTAAAAGATCGAGGCCTTGCAGCAGATGTGGAATTGCCTGCGCCTGAATTGGTGTCGGGGTTTCATAGCCGATCTCATCCAAAACGGCCAAAAAGGGTTCGGCAATATTCATATCGCGAAACGATGGCGTCGCGATCTTGGGCTTGGTCATGCGGGGATCCAGAATTTCCGGTAGTCCGGAGCGGACCAATTATATGTCTTTTCTCGAAGGCAAGTTCACCCAATACAGCGCGTCAACTAAAAACATCAAATATATGACTGTACTTAATGATCACCTCTTTACCTCTCGGATTTGCACCGATGCCTCGTTCGTCAACTTCGTTGTAGACAAGAAAGAAGCCAGAATTTGCGGTCTGTAACCATGAAAAACGCAAATTCGTACCAAGTGTATCCTCTACTTGATTGTACTGAACCAACGTTTGCAACAGAATCTTAGGTGTAAATGCATAGGATAAACGCAGTTGTGTAAGGTTAGCGTTAAATTGCCCCCCAGGCACTGGAAGATCATATTTGTTGTAGTTATAAGTCAGCTCAGATCTAAATGAATCTCCAATCCTATAAATAACACTCGACTTAACGGCAATACGATTACCGCCGAACTGACCACCTACATACGTTACGCTTTGTAAGCTAAGAGGCGCGGCTTTATTAGTATTAAACCGAATCTGGGCTTCAGTATGGTCATAAGTACCCGGCTGAATGGTGACTCCATCAACAATATCAAAAGCAGTATGCACACCTTCACGAGTGAAATTCATGCCAGTATCAACTCTGTAGCCGTTACGAAACTCCCAATGATTGTCCACATGCAAAAAACCAGTCTCATGAAAGCCGTCGAAATCCCAGTAACTGGTATAAGAAATATGTGGCCTTACCTCAAGTAACCCCCATTTATCTTTCGGCCGAATTCTGCGTAGAACCAATGCTGTCATACGTCGATAGTTCGAACGCTTAAGAAAGCCGGCCTCAGGATTGAAGTCCTCACCGACCTGACCGTACTCGAATCGGTTCAGCCACTCACTCGAGTTATAAATCGCTTTAGCAGAAAACGCTTCATCACGACCATCCAGCCCAGGTGTTGCTGTTTTTGCAACCCAGCCCTCTAGCATCAGATTCTCACCAATACCCCAACGACCATCCACAGAATAAGTTTGATTCTTGTCCTCACCGGGTGCAACAAGATGAGAACCATCTCCATCACGACCGACGTACATGAAGCCGATAGATGAACGGCTGGGTAGCTCCTGATTTACTCTTGCAACCGTGAATTTATTACCCGGTGCAACACCTGCAACGGCCTCCGAATGCATGTGAAGAAAACCCACATTCGTGTTACCGGCGATCTTCCCCGATAACCGTGCTCCGCCCACGATTGGTAGCTGATCACCTCCACTACTAATGCCGATACGCCGACTGAAAAACATCTGAACTGCCCGTTCATCACCCACAGAAAACTGTGCGGCATTTTCAAGGAAAAAAGGTCGTTTTTCTTTAAAGAAAAGACTGAATCTATCCAGATTCATTTGTTGTTCATCGGCCTCGACCTGGGCAAAGTCAGTGTTATAGGTCGCGTCCAACGTGAGGCTTGGTGTAATCGAATACTTGATATCGAAACCAACTTCGGTGCTGCTTTGCGTGCCGGCTACGCCGCCAGCTTGTTCAGACTGGCCGAGAAAGTAGGGTGAAATTTGCAAATTACGTAGTTTAGACGGCTCTAATCCAGTAACGCTACCAGCCTCAGATAGGCGGTACAGCTTGTGTTGCTTAGACAAAGGAGCCCAAAAGACTATTTCATTATTTCGACGAATATTTCGTTGGAAATTTATTCCCCATGTTTGTATATCACCACGACCGTATCGAAGAGTACTGAATGGGATTCGCATCTCAGCACTCCAACCAATATCGCTTACGGTAGTTGCAACTTCCCAAGAGCCATCCCAGTTCAGATTGAAGCCACCGCCTCCAGAGCCCATCGCACCGCCTGCGCCTTCACGGGTTACTTGGCCATCGTATTGAATACCCGCTGCATTAGTGCCAAATATATAACCATTTTGGCCGTCTCGAAGACCATCAATGATTAACTGAAAACTATCTGTATCACCTAGTGCGGAGTCGCGGCGACTATCAGTAATGAGTATGTCTTCTGGGGCATCATCGTATGCGATCATTCCGATGTATAAAGCATCATCTAAGAAACCAACATACACTTCCGTTTTTTGCGTCGCAGGGGATCCATCATCAGGCTGAATTTGCTGGAATCCGCTCGCTGGGGTTAGTTCCGCCCAGGCCGGATCACCAAGCACGATGCCATCCAGAAGTGGCTCACTTGCCATCTCACCGCTTTGAATCACGGGCCTCTCGTCGGGCGTCGCTGACAAAACTGGTGTTTGTCCAAGCACTAGAATGCACAGCAAGGTAATTTGAAGAGTTCGTGGATTCTGCAACATCGTAATAGCTAGTCTTTTGAGGAAAAATAGACTCAGCATGATAAGTGACTCTCAATCAAAAAAATAGCACCCTCACATGCGTTAGCCGATCGCGCAATGAATCGCATATGACCATATGAAATGGCATTATAGTCCTTAAACATACCATTCTAAATTTGGTTAACCTGTGGCTTTATCCAACCACGATACTATAAGTTGAATATGACAAACCCATTACAAAAAGATCTGGAATCTGGCCGATTTACCGTGACCGCTGAGATTACGCCCCCTCGTGGTGCTGATTTTGATTCGCTGACTGCAGCTGCTGAAATACTGAAGCCTGCCGTTTCAGCCGTAAATCTGACAGATGGAGCCGGCGCCCGAGTCCGTATGTCCAGCCTTGCCGCCGCTATCCATCTCAAGCAAATAAACGTAGAACCGATCATGCAAATGACTTGCCGCGATCGGAATCGAATAGCGATTCAGAGTGACTTACTCGGCGCTGCCGCTTTCGGTATCAGTAACGTGCTAGCACTCGCTGGCGATAACGTCGACGCTGGGGACAACAAAGATGCCAAGGGTGTTTTCGACTTCAACTCCAGGGACTTGTTGACGGTAATGCGTACGATGAGCGAAGAAAAGACCACGTTGTCGGGAGCGGAACTAAGCACAGCCCCAAACTTTTTCCCGGCTGCGGCGGATGCGCCATGTGACCCTACTGACGACTGGACACCAGACAGATTGATGGAGAAGCACGCGGCCGGCGCTCGCTTCGTGCAAACTCAATATTGCTATGACATGGATATTCTCGGTCGCTATATGCGAAGGCTCGCCGAGCATGGCGTAAACGAAAAGCTATACTTCATTGTTGGCCTCGGACCACTGCGCTCGGCTAAAGGTGCAACATGGATGCGAGACAATTTATTCGGCACGATCATGCCGGACAGCGTCATACGACGCATGGAAACAGCGAGCGAACCTCGCGATGAAGGCGTTCGTATCTGCGCCGAACTGATGCAACAAGCCAGCGAGATTATCGGTGTCTCCGGTGCGCATCTAATGGCGCCAGGCCTGCACCAAGAAATAGTAGCAGCGACCGAGCTAGCCGGCTTTAGCAAAGAGAGTTAATCGAGTGATGAATGGCCCCTGGGCAAAAAACCGAACGCAGAGGCAAGTAGTAGGCGTGGGCATGCATTCACCAAGAGTAATTATAGGCGCTGGCACCGCTGCTACGGAACTGCAAAAAATTCAGCAGGACCTCTTACTGCTGACGTTACTCATGCTTGCGCTAAACTATAAACTACTCGATAAGTAGGATTTTATGATGGATAAGCTCGTTCAATTCAGTTTGCAGGACAACGTGGCCACCATTCGTATTGATGATGGCAAACGCAATGCTTTATCACCACAGGTCTTGCATGATATTTACCAAGCATTTGATCGGGCCGAATCTGCCGGCGCAACAGTAATAATTACCGGTCGGGAAGACGTTTTCTCAGCTGGGTTTGACCTTCACGTTATGAAGCGTGGAGGTCTCAATGCGCTGCGAATGTTGCGCGCCGGCTATGGCTTGACTGCCCGCGTCATGGGCTACCCCTACCCGGTCATTGCAGCCTGCAACGGCCACTCGCTTGCGATGGGTGTTTTTCTTATGTTGTCGACTGACTACGTGATCGGCAGCCGCGGTGATTTTAAGATCGCTGCAAACGAGGTAGCTATCGGCATGACCATGCCACGCGTTGCTGCGGCAACGTTACGGCACCGACTCGACCCAGCAGCCTTCCAGCGGGCTGTCACTCTGTCCGAATACTTCGATGTCGAATCCGCTAAAGACGCCGGGTTTTTCGACGAACTAGTCGATACGACTGAGTTGATGTCTCGTGCCGAAACTCTCGCACACTCTTACAAGAATCTCGACTTGCGAGCACATACCGCGTCGAAACGAAGAATACGTGCCGCACTCATCCGAAGAATCCGATGCAATATACCTTTGGATCTCATTGACGCCGCGCTGGTGGGTTTGAGAAGACCTTAAAGAACCCCCAATATTCCGCTCGAAAATAAGTTACGTAGTTGGCCGGTATTGAAGTAGGAGTCGTTACACGAGTTACAGGCTCCAAAACTGATGTCGGGCTGGTTTGGATCGACTGCTTGACCATTGCTATGCTGCAGCGTGGACACTGATAGTTATCCAAAACATTACTCTGCTTGGCAAATTCAATCGAAATACAGTCGAACAATCAATAGTGTGCTGGCGTACTATGTCCTCAATAAAGGTCGCGAACTCGATCTCACACTGGGGCAAACGTCATGGGTAAAGAACAGAAGAGCAACAAAGAAGCGAAGAAACAACCGCGTATGACCCCAAAAGAGAAAAAAGCCGCGAAGAAAGCCAAGAAAAATGAAAAAAGTGCGTAGGCGAGTAAACTAACTCACTGCGTAGCTACGCAGCACCCATCCCGGTACCCAAACCACTAGGCTGACTATAATCAGCGAGCTATTATTAGCACGCGAGCTTTGTTTGCTGTGTCCGAGTATGGCCGCTCCACTAACAATTAAAAGCCACACATCCCATATTTATATCATTCTCGCTATTCAAATAAACCTTACGCCTACCGCAGGAATTCCTTAACCGCCTCCTGGACCGGCGCACTGGTCTGTGCGCCCAAAGTCTGCACCGAGATCGCGGCCGCAGCTTGGGCGAATTCGATTGATTCAGCCAGCAGATGGCCACCGGCCAGACCGACTGCGAGGCAGCCATTGAACACGTCGCCGGCTGCTGTTGTATCAATAGGCACAACTGGGAAAGCCGGAAAAGCGCTAGTCCGTATTTCGTCGCCCTGCTTTTCTGACAAGAAAACACCTTGCGAGCCACGGGTCAGCAGCACGGCTAACACGCCGCGCTCATGTAAGACAGACGCCGCAGCGGCCATACTGTTTTCGTCGGTAACGCTAATGCCGGTCAGGAGTTCTATTTCAGACTCATTGGGTGTAAGTAAATCGAGCAGTGGGAAGATCTCATCCGGCAGTACACAGGCGGGTGCCGGATTTAGGATAACTTTGGCGCCACCCGCATGAGCGAGGCGAGCACTCTCGAGTACCGTATCGAGCGGAATCTCCAGCTGCATCAAAACAACTGCGGCGTCGTTCAGCAGATTTCCCGCCGCGACGATGCATTGCGGACTCAACAGGAAATTAGCGCCGGGTGCTACGGCAATGCTGTTTTCACCACTGTCAGCAACCAAGATCTGCGCGACTCCCGATGGCGCGCTGTCATCCACTCGGCAATGATCCGTATTAATCCCGTCGCTTGCGAAGCCCGCCAAAGCCTGCTCACCGAACATGTCAGCGCCGACGCAAGCCACCAGGCTGACATCTCCGCCGACCCGGGCCGCGGCCACGGCTTGATTGGCTCCCTTGCCACCTGCAGCGGTCAGAAATTCGCTGCCCATTATCGTTTCGCCTGGCGCCGGGATATGTGGTACCTGGATGATCATGTCGGTATTGGAAGAGCCCACTACGACCAACTTTTTCATTTCACCACCTCAAGTGTTGGAGTAAATAATCAGGCTCTGCACGCATAGAGCTGAGTGAATAATCGTCAAAACTCCAGCTTTGAGACAGCAGAATAACTGTTTGCAGCGCTCTCCAATGTATCAACCGCGTCGCCATGCTCGTGGTCGTGCTCGACGTAATAATGACGAAATCCGGACAGGTCACTTGCAGCGAATAATGCCGAGAAATCGATTCCGCCAGCGCCCACATCTACCATTGAACCATCCGCTGCCATGTCCTTTACGTGGCAAAGTGGGAAGCGGCCTGGATGTTTTTCGAAGTACGAAAACGGATCGGCCCCAGCTTTTTTGATCCAATACAGGTCAATTTCGACCTGCATGTGCGATGGCTCGGTCTCGGCCAGCAGCAAATCCATCGGACGTATCCCATCCAGATTTCCGAACTCATAGTCGTGATTGTGATACGCGAACTTTAATCCCGCAGCATGACATTGCTCGGCAAACTCGTTGATCAGGTTAGCGTGTTGCCGGTAGTCGTCAAGCGTGGCGCGCTCCTCCGGTCGTAGCCCGGCCAGCACAATATATTGGTGGCCTACGACAAGAGCATTCTCAATCAGTTGTTCAGGCGTTTCACGCATTGGTTGCAACATCGTGTGTGTGGAGGGGGCGCTTAGTCCGAGGTCATCCAGAAATGTCCGAATATCTTTCGGACTGTGGTCGAAGTAGCCGGCAAATTCCACCTCCTGATAGCCAATGTCGGCAAGTTGAGCAAGAGTGTTGGGCACGTCAGTGGCCATTCGGTCGCGCACCGTGTAAAGCTGGATGCCAACCTTATCAAGGCGCCTCTTGGTCGCCGCTTTTTCTGCTGGTGCACACGACGTTAGTATTGGACTTACCGATATAGCCGCCATCCCTTTTAATAGCTCTCTGCGTTTCATAATTTTCCTTCCTGAAGCATTTCAACGGCCGCTGCCGCCGCGCGCGCCGTTAGCGCCATGTAGGTGAGTGATGGATTCTGGCAGGCGGACGAGGTCATCGCGGAGCCGTCAGTTACAAATAAGTTCGGCACATCATGAGCCTGGTTGAACTTGTTCAAAACCGATGTCTTTGGATCATGACCCATGCGTGCCGTTCCCATTTCGTGGATCATCAATCCTGGTGCCGCTTTGTCCTGATTCACACTGATGTCGGTTAGCCCCGCCGCATTCATTAACTCCTCCGCGTCGGCCGCGATCGCGTCGAACATCGCAAATTCATTTTCACGATGTTCGCAGTCGATCTCCAGAATGGGCATGCCCCAGGAATCCTTGTTCTTCTTACTAAGTCGCACACGATTCCGTTCATCCGGTAACATTTCGCCGAAACCAACCATGTCGAAAATCCATGGGCCGGGCCGCTGAAGTTCGGCCTTAAAATCAATGCCGATGCCTGGAGTGTTATTGCCGCGCGACCAGCTTGATCGGTAAGCGCCACCCTGATAACCGAAGCCACGCAGGAAACGCTCATCTTTATCCATAACATTGCGAAACCGGGGTAAGTAGAGGCCCCCACCCCGTCGTCCAGCATCGTACATATCCTGATGGCCTGGGAAGACACCACTTGCTCCCACGCCACCAATATGATCCATCAGATAGCGGCCGAGGGCACCACTGGAATTGGCGATCCCATTGGGAAAACGCTCTGATGTTGAGTTGAGCATGATCTGCGTAGTACCAAGCGTCGATGCACAGAGGAACACGAGCCGAGCGCCATAGCTGCGGTGTTCGTGGTTATTGGCATCAACGACTCGGACGCCGGACGCACGATTGCTGTCGCTATCATAGATAACGCTGTCCACGATAGCGTCAGTAACCGTGGTCAGATTACCGGTTCGATTTGCCGCCGGAAGCGTCGCCGATAAACTGGAGAAATAGGCGCCAAATGAGCAGCCACGCTGACATTCATCGCGATTCATACAGCGTGAGCGACCCAGCGCTATTTGCTCTTTAGTGGGTTCGGTCAAGTGCGCCACGCGGCCCATGATTAGTTTACGGTCGGAAAACGCAGCCTCAATGTTCTTTTTAATATCTTTTTCGACACAGTTCATCGGGAATGGCGGCTGGAACACACCGTCGGGAAGTTGTGACAATCCTTCGTTCGATCCACTGATGCCTGCAAAATTTTCTGCGTGGTCGTACCAAGGAGCCAGATCCTTGTAACGAATCGGCCAATCGGCACCGTGACCATCGAGTTTATTGGCTTCGAAATCAAGGTCACTTAGACGATAACTGTGCCGATGCCAGAGCAGAGAGCGACCGCCCAGCTGATGGCCACGGATCCAGGAAAACGGCTTATTATCTGGCGTCGCGTAGGGGTTCTCACGGTCGTTGACGAAAAAGTGTTTCGTGTAGTCGGAGAATGCGTAGCATTGATTTTGTACGGCATAATCACTCTCGGTCAGCGACTCAGGTATCTGGCCCGCATAGGGCATTTCCCAGGCTGCTTTTCCTTCCGTTACATAGTCCTGGCGATGCGTGACATTGCGTCCTCGCTCGAGCAACAGCACCTTGAGACCACGCTCGGTCAGCTCTTTCGCCGCCCAGCCGCCGGATATACCGGAGCCTACGACAATGGCGTCGAAATCGTTCGAAACTTCAGAGGGCATAATTGTGTTGACTCCAAAACCACGCATGGCTGTCATCCGCCATTGGCACGCAGGGGAGATAGTCTCCGGGAATACGCTGAAATCTCAGCTCGACCGTCGCCCCGATTTCGGACGAGTAGTAGGCGAATAGCACCATTTTCTTTAGTACCCCAAAAAATGGATCTGTGGAATGTTCGGCAAAGAACTCCTTATCAAGCGCGCGTAGCAGAGCCATCTGCTGCTCGGTCGTGCTGGCCGAAAAACTGCTCGCTCCAGCACCGCGGGCACGCATGTCAATGCCATCAAGGCCCGCGACATACTCCGCCTGCCGTTGCGGAGACGCCCAATCCGCCAGCATCATATCGATGAAATGAGGTGCGCCAACACCCAGCGCGCCCGCCGTATCGGTCTCGGGAATAATCAGGTCCGCAATGCGGCTGAGCATTGTAAATTGTTCCGGGCAGAGGAAACGAGGCGGTGCGTCTTCGGCGATAGCGGCAAACGAGTTGCCCAGCAGGCCAAGCTGCGCTGTGGTTAGCGTGCCGCCAAGCAATGCCACGGCGCCCTTGATAGCGGTCCGCCTTGTAAGGTGTGTTCGATTATCTGCCAATTTCATAATCCTCAATTATTCGGGCGTCGAGTCAGGCTGTCAGCGATAGCCGGAAGGGGGCCAACTAAAGATCGACCCATATTCCACCGGCTGTACTTGAGCGGACAGCGGCATCGACAAATGCAACGCCAGCTTTACCATCGTCACCCGTTGGAAACAAAATATTAGTGTCCGGCGCTTTACCCTCGCTGGCCGCACGGATTGCAGCAGCTACTTGGCTATAGATGGTTGCAAATCCTTCCAGATACCCCTCAGGATGTCCGTTCGGCATTCTTATAATGCTTGTGGATGAAGCTGGATGACCTGATGGACCACCGCGCGTAATTCGTTGTGTTGCTTTACCAAACAAACTAAAGCTTATTTCATTGGCTTGTTCTTGCTGCCAAGTAAGGCCGCCTTTGTCGCCATAGACGCCGAGTCGCACATTATTTTCGTTGCCAACCGCCACCTGACTAGCCCACAACATACCCTTGGCTCCACCCGCGAAACGCAGCAGCAGGTGTGCATTGTCGTCCAGCCGACGTCCATCAACGAACGTTGTGAGATCCGCACACAAAGCTTCGAGTTTGAGGCCGCTTACAAAACACGCCAGATGGTAAGCATGTGTACCGATGTCAGTGATAGTACCGCCTACACCTGATTTTGCCGGATCAGTACGCCACGCAGCCTGCTTCTGTCCATCTAATTCGATTGGCTCAGTGAGCCAGTCCTGAGCATACTGGACCTGCACGACCCGGATTGTGCCGAGGTCACCACGTTCAATAATTTCCCTAGCTTCTCGCACCATTGCATATCCAGTATAGTTATACGTCACCGCCAAAATCCGCCCAGCGCTTCGCGCGGCATCTTGAAGAGACTCAGCTTCTTCAATAGTCACGGTCATCGGCTTATCACAAATGACATGTATGCCGGCGGCGAGAAAGGCTTTTGCGATCGCATGATGCGTATCATTCGGTGTGACAATTGCCACGACATCGATACCGTCTTCGCGGGCGGCTTCGCTACTTACCATCTCTGCATAACTGCCATAAGACCTATCCGCGGGAAGGCCAATTTCTTGTGCAGACGACATTGCACGTACCGAGTTCGATGATAATGCGCCGGCGCACAGCTCATATTCGTCGTCTAATCGTGCCGCTATGCGATGCGCATTACCAATAAGTGCGTCCTGACCACCGCCGACCATTCCCAACCGAATCCTTCTATTTGATAACGTTTTTGCCATAACCTTAATCCTTAAGAGAGTCCCAATAGCGATCTATTCGCATCAGCATCAATGTCCGCACCTGCAAAATCATCAAACGCACGCTCTGTGACTCGAATAATGTGATCGCTGATAAATTTGGCGCCTTCACGGGCCCCATCTTCGGGGTGCTTCAAGCAGCATTCCCATTCGAGAACGGCCCAGCCAGCAAAATCGTACTGTGCAAACTTCGAGAATATAGCGCTGAAATCGACCTGACCGTCACCTAGCGAGCGGAAACGCCCCGCGCGGTCAATCCACGGTTGATAGCCGCCATAAACACCCTGACGGCCAGTCGGATTCAGTTCAGCATCCTTGACATGGAACATCTTGATGCGCTCGTGATAAATGTCGATGTGGTCGATATAGTTAAGTGCCTGCAGCACGTAGTGGCTGGGGTCATACAGCATATTGCAGCGCGGATGATTATTAACCCGCTCAAGAAACATTTCGAATGTGATGCCGTCATGCAAATCTTCGCCGGGGTGAATTTCATAGCAAAGATTAACGCCTGCCTCATCGAAGGCATCGAGAATCGGTAACCAGCGATTTGCGAGCTCATCGAACGCGGTTTCAACCAGACCTGCCGGCTGCTGTGGCCATGGATACAGATAGGGCCAGGCTAATGCGCCGGAAAACGTGGCGTGCTCCTTAAGTCCGAGATTGGCAGATGCTCTTGCGGCCAGCAGCAGTTGATCAACCGCCCACCTCTGCCGAGCATCCGGTTTACCACGAACATGGGAGGCGGCAAAGGCATCGAACAATGTATCGTAAGCGGGATGTACTGCAACGAGTTGGCCCTGCAGGTGCGTTGACAACTCGGTTGGCTCCAGACCATGCTTGTCGAGTGTCGCACGCAGGTCATCACAATAAGCACGACTATCAGCAGCCTGTGCTAGGTCAATGAGGCGCTCATCCCAGGTTGGGATCTGCAAGCCCTTGAAACCGAGGTCAGCGGCCCATTTCGCTATGCTGTCCAGCGTGTTAAACGGAACCTCGTCCGATGCAAACTGAGCGAGAAATATCGCGGGGCCTTTTATTGTTCTCACTGAATTGTTCTCCGTGAATATCGAGATGGCTCAAGTTACCGCAGATCGGCACCCTTCAATTGATTATGCCTTCTATCTTGGCAAGTTAGATCAATTTAATATTATATATCACTACAAAATAAGGAGGCCATCAGCATCAATATACGTATGATAACCACCTTATCTAAAGGTGCCACCGGCAATAACATTTAGTTGAGCGCGGCTTTCTAGTGGTCCGCAGGCGACTGTCGGCATCAGATCATTTTTTCATATGTATACCTATGATATTCTCGCCCCGATGTTTAGGGACGAGGAGCCTATGTGAGTATTGGGATGAGTCAAGAAAAAACCGTAGGATCGGCAACATTACTGGAGTTACAGTCTATGGCCGAGGCCAGAAAGCTGTTCCTGCAGCGGGTCACCTGGGTACACCACTGGACAAATGGCCTGTTTAGTTTTCGGATTGAGCGCCCAGACAGTTTTCGCTTTCGTTCTGGTGAATTTGTGATGATCGGGCTAAAAGATGGCGAACGTCCATTATTAAGGGCTTACTCCATCGTGAGCCCTAACTGGGAGGAGCACCTTGAATTTTTCTCAGTTAAGGTGCCAGAAGGACCTCTAACTTCGCGCTTACAGCATCTGAAGGTTGGCGACTACCTGTTCCTAAGTAAGAAGCCAACCGGCACACTGGTTACGGACGCACTCAAGCCCGGGAAACGTCTTTTCATGATTGGAACCGGTACCGGGTTGGCTCCGCTTCTTTCCGTTTTGCGCGATACGGAAACGCACGAGAAGTTCGACGAGATTATTATCACGCATACTGTGAGAGAAGAGCAGGAACTTGCCTATCGCAACTTCCTAGAAGAAGAAATCCATGCCGATGAGATCTTTGGAGAACTGTTACGAGATCGATTTACTTACTACCCAACGGTTACGCGTGGCGAGTTCAGAACGCGGGGCAGAATTACCGAGCGCATACAGCTTGGTGATTTCGCAAAAGATTTGGGGTTGATTGGAAATCGATTTAATCCGCAAACTGCCAGGGTAATGGTTTGTGGCTCTATGGCGTTCAATAAAGATATGGCTTCCATGCTTGAAGAGCATGGACTTAAAGAAGGCAGTAATTCTTCCCCGGGAAGTTTTGTAATTGAGCGAGCTTTCGTCGGCTGACGTTAGAGAGTTTCGTGGTTGCCTGATCGGTGTCGTAATGTCGTATAGACTACGGTTGTGAATCGGTCATTTTTTTGAGGAGATTTTCGTGACTTTCATCGTTACCGATGCATGTGTGAAGTGCAAGTTAATGGATTGTGTGGAGGTATGTCCAGTTGATTGCTTCTATGAGGGTGAGAACTGTTTGGTTATTCACCCCGAAGAGTGTATCGACTGCGGGATCTGCGAGCCCGAATGTCCAATCGAGGCGATCAAACCAGACGATGAGGATACGCCAGAACAATTCTGGTTGGGCGTAAATACCAAGTATTCTGAGATCTGGCCAAACATCACACGAAAAGGAATTTCACCAGCCGATGCCGACGAGTATCGAGATGAAAAAGACAAGTTTGAGCGCTACTTTAGTGAAAAGCCCGGCAATACAGACTAGCGCAGTATCTCAAAAATGATTTTCTCACTACGTTCGTGCTCGAGTAGGACGGTATTACTTCAATAGCCATTCGCCCTATAATAGAAGCAGGTATGCTAGGCCTACAGCATGCGAGGCATCTATTTGAATGGCGCAAGACAATGACCAAATCTGCGGCAAGTAGAAAAGAAGATGGCGGCGATGAATCATCGCTGGCTGTGACGGTAGATGATCAGCTGTACGTGATCGAACAACAAGCCGGGTTTCTTCTGCGGCGCGCCCACCAACGGTCAGGTGGAATTTTTCAAGCTCTTCTTATGGATAGCGGGCTGACTCCAATGCAATTTACGTCGTTGGTAAAAATTCATGATGAAGGTCGTGTATCGCAAAATCTACTTGGTCGGCACACGCATACAGACCCTGCAACAATCATGGGCGTTGTGAATCGTCTGGTTCAGCGTCAATTGATACGAAAAACAACGGATCCGGCCGATAAACGAAAGTCCACACTAATCTTGACTACCAAAGGACTCAAATTAATCGAGTCGCTAAAGACTGCGGCTCTCCAGGTATCCAGCGAAACGCTTGCGCCATTGTCCATGGATGAGCAAGAGATTTTTTTACGTTTGCTGGCGCGATTAACCTAGGCGTTAACGGAATCTGAGAAAACGATCGGCGGGCGAATACCCAGAATGCTGTCGCTGGAACACTAGCTCTTACGAGCACGCCGAGTAATTTCGCCAACTCAACTAAGAAAAAGTTCTCATGCAGTTTTTCGCTCATCGGGCAGGTAGTAATTACTGAGCATGAGGATTATTAAGGTACCAAGCGCAACCGCTATGAATATCAGGAGGTCCATACGCAGCCCCCAAACAACATCACCCGTCAAGCCGAAAATAGATGCGAGGAATATCATCAAACCCAGACCGGTCAGCAACGGAATAAGGCGATGCAGTTGCTTCGGAAAAAACACAGCCGACAGTATCATAGGTGCTAACAATGCTGATCCAGCAAAACTGGTTCGTGCCAATAGAACGATATTTGTATTACTCACTAGTGACACCACCAGTGCTGACAGGGCGAATACGACGATTGCGCTGCGCACCAACGCCAGCGATCGATATTGTGGCTTGGATATACCTGAACGCAACTCGCTACCCAGCGCGAAAAGTTGCGAATCTGCTGTTGAGATTGCGGCTGCAATTAGTCCAACTACAACCACCGCAGCAATAATCGGTGATTGATCGTATACCAAGACCTGCGCTATAAATTCACCGGTGGCACTCGTGGGATAGAGTGCGGCGCCATAAAGGCCAATGGGTAGTGTTGCGAGTACGAGAACGAAAGAGAATAGAGCGAGCAGTACCGCCATTCGAGCGAGCGACGAGCTGTCCCGCATAATAATCAAACGGGTACCCATTTGTGGCTGTGTCACCGGGATCATTGCGATGGCCAAAAATGACGCTATGAGAAATTGATAGGTGAACAATCCAGATGGTCCGGGAATTGACAAGAGTGCTGGCGACGTCGATTCGATCGAATCAAACATGGGTCCAATACCACCGAAATAGGACACGCAACTGCTTGCAATAATAATAGTGGCGCCAAATAACACGACGCCTTGAATTGAGTCTGCGAAAATTATGGCCTTAAGCCCACCCAGTTCACTGTAGGCGAGGATTACGCCGACTATCGCGATCGACCACGCCCAGCTTGGCATAACACCCGGAATTATCGAATTCAAGAATAGTGAAACTCCCTTTATCTGAATCGCGACATAGGGGATCAGGAAGACAAAGATGCCAAACAAGTAGACGTACGTCGCATGGCGACCACGGTATTTTTGCCCGAGCCAGCCGGAAAATCCATTAAAATCATCTGCCGAAATTCGGCGGCGGATATTGACGCCGAACCACAAAGCAACAAATGCCAACGCGCAGTCAGAAACCCCAAGAAAGATCCAGGCACCAATCCCATGATTGCGAAACAGGTCCGGCATGCCCATTAATGTAAATGTGCTAAATAGTGTGGCGGCGACCGTTAAGCAACCAATAAGCGCCCCGAGATTCGATCCTGCCATGAGAAAATCGTTGTCTGAATGGTTCGATTTGCGAGCGCGCAAGGCGGCGACAATCAACGTGCAGAGATATACACTGCCAATCCCCAATATCCATCCATTCATTTATTGTCGCCGCGGCCAAGAGGTTTTGGATACAAAAAGGAGCCAGCAATTGTTACCGCGATGAACGCGAGTGCAATAATGAGACCGACCGTTAACGAGTATGGAAGGTACAAAATACGAGATGCATGGCCGCCAATAACAAATGGCGTAAAAGTTATGATAGAAAGTGCTATCGCGACACCGCAGCAAATACGCCACCAGAATGATCGATGGTGGTGAATGTTAAATTTGGAGTTCATGCTCGTGAATGTCCCGATTCTGAATGAGTCTTGCGCCCGACCGTCATTGATGCCCCGACGTATTTCCATTGCATACCCACAATAGTTCAATTAAATAGTACTTTCCAGAGCATCTGAGAGAATGGCTGGTACAGGCCTTCAGCTCTTGCTGAACCCTCATGTATTGGTATGTTTATTTTTTCTATATGTATACTTATTATTATATAAGCCTATGAGTCCGTAATGGCGACTGAAACAAATAAGCCCAGCACCGACAAGAAGTCGAGCAAATCAACTGGTTTTTCCGGAATGACCGAACGCTTTGGCGCTCGCGAAAAGGACGGCATAGTACGCTGTGATGCTTGCCCAGTACTTTGCCGAATCAGACCAGAGCGGTCTGGCGCTTGCGGGCGTTATGCGAATGTCGAAGGCGAACTCGCGCGTGTTGACCCACTGGTACTTCTCGAAAAATCGCGGGCTCCCGGCGGCGGGGTCGTCCCGTTTGAAGGCGCTGCGGCCGAATGGAATGGCACCTTGGTTCAACAAGAAACGTTCGTTACCGCTATCGGTGCAGGTACAACTTATCCGGATTACAAGCCGGCACCATTTATTGTAGCAACACAATATAACGACCTTGAGACTGTCACGGTGGTCAGTGAGAGTATCTTTTCGTATTGCGGTGTGAAGATCAAATTGGATACGGATAAGCACCTCGGCGCTGAACAAGCCGATATCCTTTGCGATGGGCAGCGTATTGGGCACGTGACGACCGGCGAGTATGGATCGCAGATGCTGTCCATTGGAGGGGTCAATCACCTCACGGGCGGTAGCAAGCGAGAGGGTAAGGTTACTTGTAATACCATTATGGCGCTGTGTAACCGTCAGCCAGTCGAACTTGTCGTTGCCGGAGGCTGTTCGGTGCTAGTACAGGCAGGACACGCGCCCGTCATCGATGGCGTTACCGAACAGCGTATGCGTGTTGGTTGTGGCTCGGCAACAATTGGCATCTTCGCGAAGCAGTGGCATGGCCATGTCGACGAAGTCATTGTCATTGACGAACATATTACTGGGGTTCTGTCAGAGCATCAGGCCGGACGTTGCCTTGGAATGGAGCCCTCTGGGATTCGCGTATGTGGACGGCGCTCAACGCCCGGCCGATACTTCAGTGTTGCCAATTCCGGGCAGGGCTGGGGTGGTACAGATATCAGCGACCCGTTTTCTATTATTGAGTCAATCGATAATGATGTTGCACGCCCAGGAAGCCGACTATTGATGACCACCACAACGGGTGATGAAAGTATCTACTGCGTCCTTGATGACAGCTTGCAGCCAGTGGAAACAGCGATGCCGAATGCGGTACAGATTGTCGTGGATCGTATTCGGGAAAACTGCGAGCCCTCACTATGCTCAGTGTTATTTGTTGCTGGTGCGGGCGGATCGTTGCGGGCTGGCGTCACCGAGAATCCAGTGAGCCTGACCCGATCTGTCAAAGAGACGTTGACGCGGGTGACGATGGGCGGTGCGCCGGTCTATGTGTGGCCTGGTGGTGGTATCACGGTCATGGTCGATGTCACGCGTATGCCGGCAAGCTCTTTCGGTTATGTGCCGACACCCGCAATAGTAGCGCCAATAGAATTTACATTACCGAGAGACCAATACGCTGCAATGGGTGGTCATGTCGACTATATTCAGCCACTGGAAGAAATTTGCGATTACTACGGCGACAGTGCGCAGAGCAGTAGCTGGGACCCCAAGAACCCATGGCCGCTAAAATGATTTACTCATGAATTCGAGTGCACTTTACGATCCGTCCGATGCTGCGGTTCAATCACGGCTGCCCGCACAAGTGCAGCAGGCAATGCTATCCGGCCATCGCCTGCATTTGCAACACGGGCCAATCAACCTCGTTATCAAGGCGATTGGCAGCACTGCGGGCGTGCAGCGGGCGTATGCGCTTGCGGCACAACGTATGGAAGGAATGCTGCAGGGACTGGCGGACAACCTTTCAGTGTTGCGATCACCCTTGTGCACTACAGACAATGCAAAGACAAACGACGCTACGTCACAGCGCATGATTTCAACCGTCAGACAATTCAGAGGCTGTTTCATCACGCCCATGGCGGCTGTCGCTGGCGCGGTTGCGGATGAGGTTCTGGCTGCGATGAAAAATGCCGATGGCTTGGATAGCGTTTTTGTTAATAACGGCGGCGATATTGCTCTGCACCTCGAACCTGGCCAGAAAATGCGTGTTGGTATTGTACCTTTCCTCTCGACGGCAACACCGGATGCATCAGTGGAGATCACTGGCGAGGATGGTGTATGTGGAATCGCGACCAGCGGCTGGGACGGCCATTCAATGTCGCTGGGTATTGCCGATGCTGTGACTGTTCTCGCAAAAAATGCGGCGATTGCTGATACGGTAGCGACGTTAATCGCAAATAAAGTCGATTGTGATGCTGAATGCATCGATCGGAGTCGAGCGCTGGACATTGATCCCGACAGTGATCTCGGAGAAAGACTGGTCACCGTGAATGTAGGCACGTTGCATACACAAGCAATTGATGATGCTCTTGATCGCGGTGCGAAATTTGCTCGAACCTTGATAAAAAAGTGTGAGCTTTACGGTGTCTTTATTTACCTGCAAGGACATAGTCGTTCCCTAGGCTGGTCATATGAACATAAAGGAGTAGATACGTAGTGAGTTTTACTGTGCGAAAAATCGTTATTACATTAGATCGCTCAAGTCACGATTTCGGTCCGCCTAAAAGTGTACCGTTAATTCTAGGTGGTATCTGTGGAGTAGTAAGTAACCCGTTCGCAGGACGATATGTCGAAGTCTTAGAGCCTGCTATGAAGGATCTAGAGCCATTGGGTCTTCAGCTTGCGAGCGAATTATTGGAAGCGATGGGTTGTGAGCCTGGCGACATCGAGGCGTATGGCAAAGGCAGCATTATTGGCGCCAATGGCGAACTCGAGCATGGCGCGCTCTGGCATACGCCAGGTGGTTACGGTATGCGTCAGATACTTGGTGACACACGGGCTATTGTTCCGTCCACAAAGAAGGTTGGGGCGGTCGGCACGACAATCGACATTCCGCTGGCGCATACCAACGCTGCATATGTGCGAAGTCATTTTCATACATTACCGCTGCAAGTACCCGATGCACCCAGACCAGACGAACTGGTGCTTTGTTTAGCTATGGCGACCGGCTCTCGTATTCATGCACGAATGGGTGGGTTACATGCAAACGATATTCTTGGTGAGGATGGTTTACGATGAATGCGAATATCCGAAAGATGCTGGTTGTTGTTGAGGAAACCTGTCGGGAAATGGATCGCGCGGTCAGTCCGGTGACCCGAAAGGCTGTGGCATTCGCGGTAGTCGATAATCCCTGTGCAGGGAAATTTGTCGAAGACCTCGAGATTTTGATGCGAATCGGTGCAGAATTGGGTGATCTCCTCGGTCGCCGAGCCGTTGCTGCACTGGGAGTGCCGTCGTCGGAAATTGAGAGCTATGGCAAGGCCGCTATCGTTGGTGCCGGTGGGGAGCTGGAGCATGCCGCAGCGATCCTGCATCCGCGCCTTGGCAAACCACTGCGTTCTGCCGTACAACAAGGCGCTGCACTGATTCCGTC
>JABIQN010000020.1 GCA_018699395.1 Gammaproteobacteria bacterium
ACGGAGTCACCTCAACTCTACTGAGTGTCTTTTGCGAGACTTCATTTACCGATACTCAACTCCAGTTATGTTTCGCAAAGGACGACGTAACTCTCGAAGCTGCAGCGAAGAGGTTTTGCGCGCTGTAATTTGATTCAGGCGCTACCGATCTGAAAGGCTAACAATGCCCCACCATAACCGATCGTCGTCATATAGACCCATGCGAAAACCGGCCAACGCCAGGAGTTTGTCTCGCGACGAATAACCGCAAGTGTCGCTGCACATTGTAAACAGCATGCGTAGAAGATTAGAAGACCAATCACCATTGGCAGCGTAAACACGGGAGTCCCGTCAGGCCACGTTGCCGCCTGCAGGCGGCCACTCAGTGTTTTTTCATCCGCTTCGTCACCGACGGCATAGACGGTACCAAGTACTGCGATGACAACCTCTCTGGCTGGAAAACCTGCAATAACGGCAGCTGATACTCGCCAATCCCATCCGAGTGGTCTAAACAACGGTTCAACCGTTTTGCCTGCCCTACCCAACCAACTCTGTTCAAGTTGTGCGGCAGAGGCCGCATGTTCGATGCGCTCATGCTCCGAGGTCAACTGCGTACCCGATAAAGAATAAGCGGCAATCGTCCTTTGGTTTTGTGCTTCAGATGCGATTATTTCTGAGCGCGGGTAATAAGCTAGAGCCCATACAATAACCGCAACGGTAAAGATTACGGTGCCCGCCCGATAGAGAAAAACTTTGACGCGTCCGAGTAACTGGAACATCAACGTCTGTAGATTCGGTCGACGAAACTCAGGCAACATCAGCACAAACGAAGGCTTGGGACCGCGCAGTGCTGTCTTCCGCATCAAGAATGCGGTCAATACGCCCATCACGATACCGAACATATATAGCCCAAAGAGCACCAAGCCTTGTAGGTTCATGAAGCCAATCTGGTCAGCTGGCACAAAAGCGGCAATCAACAACGCATATACCGGCAATCGTGCAGAACATGTCATGAACGGCGCAGCTATGATTGTTGCGATTCGATCACGTCGATTCGGTATTACTCGAGTCGCCATGATTCCCGGAACGGCGCAGGCAAAACTCGAAATCATCGGAATGATAGATTGCCCTGACAAGCCAACCGAGCGCATCGTCCTATCCATCAGGTAGGCGGCTCGAGCGAGATAACCAGAGTCCTCCAATAAGATGATAAGCAGAAATAGGATCAGAATTTGTGGCAGAAAAATAATCACACTGCCGACGCCTGCTATGACGCCATCAGCGATCAAGCTGGAGAACGCCCCCTCGCCGAGCAGATTGCCGATACGGGCGCTAAAGACCGCTGTGGAACCATCAATGAATTCCATAATAGGTGTGGCCCAGGCGAAGACCGCCTGAAACACAATCGCCATGACAAGAAATAGTCCGACTGTTCCCGCAACCGGTTGATTTAGAAATGCGGTCACATTTACTCGCCACGAATAAAGCGGCGGCGTTGAATACTGCAACTTGAGTAGATTTTCCCGTACCCAGCCATAACGAACACGCGCCTCGACTGCGATGCCTGGTTCATCGACGAAAAGCTCATGACGCATTTCAAGCAAACGCTCCTTGGCTTCTTCGCCAAGCTCGGAGGCGAACGATTGATTTCGTTCCGTTACACCATCAACCAGAAGCCGCTCACATTCGACAAGTGATAAATCGCTTTTTGACGCTGAGCGCAGTTTATCTGCCGCAGAACGAATCACTGGCCAGACATCAATTGCGTCTGGCGGTGCTGATTGTGGCAGCTCTGAAATCGCGGATCGTAGGTTCTCAAGGCCAGCGCCAGTCGTCGCAACAACACTGCAGATTCGTATGCCACCCAGCACTTCGCTAAGAGCGTCGACATCAATGGCAATACCTGATTGCGCTGCTGCATCGGTCATCGTTAGTGCTACAACCATCGGCTTGTTTAGATCAGCCAGTTGCTGCAGTAAGAATAAACCCTGGTATAAATTAGTTGCGTCGAGAACAGCGAGAATGCCATCAGGCGAACCGGTTCCGGCCATACGCCCCAGAATTACATCAACGGCTATCTGTTCTTCGAGCGAATGCGCACTCAGTGAATGAGTACCGGGCAGATCGACCAACTCAGTCTTCTTATCATCAAAAGACATCGTGCCGACATGACGTTCGACCGTCACGCCAGGGTAATTGCCAATGCGCTGCTTCAAACCGGTTAGTCGATTGAACAGCGTACTTTTACCCGAATTGGGATTACCAACAACGGTAATGCTGGACTCGATGTCCGGCCGTACCGCTATCTTACTGGCAGAAATTCGAATTTCGGAGGGTTTAGCCACCAGCCACTACGGGGGAGACCTTAAAGAATCTAGCATGCTCCTGGCGCAATGAGATGCCGCAACCAAACAGCCTGAACTCCATTGGGTCGCCGCCGATTGCAGAGCTGACATGCTCAATTTCCGCACCTTCTACAAGTCCCAGCACCATAAGTCGCTGTACCTGCGGGTCGCTGGTATCCAACGATTCGATGATGCCTTTCTGGCCTCGCTTAAGGCTAGCAAGCGTGTAAGCTTTTATTTCCACAAGGTTTTTCCAGCATAGTTCGTCTCAGGTCAAAAATGATAATGATTCGCATTCCGATACGCAATAGGAAGTTTCACAGATTGCACGCTCAGATTGCATTCATTCGGGCGGAGGTAGCGTAGCCAGACACTAATTCTCCATGTCTTAGACTCCAGGGCCGCAAAGTAGGAGCTTTATAACAAGCGCAAGTACGATGGCACTGAGAGCGACTCTGGCTTTCAGAAAATCGCGTGTCAGACCGGGGTTGTTTATCTCGAGATGCTTACCATCATGGAGGAGCATCTGCCGGACATGGAGCATGCCGTTAATAATACAAACGAGAGAGCAGCCATTATCATTGTTTAACATCCACATGTCGTGGAACGCGCAATTGTTCAACCATGTGTTGAATGTTTTCCGGTGGTGGGCTGGTCAGATAGCTGACAGCAATCGCTACCATGAAGTTAAGGCACATACCAATGACGCCAATACCCTCTGGAGAAATCCCCAAAAACCAATGCTCGGCGTCATTAATGCCCCACGGTGCACCTGCCCCTTTCAGAAATAAACCTTTGAAAAACTCGATGTAGCCATAGGTAAACACTAAGCCTGTCAGCATTCCTGCGATGGCGCCTTCGCGATTAACTCGCTTGAAGAAAATGCCCATTAGTATGGCCGGAAACAACGACGCGGCCGCAAGACCAAATGCAAAAGCCACCACTTGCCCGACCCAGCCTGGAGGATCGAAGCCAAGATAGCCGGCCACCAGGATTGCGAATGCCGCGGCAATTCGGCTCGCCATCAGTTCCTTTTTATCTGAAATATCCGGCACGAAAATACCTTTGATCAAATCGTAAGATACCGCAGCAGAAATAACGAGCAAGAGTCCGGCGGAGGTCGACAACGCCGCCGCAATGCCACCAGCGGCAACCAGCGCAATCACCCAATTCGGTAGGTTCGCAATTTCGGGGTTGGCAAGCACCATAATATCAATATCGATAGTGAGTTCACTGCCCTTCCATCCATATTGTTCGGCTATCGGTATGAAAGACTCATTCGAATCATCATAGTACTGCACACGGCCATCGCCATTCTTATCATCGAATACAACGAGGCCGGTTTTTTCCCATGTATTAACCCAGTCAGGGCGCTCATCGTACAGCAGGTTGCCGTCTTCAGTGCCCACTTCGCCGGTCTGAAAAGTATTCATCAAATTCAGTCGCGCCATCGATCCGACAACCGGTGCCGCCGTATACAAAATGGCAATAAAAAGTAATGCGTAGCCAGCGGACAGACGTGCATCACGCACTTTTGGCACAGTAAAGAACCGAACGATGACGTGCGGTAAGCCGGCGGTTCCAACCATCAGGGCCATCGTGATACAGAACACATCAATACGACTCTTCGTTCCCGATGTGTACTGATTGAAACCTAATGATGTAACGATATCATCCAACTTGTCGAGGAGTGCAGTACCAGATCCGATGACCTCGCTACCAAATGCCAGCTGCGGAATCGGATTGCCTGTGATTTGAATAGCGATAAAAACTGCCGGTACCGTATAGGCGAATATCAATACGCAATATTGAGCAACCTGCGTGTAAGTGATCCCCTTCATGCCGCCAAGAACGGCGTATATGAAAACTATGCCCATGCCGATCATAAGACCGGTTGTTACATCAACCTCTAGAAACCTCGAGAAGACGATACCAACACCGCGCATTTGACCCGCGACATATGTAAACGAGATAAAGAGCAAGCAAATTACGGCGACTATTCGTGCCGTCTTGGAATAGTAGCGCTCTGCGATGAATTCGGGGACGGTGAATTTGCCAAACTTTCGAAGGTAAGGTGCGAGCAACAAGGCTAATAGAACATAACCGCCAGTAAAACCCATCAAATAAACGGAGCCATCATAGCCCATAAAGGCGATAAGTCCGGCCATCGAAATAAACGACGAAGCACTCATCCAGTCAGCTGCAGTCGCCATTCCATTTGCTAGTGGAGAAACGCTTTTGCCGGCAATATAGAACTCACCGGTGTTTTGCGCTCGTGACCAGATCGCGATACCAATGTAGAGGGCAAAACTTAGTCCGACCACAATATAGGTCAGTACTTGAAGACTCATATTGTCGCCTCAGTCTTCGTGAACATCATATTCGCGATCGATGCGATTCATACGCCAAGCGTAAAAAAAGATCAGCAATACGAATACATATATTGACCCTTGCTGTGCGAACCAGAAGC
>JABIQN010000021.1 GCA_018699395.1 Gammaproteobacteria bacterium
TAAACCCTGTGTCACCTGCGTACTATCGCGTTCGCTGATGCGGGGTGGAGCAGTCTGGCAGCTCGTCGGGCTCATAACCCGAAGGTCGTAGGTTCAAATCCTACCCCCGCTACCAACAATTAAGAGCCCGGTCTTGTACCGGGCTTTTTTGTGAGCGAATTTCGTGAGTTCGATGGCTGCTTTACATTCGAAAGCAGGCGTTCGCCTGATATGATGTTTAGGGGGGTGCTGCTTATGACCCAAGGCAGACACTCGTAGAAAGTACATTATATCTAATAATTCGGGGTAACTCTGGGAGCGGATCCAATGATACGAATAACAAAAATCGCCGCCGCATTATTTATTGGTGCAATTGGCGCTCTTTTTTTTCTCGATAATTTATTCAATTTAGAGGCGGCTTTTTCGGTTGTCTCGTTTGTTGTGTCTGGCGCGGAACAGCCGTATTACAAAATTTTTGGTCCGACCGTTTCATCGACTTGGCTTACTTACTTGGCGTTGCTCATGATCATGGTCGCGGAGCTGGTCGTAGGAGTTCTGGGATTCGTCGGCGCATTTTTGATGTTCAACCATAGGAAAGGGTCGGCGGAAGACTTTAGCATTGCGAAGACGCCCGCTATCTCCGCTGGTGTATTGGGCATGCTGGTTTGGTATGGTTTCTTCGTAGTCATTGGCGAAGGCTACTTCCAAATGTGGCAAACGGAGACTGGACTAGGCTCGGCTGAGGGTGCATTCCGATACGGTACTATTTGCGCCATATTTATGTTCTATATCGCAACTAAGAATGATTAATATAGAGTGATCTGAGCAGCTACTTCTGGTTGTAAGTGAGGCATTTTTCGATCCTAGGTGACTTTGGGTCGGGCAGTTAAAGACATGCCTTTAGTAATGCACTCAATTCAGCATTTCCCATTGTGTTCATTAGCTCGATGTTGCGGATCGGTATTTGCTCGGCAAACTCGGTGGATTTAAGAGCTCGTTCGAGGCTCTCTTCACGGAGAAGATGCAAAACAGGATAAGGCGATCGATTGGTGTAGTTCTCGGCATCATCAGGGTCGGTCCCGCCGAACTGATAATCTGGATGGAAGCTCGCGATCTGGTAGATATCATCGAGCCCCATTTGCCTTAACAGGCCCTCTGCGCAATTAAGAAACTGATTATATTCGTGAAACGCCTCCAGCACTCGAGGATGAATTAGCAGCGTAGTTGCGATCGATATATCCTTCTCGAGCAAGTTGAGTTCTGCTGCGATATCCACCAATAAGCTCTGTTCGCTTATGGCATCTGATACGACGAATCGCACTCGATCTTTATCCAGCTCACGCTTAGCGAATGGGCATAGATTAAGGCTGACTACGACGGTATCAACCCACTGCCGTATGGCCGCTGCTACCTGAGTGTTATCTGACAATTTCAACTTCCGTCTATTTGCGGCTCATACTATTCCCTAAGTATTTTGTCGCAAATATGGTCACCAATAGGTATTGCTGATGTAGCAGCTGGGGATGGAGCATTGCAGACATGCAAGGTTCTTGGGCTATCAATTGTCAAGAAGTCATCGATCAAACTACCGTCGCGACGAACTGCCATTGCCCGAACGCCAGTTCGGTAGGGTTTGAGGTCACCTATAGTAATTGACGGACAATACTTGTTGACCTGCTTGAGGTAGCCATACTTCCAGATTGAATTCCATAATTCGCGTAGTCCGAATCTAAGATTTTTCCGCAGAGCATTCCAAAAGCCAGGAAAGGACATCATTGCGAGCGTATCGACTACGCTAAAGTTTAGCCGGCCATAACCCTCCCGCTTGTAGCCTTGCAATGCATTTGGCCCAATTGTTACTGACCCATCAATCATTCGCGTCAAATGAATACCGAGAAATGGTAAGAGTGGATTTGGAACCGGATAGATTAGGTGTTTAACTATATTATTCTTATCAGGGGGTAGTTGATAATATTCACCACGATAGGGAATGATCTGGAAGTCGATGTCGAGGCCTTGCATAATTGCGAGGCGATCAGCCATCAGGCCAGCACACACGACCAGATGTTTCGCTTCGATGTGAGCCCCGTCTGCAAGCCTGATATCGACCATATTATCGGTCTCATTAATTCCCACAACTGTACTATTGAGTCGAGCCTGACCACCGAGATCACAAAATGCGGTAGCCATTTTGCGCGTCATGTCGGGGTAATCAACGATGCCAGTAGTACGCAAAAAGATGGCTCCGGACCCTTCCACATTTGGCTCTCGCGCCTTGAGCATCGCCGAGCTCAGTAACTCTACTTCGAGTCCGTTTTCGGAGGCGCGATCATAGAGCGCCAACATTCGCTCATGCTCCACTTTATTTGTGGCCACAATAAGCTTGCCGCATTGCTCAATCGCAACATTGTTTTCACGGCAGAAGGACATTGTTTTTTCAACGCCCAGCTTACAAAATCGCGCTTTCAGGCTCCCCGGCATGTAATAGATACCGGCATGAACGACACCGCTGTTGCGACCACTCTGGTGTTGAGCAAACTCAGATTCTTTCTCGATCAGCAGGATGGACGAATTGGGCCTTCTCTGCTGCAATTGCCACGCAGTCGAAACTCCGATAATACCGCCACCGATAACTACATAGTCATGCATTTCGATCGGACTTACGATGCAATACCGCCCATCGAATGAAATTTCGTCTCGAAGTATTCCGCTATCCCTTCCTTGCCGCCTTCAGAGCCAAGGCCAGACTCTTTCCAGCCACCGAACGGAGCAACCTCAGTGGCAAACACGCCTGAGTTTGAAGAAATAATGCCGTATTCGAGGCGCTCAGAGACACGCATTACACGACCGATATCACGGGTCGCGAAGTAAGCGGCAAGACCATACTTGGTATCGTTCGCCCGCTCAATGACCTCATCTTCTGTTTCAAAAGTCTGTACCGCTGCGATAGGGCCGAATATCTCTTCCCGAGCTATCCGCATTTCATTCGTTATTCTGGTGACCAGCGTCGGCTCGTAAAAGCATTGACCGAGTTCATGTTTATGGCCGCCCAATACAACATTCGCACCTTTGGCAGTCGCATCTTCCATAAATTCGACCATTTCATTAACGGCGGCCTTATTGACAAGCGGTCCGATGGTTACCCCATCCAAAAAGCCGTCACCAACTTTTAGCTCTGCAATAGCCGCTTCGAGCTTGCGCGTGAACTCATCTGCTACATTGCTTTGCACGTATATGCGATTAGTGCAGACACAGGTCTGTCCGCAGTTTCGGAATTTGGTCGCCATACAGTCCATAACGGCCGCGTCAATATCGGCATCGTCAAATACGATAAATGGTGCATTGCCACCGAGCTCCAGGGACACCTTCTTGACCCCATCGGCGCACTGCTTCATTAAAGTCTTGCCAACGGGGGTCGAGCCTGTGAATGTGAACTTACCGATTTTGGGGTGCTGAGTTAGTACTGCGCCAATCTCGCGAGAGTTATTACCGACGACAACGCTGATCACGCCTTTCGGAATACCGGCACGATCCGCCAGCTCGCACATAGCGAGTGCCGATAGCGGTGTTTCTGTCGCGGGTTTAATAACAATGGTGCAGCCCGATCCAAGGGCAGGTCCGGCTTTGCGCGCGATCATAGCATTTGGGAAATTCCAAGGTGTAATGCAGCCAACAACGCCGACAGGCTGCTTGTAGGTCTGCAGCCGTCTGTCGTTCGCTATCGTAGGAATTGTCGCACCCAATACGCGCTTGGATTCTTCGGCATAATACTCGATGAAGCTCGCACCGGAGCCAACTTCAGTGATCGATTCGGCCAAAGGTTTGCCTTGTTCCGCGGTCATGATGGCACCGAGATCATCCGCATTCGCCATTAGCAGGTCGTACCAGTTGCGAAGTAAGACCGCGCGCTGCTTGGCAGGTATATTGCTCCAGCTCTTAAATGCCTCCGCTGCAGCCTCTACAGCTCGGATGGTATCAGCAGCATCACTGTTGGCTACCGTTGCAACGACTTCGCCATTTGCAGGGTTGGTGACATCGATAGTTCCGGCGCCACCATCAGCCCATTGTCCGTCAATGAAGTTTTGCGTTTTGAGAAGGCTCGGATCTTTCAGATTCAGCATGGTTCTTGTCTCTAGTTTGGCGTTGCAAAAAGAGGAGGATCTTAACATTGTCGGGCTGGTGCAAAATAGCCCCTGCTGGGCGTTGCGCAGGCTAACACCTATACCGTATAATCCCGCGCCAGCGCCTCATCAAAGTATCGATGAGTAAAGACCCCGCTTAGGGGTTTTTTGTTGTCCGGAGTATTGACGCGGGCAGCGACACAGCGCTGGGATAGAATGGGCCATTGGCCCATTTTGCGTGTTAGGGCAGAGGGTTGGGTGAAAATACAATGACCGGGAACGAGCTTCAGAAGCTACTTGAGCCGACGATAGAGCGGCTCGGATACGAGCTGACCGACCTTGAGGCGCGTTTGAGCGGGAAGGGTGGCGTATTGCGGCTCACGATAGATAGCCCAGATGGTATTGGTCTTGAAGATTGCGAGAAGGTGAGCCATGCGGCTAGCGCACTTCTGGACGTTGAAGACCCGATACCAGGCGAGTATAGCCTGGAAGTATCTTCGCCAGGATTGGATAGGAAGCTGACAAAAGTTGATCATTTTCAAAGATTTGAAGGAGAAACCTTGAAAGTTACTATGCGCTTTCCAATTAATGGTCGCAGACGTTTTCATGGCACTCTGGCGTCGTCGGACGATAAGAATATTGTGGTTGAGGTGGATGGAGAGGCGTACAGCTTGCCGCTGGCGACGATCGATGTAGCTCGACTGGCACCCGAAGGGCATAAGTCACAAGGGAAATTTGGAGTTTCACGCAAATGAGTAAAGAGATTTTGATGGTTGTTGATGCCGTTTCTAACGAAAAGGGCGTTGATAAAGACATCATATTTGAGGCTATCGAAGCTGCACTGGCATCTGCGACTCGTAGAAAACACGGTGAAGACATCGAGGTCCGCGTATCGATTGATCGTGAATCGGGCGAATACGACACATTTCGCCGATGGCTCGTATTTGCAGACGAGTCGACCGAATTGGAAACTCCAGATCGCGAATTGCGCATGATTGACGCTGTCGATGTTGACGAAGCCGCAGAAGTAGGTGGTTATGTCGAAGTACCGATGAAATCGGTTGAGTTTGGTCGTATTGCGGCGCAAACAGCCAAGCAGGTCATCGTACAGAAGGTACGTGAAGCTGAGCGTGAGCAGGTTGTTGAGGAATTTCAGGGACGTGAAGGCGAAATGCTTTCAGGTATCGTGAAGCGAGTTGATCGTAATGGCGTCTATATTGATCTTGGGGGTAATGCTGAAGGCTTTGTGCCACGCGAACAAATGGTGCCGCGCGAGCCTGCGCGACCGCAGGACCGTATTAAAGCGTTGCTGATCGAAGTACGTTCTGAGATTCGTGGGCCGCAGTTGTTCATGACACGTACCTCGCCTCAGTTTCTAGTTGAGCTATTTAAGATTGAAGTACCTGAGGTTGGACAAGGCCTGATCGACATTCTCGGCTCCGCTCGCGACCCAGGCTTACGGGCAAAAATCGCTGTACGCAGCAATGATAGTCGAATTGACGCAGTTGGTGCATGTGTAGGGATGCGTGGATCGCGTGTCCAGGCAGTCTCAAACGAGTTGGCGGGCGAGCGGGTGGATATTATCCTATGGGATGATAATTCCGCACAGTTTGTTATCAATGCAATGTCACCAGCGGAAGTTGTTTCTATTGTTGTCGACGAAGATAAGCACAGCATGGACGTCGCTGTTGAGGAGGATAAACTCTCACAGGCTATCGGCCGTGGGGGGCAAAATATTCGCCTCGCAAGTGAGCTGTCCGGTTGGGAGTTGAACGTCATGACGGCTCAGGACGCTGAAGAGAAAAGCGAATCTGAAATGAAAGCGCTGATTGGATTGTTTTCTAAGCAGCTTGACGTAGATGAAGAGGTATCTCTGATCCTGGTGCAAGAAGGTTTCTCGACCATCGAGGAAGTGGCTTACGTACCGGCGGCTGAACTCGTTGAGATTGAAGAGTTTGATGAGGGCATCGTCGATGAGTTACGAAGTCGCGCTCGAGATGTTCTACTGACACAAGCTATTGTTCAGGAAGAGAAAATCGATGAGGTAGAGCCTGCTGAAGACCTGCTTAGTCTGGACGGTATGGAAAAAAGCCTGGCATATTTGTTGGCTAGCAAGGGTGTTGTGACTCGCGAAGATCTCGCGGAGCTCGCTACAGATGACCTGCTGGAGATCAACGAAGAGATCGGTGCAGAAGAGGCCGCAGCGCTTATTATGAAAGCGCGCGCACATTGGTTTGAAGAAGAACAGCAGGCGTAGCAGCCTTTTTTCTGGAGTTAAAGCATGGCCGATGTGACAGTCGCACAATTTGCTGAGGTTTTGAAGGTTCCTGTCGATAAGTTGCTTACGCAGCTTGACGAGGCGGGGATTAAGGTTAAAGGATCCGACGATAATATCAGTGACGATGCGAAGCTCGAACTGCTGACGCACTTGCGGCGCACTCATGGGCAGGACGACACGCCGGCAACCGCTGCGGCGCCGCGTAAAATCACCTTAAAGCGTAAATCTCAATCCGAACTCAAGCTTCCCGGTGCTCAAGGCCGATCTCGAACGGTCAATGTTGAGGTACGGCGGAAGCGCACCTACATCAAGCGTGATGTTCTTGAGAAGCAAGCACAGGACGAGCAAGACTCTCTAGATCGTCAGCGTCAGGAAGATGAAGATCGCGTCAAGACCGAAGTGCTCGCAGAGGAGAGGCGAATCGCGGAGAAGGAAGAGGCGGCGAAACTCGAAGTCGAGGCTCGTGCGAAAGAAGAGCAAGCCCAAAAAGACGCTGAAGAAGACGCACGGAAAGCGGCTGAAAAAGCAGTGACTGATGTGGCAGAAGAGAAAGCGCGACTTGAGAAGGTTGAGGCGGACGCACGAGCTCGCCGGACAAAGGATAAAGAAAAGGCAAAACCGAAAGCGAAGTCTGGTGATACTCGATATGGGCGCAAGGAACTGCATGTTGCTGGCAACAAGAGTGGCCGCCGTAAGCGCAAATCACCCGTACGTCGACGCCCTGTGGTGGTCGATGTCGATTCGAAGCACGGCTTTGAGATGCCTACAGAGCGAGCTGTTCGCGAAATAAAGATCGCGGAAAACATTTCAGTCGCTGAGCTTGCACAAAAAA
Organism: Gammaproteobacteria bacterium; assembly: GCA_018699395.1. Classification (GTDB taxonomy): domain Bacteria; phylum Pseudomonadota; class Gammaproteobacteria; order Steroidobacterales; family Woeseiaceae; genus UBA1847. The sequence continues at coordinate 7,211 of JABIQN010000021.1, forward strand.
TGGCGGTTAAGGGCAACGAGGTCGTTAAAGTTCTATTTAACATGGGCGCGATGGTGACGATCAATCAGGTTATTGATCAAGACACTGCGACACTTGTGGTTGAAGAATTTGGACATACGATCAAGCTTGTTGATTCAGTTGAAGCCGACGAAATATTACTTGCTGAAGAGAGTAAAATAGTGGGCGATGCTATCGGCCGGGCGCCGGTGGTTACGATCATGGGCCACGTCGATCATGGCAAGACCTCGTTACTTGACTGCATTCGTCTATCCAAAGTCGCAGATGGCGAGGCTGGTGGAATTACGCAGCATATTGGCGCGTACTCGGTAGAAACAGACAAAGGTCGAATCGCATTTCTGGATACGCCTGGACACGCCGCATTTACTGCAATGCGAGCCCGCGGCGCGCAAGCCACGGATATCGTGGTTCTTGTCGTTGCTGCAGACGACGGCGTTATGCCGCAAACCATAGAAGCTATCCAGCACTCGAAGGCTGCCGGTGTACCGATAGTTGTGGCAGTGAATAAGGTCGATCGGGAAAATGCTGATCCGGAGCGCGTTAAGAACGAGCTGTCTCAGCACGAAGTTATCCCAGAAGAATGGGGTGGCGAGCAAATGTTTGTGAACGTCTCTGCGCTTAAAGGAACAGGCGTGGATGAGCTTCTGGATGCGATTCTTTTGCAGGCAGAAGTAATGACGCTCTTGGCAGTGCAGGAAGGTCCGGCACAAGGAATCGTGATCGAGTCTAGTCTTGAAAAAGGGCGAGGTGCTGTTGCGACGGTACTCGTACAAAGTGGCACATTAAAGCAAGGCGATATAATTATCGCTGGAGAAGAGTACGGCCGAGTTCGAAATATGTTTGACGAATCGGGTAGCTCGATCCAGGAAGCAGGGCCGTCGCAACCTGCGGTTGTCCTTGGGTTGTCGAACACACCAAATGCCGGTGACGATTTCCTCGTTGTGAAGAACGAGCGTAAAGCGCGTGAAGTCGCGGAGATTCGACAACATAAGACTCGTGAGGTAAAGCTCGCTCAGCAACAAGCATCCAAGATGGAAGATATGTTTACTCAGATGAAGGATGGGGAGATTTCGTCTGTACCAGTGATTATTAAGTCTGATGTTCACGGCAGCGCCGAAGCGCTCCGTGACGCATTACTCAAGCTCTCGAACGACGAAGTGAGAGTCAAGGTTTTAGGGTCGAGTGTCGGCGGCATCACTGAAACTGATGTGAACTTGGCGGCTGCGTCGAGCGCGACCATCATCGGATTTAATGTCCGAGCGGATACCGCTGCACGGACAGCAATTAAAGAGTCCAGTGTTGACCTTCGTTACTACAGCATCATTTATGAGGCGATCGACGATGTGAGGGCGGCACTTACTGGTCTCCTGGCGCCAGAGATTCGCGAGCAGATTCTCGGTTTGGCGGAAGTTAAGGATACCTTCAGTTCGCCGAAGTTCGGCGATATCGCTGGCTGTATAGTGAGCGAAGGCTATGTGAAGCGTTCCAACCCAATCCGCGTTCTGCGTGAAAACGTAGTGATTTATGAGGGTGAGTTGGAATCATTGCGTCGATTCAAAGATGATGTAAATGAGGTTCGTTCGGGCACTGAGTGCGGTATCGGAGTTAAGAACTATAGTGACGTTCAGGTCGGTGATCAGATTGAGTGTTTCGAACGTATAGAGGTAGCTCGTACGCTCGATTAGGCGTATGCGATTACGACAATGGCACGTGAATTCTCCAGAAACCAGCGCCTCGGCAATCAAGTTCTACGAACCTTGAACGAGCTCCTCACAATGGAGACAAAGGATCCGCGCCTGAAGATGGTGTCGTTAAACGCCATCGATCTATCACGCGATTTAAGCGTTGCGCGAATTCATTTTATAATGTTGGATCCAAATGGCGATCCAACACCAGTCCAAGAGGGGTTGGAAAGGGCAAGCGGTTTTTTACGTAGGCGCTTGGGCCGAGAGGTAAAGATTCGGCACGTACCTGAATTATGTTTTTTTCACGACAATAGTGCCGCGGAAGCGCAGCGGATTAGCGGTCTCATTGATGGCGCGCTTGAGTCGGAACAGAGCGACGGGCCACAGTAAGCATTATGGCGGCACGGGGCATGAAACGTGATGCCGATCCAGTAGACGGCGTGTTGTTATTGAATAAGCCTTCGGGAATGACGTCGAATAAGGCGTTGCAGATTGTAAGGAAGTTGCTTAACGCGAGAAAGGCTGGCCACACAGGAAGCCTTGATCCTGCGGCAACAGGAATGCTTCCTTTGTGCTTTGGTGAAGCAACTAAAGTGTGCGCGTACTTGCTAAATGCTGACAAGAGCTACCGTGTGACGGTACAACTGGGATCAGCAACAAATACCGGAGATGGGGACGGTCAGGAAACTGCAACTGCCCCGATACCGGATATAAGTACTGAGCAGTGGAATGATATTATTCAGGGCTTTGGTGGCGAGTCCACTCAGATCCCGCCGATGTATTCGGCGTTAAAGATAGACGGTAAGAGACTGTACGAGCTGGCTCGAAAGGGCGAAACAGTCGAGCGAAAACCGAGATCGATTCGGATTGACAAGGTTGAATTGCTTGAACATGCAGGAACACGATTGGTGTTTCGCGTGCGGTGCTCGAAAGGAACCTATATTCGAGTATTGGTTGAAGATATTGCAAAGAAGGCTGGTACGGTTGCGCATACGGCGCGACTGCATCGAGAGTCTGTCGGTGATTTTGAGGGAGATCGCATGCTCGATATGACCGTTATTGCAGAATTGGCAGAGGAAGGATTGGAGCCATTACGGGCCAAGCTATTACCGGCGGACATTGTTTTGACTGATATGCCGCAGATATCTGTCGAATCTGATGATGCGCTGCGTTTTTGCGGTGGTCAGGCAGTGCAGGTGCCGGCTGACGGACAGGAAGGGCTTGCTAGGGTGTATGAGGCGGGTCGGCAGTTTTTAGGTGTGGGTGAGCTCTCCGGAGACGGAGCGCTGTCACCACGAAGAGTGTTTCTAACACAGGAAAAAACCCCGTAATTATTTGATTTTGGGGTATTAATGGACTCAAACAGGCGCTAGAATACCGCGCTCAAAAAAGAGCACATGAAAGAGAATTGGAGTACTAGATAAATGTCACTTTCCAGTGAAACAAAGCAGGGTGTAATAGCCGATCACGCACGCGGCGAAGCCGATACAGGCTCACCAGAAGTACAGGTTGCACTATTGTCAGAAAGAATTGCAGAACTTACCGGACACTTCGGTGAGCATAAGAAGGATCACCACAGCCGTCAGGGTCTTCTGAGGATGGTTAACAAGCGCCGTAAGCTGCTTGATTACCTGAAATCTAAAGATAATGACCGCTACCGCGAGCTGATCAAGAAGCTCGGTCTACGCCGCTAATTTAGCGAGCATCCAAAGCAATGTAATTAACCGACGTGTCGCTCCCTTCTCCAAAGGGTCGCCGTCGGTTGCTGTTGCTATAACGATTTCAATACTAGAGTAAATAACGTGAATTCGACAAAGAAGAGTTTCCAATTCGGGGAACATGAAGTAACACTTGAGACGGGCGGAGTCGCTCGTCAGGCTGACGGCGCTATTATAGTAAATATGGCTGATACGACTATTCTCGTAACCGTCGTTGGCAAGAAAAGAGAGGATCCGGGCAGAGATTTCTTCCCGTTGACTGTTAACTACCAAGAAAAGACATATGCGGCTGGCAAGATTCCAGGTGGATTTTTTAAGCGCGAAGGTCGTCCAGGTGAGAAAGAAATTCTTACTTGCCGCCTCATCGATCGTCCGGTTCGCCCGTTGTTTCCAAAAGGTTTTAAGAACGAAGTTCAGATTATCGCTACGGTGATGTCATTGAACCCAGACGTTGATCCGGATATTCCAGCTTTGATTGGTGCTTCTGCGGCATTAGCTATTTCCGGTCTGCCGTTTGCTGGACCGATTGGTGCCGCGAAGGTTGGCTACAAGGATGGCGCATACGTTCTCAATCCTGGCCGCGCTGCCGTTACTGAGGGTGATCTCGAGCTCGTCGTAGCGGGCACCAAAGACGCTGTACTTATGGTTGAATCGGAGGCCTCTGGCCTCTCGGAAGAGGTCATGCTGGGTGCTGTCATATTTGGTCACGAGCAGATGCAGGCCGCTATCGATGCAATTACTGAGCTCGCTGCAGATATTGGTAAGCCGGCGTGGAATTGGACTGGACCGGAAGTTGACGAAGATCTGTTAGCAGCCGTAGCTGGCTCCGCAACTGACGGACTTTCCAGCGCCTATCAAATTACTGACAAACAAGAACGTCAGGAAGCCGTCGGCGCAGCGAAGTCTGCTGCTGTTGAGATCCTGACTGGCGGTGATGACGCAAAATGGTCTGCTGACGAGGTGAAAGGCGAGCTATACAAGCTTGAGAAGAGCATCGTTCGCCAACGTATTATCAAAGGTGAACCACGTATTGATGGCCGCGACAAGAGTACGGTCCGTCCGATCGATGTCGAAATCGGCACTTTGCCGCGTGCGCATGGTTCTGCCATATTCACACGGGGCGAGACGCAAGCAATTGTCGTTGCAACACTTGGCACTGGCCGTGACGCGCAGATGATCGATGCCATTGAAGGTGAGCGCAAAGAACCATTCATGCTGCATTACAACTTCCCTCCATTCTGTGTAGGCGAGACAGGTTTTGTTGGCTCACCAAAGCGTCGTGAAATCGGCCATGGTAAATTGGCACGGCGTGGTATCGAAGCGGTCATGCCGAACATGGATGAGTTTGGTTACGTTGTTCGCGTCGTATCAGAGATTACTGAGTCGAACGGTTCAAGCTCTATGGCTTCCGTTTGCGGAACTAGTCTGGCATTGATGGACGCTGGCGTCCCTTTGAAAGCACCGGTTGCCGGTGTTGCGATGGGTCTCGTTAAAGAAGGCGATGAGTTTGCCGTTCTGACCGACATTCTTGGAGACGAAGATCATCTCGGCGACATGGATTTCAAGGTTGCTGGTACCGAAGACGGCATCACGGCTTTGCAGATGGATATCAAGATCCAGGGAATTACCAAAGAAATCATGAGTGCGGCGTTAGATCAGGCCAAAGATGGCCGCCTGCATATTCTTGGTGAGATGAATAAGGTTATTAGCGAGACTCGTACAGAAATGTCCGAATGGGCTCCGACAATCATGACCATCAAGATCGACCCTGAGAAGATTCGCGATGTAATTGGTAAGGGCGGTGCGGTTATCCGTGCGATCACCGAAGAGACAGGTGCGTCAGTTGATATCGATAATGACGGCACGATTCGTATTGCGTCCGTTGATGGATCATCTGGTAAGGAAGCACATCGTCGTATCGAGTTAATTACTGCTGACATTGAAGTGGGTCGTATTTACGATGGTAAGGTTGCTCGTCTTATGGACTTCGGTGCATTTGTTACGATTCTGCCAGGTAAGGATGGTCTCGTACACATCTCACAGATCTCTAACGAGCGCGTTGAGAAAGTTAGCGACAAGTTGGCTGAAGGCGACGAAGTTAAGGTCAAGGTTCTTGAGGTTGATCGCCAGGGCCGCGTGCGCCTTTCCATGAAAGAAGTTGACGGCGCTGAGTAGAAAGTTTTCCTGAGTACATTTTCAGGGGGTAAGAAGGCCGAATAGCTCACATGGTTCGGCCTTTTTTTATAGCTTGGACTTGACGGTAGAAGTTTCCAGGAATTCGATAATCCGCCCTGGAAGGTAAAACGTTGGGCTAAACGGCGTGCCACCATCAATAAATCCGACATGGCCACCGTTCTTGGCGACTTCAAGGGTCACGTCGTCCGATAGCTTGTCTGCCGTAGGTAGAACGTCCGGGGTCATGAATGGGTCATCCAGCGAATTAATAATTAGTGTTGGGCGTTCGATATTGCTGAGGAAGTGCGTCGCGCTGCATTGATCATAGTAGTCATTTACGCCATTAAACCCATGCAGCGGTGCTGTTATGAAGTTATCGAACTCTGCAAAAGTCTTTGCATTCATCGCACGATCCCAATCAAATGTTGCTGTATACCGGTCAAATTTCCGGGCGACAGATTCTTTCATAAGTTTTAGTAGATGCCGTTGATAAATCTTTGATAAACCAGTATTTAGCGCTCGTGCACAAACGTGAAGGTCCAAGGGCACACAGATGGCCGTAGCGGCGGCCAATGGAGTCTCAGATTGAGACTCACCGAGGTATTTTAGAAGCACATTTCCGCCTAATGAGTACCCCACTGCGAGCAGTGGACACGCATTTCCCGAGGGCCTTTGCAGCTGCAACTGGCTCAGGAAGTGCCGCAGATCATTGGTTTCACCGGCATGATAACGGCGTGGGAGTCGGTTCCTGTAGTCACCGCAGTCGCGGAAATACAACACACAGGAGCGCCATCCTCTGTCGAAGGCGACTTCCATCAACATGCGTGCATAGGGCGATTTAGCAGAACCCTCAAGACCGTGAAGAATGATCAATAGCGGGGCGGAATCGGGCAATGAGTCTGCCGCAACCAACCAATCGACAGCTGTAATATCACCATCTGGCAGCTCTAAAATTTCTCGCCGTAGTTCTGGGCGTGACGGCCATGCCCATGGAAGGTTCGGATACATTGTTTGAAAGTGTGGGTTTCGCAGCCACCATGGAGCTCGGAATTGGCTTTGAATGATTTGATCGTCACGTGATTGAGAAGTCATTGTCGCAATTTTGCCACGTTTCTGAATGCGGTGTTTTGGGCAAAAAAATAGCCCTCCGCTTGCGCGGAGGGCCTGCCGTAAAGTTGTTACCCTTCAGGCTTTTGCAATAGGGGGCGGGGGAGCGTATCCCTACTGCACGATTTAAGCTATGGCACTAGAAGGGTGTTGTCAAGCCGTTTTGATGATTGTTTTTTGTCCTGTCAGTTGTTCGATCTGCCAACTTTCACTAGCCCATGACCAGATATCTGATGTCGATGCATGCACTAACTCTCTGGGTGGATTCTGGCCCAATACGGACAGCGCTGCGCATAGCGTTTTGGCAGTGGAGTTGAGTGAAATGCCAGTCGCTCCAGTCAGTTTGCTGAGCTTACTGCCGTCCTCGTGTGTGATAACTGGGATATGAATGTAGTTGGGAGTTTGGTATTGCAGTAGTCGCTGTAGCCAGATTTGTCGTGGCGTAGAATCTAACAGATCGATACCTCGAACAACTTCAGTGATACCTTGAATTTCGTCATCGACCACAACCGCAAGATGATAGGCCGTTAGGCCGTCGCGACGCCGAATGACGAAATCGCCCGATTCGCTTTCGAGCCGCTGTGCGAAGCATCCCTGCAGCGCATCTTGAAAGCCGATCTCAACATCGTTTGTTCGCAGCCGGATTGCAGCGTCAATTGAGTCCTCTGAGCCTCTGCAGGTACCTGGATAGACGATTCCTAAGGGTCCTCTTTCTGCATCGGCGAAGTCACGTCTTGAGCACTTGCATGGGTATGCCAGAGATTGATCAATTAATGATTGAAGTGCATTTTCATGGGCTTCATGATTTGCGCTTTGATAGATGACACTGCCATCCCATTGGAATCCATAATGTTCCAGCGCTCTGATAATTGACTCAGCCGCCCCGGGCTGCTCGCGCGGCGGGTCGATGTCCTCTATTCGCAGAAGCCATCGCCCATTCTTGGACCGCGCCTGAATGAAGCTGGCCACAGCGGCGACGAGTGAACCGAAGTGCAGGGGCCCGGTCGGCGACGGCGCGAACCGCCCAACGTAGGGAAGCGATTCGCTCGTCTGCATTAGGTTTTTAGGTTACCGATAACGGTCATCATGGTCACGAAATTGTCGTTCGGCCTGTTCACGACGTTCCTGAGCTTCAAGACTCAGTGTGGCAACCGGCCGGGCTTCAAGACGTTTCAAGCCAATTTCCTCACCAGTTTTATCGCAAAAGCCATACGAATTATCGTCGATACGTCTCAATGCAGACTCAATTTTTCGCAGAAGCTTGCGTTCACGATCTCGCGTACGTAGTTCCAGGCCGAATTCTGATTCCTGAGTTGCTCGATCGTTTGGATCAGGGAAGTTTGCAGCCTCATCCTGCATATGGTGAACAGTGCGATCGACTTCAACAATAAGCTCACTTTTCCACGCATTCAGAATGTCGCGGAAGTGATCGAGCTGTTTATCGCTCATGTATTCTTCGCCACGAGCTGGCTTGTACGGTGCTACTCCATGGATGGGGCCGGACAGCTGATCGCCTTTTCGTTTGGCAGTACGGATGGGTGCCCTCTTCCGCACGGGGGTCTTGTTCGTCACGACTCGCTTCTGAGTAATGGCCTTCTTGACCGCTGCTTTCTTAATAGGAGTTTTCTTTTTTGGGGCTAGCTTTTTGCTAGCGGCCTTCTTGGCCGCCTTTTTGGCTGCTACTTTCTTCACAGGAGCCTTTTTCTTGCTCACCTTATTTGCGACTTTCTTCGCAGCCGCTTTCTTCACAGGAGCCTTTTTCTTGCTCACCTTATTTGCGACTTTCTTCGCAGCCGCTTTCTTCACAGGAACCTTTTTCTTGCCCACCTTTTTCTTCACGATTTTTTTCTTGATCGTGGGTTTCTTGGCGGTAATCTTCTTGCGCGAGGTCGGCACTTTATTCCGCTTCTTACTTAGGGCTTTCTTTGCGGGCATTTTAAGCTCCTGCCAGGGACAGAAAAGGCCGGGATTATACATTGCTTGAGGCTGCATGGAAGCCCTATTTTTTTAGGCCTTTTTGAGCCAATGAAAATCGTCGTCAGACCGCGGCAATAGTGAGTTTGTTGGTCAATTGTCTTTTTCATGCGACAATCGTTTTATTGGGCGAATTCCATTACACTAACCGAATTTGACGGTATACCGACCTTAACCCACTAATGCGATTAAGCAAGATAAAGCTCGCTGGCTTCAAATCCTTCGTCGACCCTACAACGATTTCATTTCCAAGTAGCCTCGTTGGCGTTGTCGGCCCCAATGGTTGCGGAAAGTCGAATGTGATTGATGCTGTGCGATGGGTCATGGGTGAAAGCTCAGCGACCCGCCTGCGCGGCGATTCTATCACTGACGTTATTTTCAACGGATCAAGTACGCGTAAGCCAATCGGTGTGGCCTCAGTTGAGCTGCTGTTTGATAACAGTGAAACAACACTAGAGGGCCAATATGCGAAGTATGCAGAAATTTCGATACGGCGCGAAGTCAGTCGTGATGGGATATCTAGCTACTATCTGAACGGCACACGATGTCGTCGCAAAGACATTACAGGTATATTCCTCGGCACTGGCCTCGGTCCACGAAGCTACTCAATCATTGAGCAAGGGATGATTTCTCGATTGATTGAGGCTAAACCTGAAGAAATGCGCGTGTTTCTCGAGGAGGCAGCGGGCATATCGAAGTACAAGGAACGCCGTAAAGAAACGTCAAGTCGCATCAAGCGCACGAAAGAGAATCTGGATCGATTGCTCGATGTGCTCGATGAAGTTGAAAAGCAAATTAAACATCTTGACCGGCAGGCCAAGACCGCGGAACGATATGGCCGATATAAAGTTGAAGAGCGACGCACGGCTGCCGAGCTACTGGCGCTGCGCGCAAAGTATCTCGAAGATCAAGGTGGCACTGCAGGTGCTCGATTGGCAGAGCAAAAGACGAGTCTCGAGGCTACTATAGCCAAACAGCGAAGTCTCGAGGCCGCGATCGAAGATACCCGGGTGCGCCAAACGGAAAGAACCGATGAATTCAACGCCGTCCAAGGTCGCTATTACAAGGTTGGTTCGGAAATCGCGCGCCTTGAGCAGTCGATCGAACACGCTCGCGAACTGCGTGAGCGGCAGCAGAGCGATCTGGAGCAGGCGACAACTGGCGCGAAAGAGATAGCGGATCATATTGATCAGGACCAAACAGAAATCGAACAGCTGGAGTTGACGCTGTGCGAACTCGTTCCTGGTTTAGAGCAAGCCCGCCAGCGCGAGCAAGCGTCAATGGCCTCATTGCAGCGAGCCGAAGTCGCTCTATCTGATTGGCAAGAGCGGTGGGATATACACTCGAAGCAATACAGCGATGCTCAGCAAGCGCAGAGCGTTGAAGCTACCCGCTCGGAACAGATCGAATCTCGGCTGCAGAGTTTTTCTGAGCGCCGCCATAAAATCGCGGAGTCCGAAGAGAGTGCAAGCCCAGAAGATCTTAAGGCCAAGCATGACGCTATTTCCGAGCAAGAGCTCAGAAAGCGCCAGGCGCGCGACGAGTTTGATCGTCATCTCGCCGATACCGCTGAGAATATTCGTAAGTTGCGTGAGCAGGACAGGAAGCTGACATCACTCGTGGACGAACGCCACTCCACCATGCAAGATGCTAGGGGTAAGTTTGCGTCACTGGAAGCACTTCAAAAAGCGGCATTGGGCGAGGGTGACGAGGGCATCAAGAGTTGGTTGGCAGGCGTAGGTCTCGCCGAGAATCATCGAGTTGCACATAAATTGAATGTTGATAGTGGTTGGGAAAAGGCAATCGAGACCGTCTTGGGCGATTATCTGCAAGCGGTTTGCGTTACTGATATCACACCAGTCACGGAGACGATCGCAAGACTCAAAACTGGCAATGTGACGGTACTGCGCGAGCAATCCAAAGATGAAGAATTACCGGTGCCATCGAATACTCTTGCTGAGAAGGCAACGGGTGCGCCAGCTGAAATTATCCATATATTGTCGAGTGTATTGATCGCAGAGACACTGGGGCAGGCACTCGGAATTCGTGACTCGCTCGCTGGTAGTGCTTCGGTAATTACTGTAAACGGCGTCTGGCTTGGTAAGAATTGGTTACGAGTTTCACGCGAGAAGGAAGGCAAGGCAGGCGTCTTGGCTCGCGAACATGAGATTCGTCGATTAAAGTCAGACATCCGCGAAATGCAGGTTCGACACGACAGTGCCCGCAAGTTATTGCATGATGGTCGGACGCGCCTGACCCAGCTTGAGGAGCAGCGTGAAACATTGCAACAGGATGCTTCGTCTCTACTGAGCGAGTACTCCGAGGTGAAAGCTGCACTTGAGTCCGCGCGCTACAAAATAGAGCAGGAAATTACCCGTAAGTCCGCACTCACGGAAGAGTCGAAGGCTTTGGATGATGAGATTACCAGCGCCGAAGAACAGTTACGGGAATCGCAGCAAGTTCGAGAGCAGGCCGCTGCGCTGTTGGAGCAGCTCGAAGCAGAGAAACTGAATCAAGAGTCCAGACGCGAAGCATTGCGTTCGGAGATACAGCGCGTTCGCGGTCAGGCAGATGAGGATCGAAAAAGCGTTCAAGATATTGCCATTCAGTTCGAGAGTCGCCGGACAAGCAAGGAATCGGCTGCATTAAACCTTGAGAGGATGAGGTCACAACTAATACAATTTCAAACTCGTGAAGCTGAGATTCGCAGTCAGCTTGAGATAAGCCAGTCGCCACTTATAGGTAATAAGGATGACCTGGCAGCATTGCTGGAGAATCGTCTTGCAGTTGAGGCAGAACTCGCTGCTATTCGTCGAATGGTAGAGAAAGTTGAAGGCGAGTTACGGGAGCTGGATCAGTCTCGAATGCAAATAGATCAATCCGTCGATGCATCTCGTTCGAAGGTAAGCGAGGCGGAATTAACCGTGCAGGAATTGAAAGTTCGACGCGAAGGATTTACCGAGCAGCTCGCACAAACAGATTTCACGTATGCCACTCTTCTGGAAGAGATGGACGATGCGGCAGCTGTCGAGCCGTGGGAAGAGAAGCTTGAGAAGGCCCGGAAACGAATAGACCGACTCGGGCCGATCAATTTAGCTGCTATTGATGAATTTAAAGAGCAGTCCGAGCGAAAGGAATACCTCGATCTTCAACTCGCCGATTTAAATGATTCGTTGTCTATACTGGAAGGAGCAATTCGAAAAATTGACCGAGAAACGCGAACTCGATTCAAGGAGACGTTCGATAATGTGAATGCGGGATTCAAAGTTCTGTTTCCAAAACTGTTCGGCGGTGGCCACGCATACCTCGAGCTTACTGAAAATGATTTGCTGACGACGGGAATCACCGTTATGGCAAGACCTCCAGGTAAGCGCAATAGTACGATTCACCTCTTGTCGGGTGGAGAGAAGGCGCTGACGGCTGTGGCACTGGTCTTTGCGATTTTTGAATTAAATCCTGCACCGTTTTGTATGCTCGACGAGGTCGATGCGCCATTGGATGACGCAAACGTTGCGCGGTTCTGCAATATCGTCAAAGAGATGTCTGGTAAAGTGCAATTCGTGTTCATTACACATAATAAAGTTACGATGGAAATGGCCCGTCAATTGTTGGGCGTAACCATGCAAGAACCTGGTGTTTCGCGACTGGTAACAGTTGATCTCGACGCAGCTGTGAAGATGGCGGCTAGTTAGTCCACATAGGTGAGTTCAGAATGGAGGATCTGCGTTGGCTACTATTGATATTCGGACTCTTGGTGATCGCCGGTGTCTATCTGTACAGCCGAAAAGAAAAGAAATCATCAGGCACTAAACCTGCGTCGACAGATCGTGTCGAGCCGAGCCTAGACGGCAGTGAGCAGGACGATGAGCTGCCTCGAGATTCAGAAGATGATGTCAGCGACGCGTCCGTCGCGGACTTTGATGGCGGATCTCCACAGCAAGAAAGCCCACAGAAAATAGTTACTGTCCGGATTGTTGCTCATGAGAAGGCATTGTTCGCGGGCGATGAGTTGGTTCTGAGTATGAGGGGTATTGGACTACAGCATGGAGAATTCGGAATATTTCATCGTCTGGATGGCAATGAAGAAGGCAGGACAATTTTTAGTGCAGCGAGCCTTATAGAGCCAGGAAGTTTTGATCTGCAAAATATTAAAAGCCAAGAAATTCCTGGCATCAGTCTATTCTTAGTTTTGCCCGGCCCGGTTGAATGTATTGAAGCCTTCGACATGATGTTAGCCGCCGCTCGAATTCTCACTCAGTCGTTAAACGGTGAGCTGTTGGATGAATCAGGCAGTACACTCAGTATTCAGCGTGAGCGATATTTACGAGAAGAAATAATTCAATTTCAATACAGTAATTTAGTCGCCTGACCTTCGTGGATTCAGGCTCATGATCGTGTCCGCTACTACCGTAAAAAAAGCTGCGTCGCTGCGAGATGAGATTCGCCATCACAACCATCGCTATCACGCGTTGGATGATCCGGAAATTCCGGATGCCGAATACGATCGCTTAATGCTTGAGCTCCAGAGGCTGGAAGACGAATTTCCCGATCTTGTTTCCTCCGACTCTCCTACGCAGCGAGTTGGCGACGCAGCGGTCTCCGGATTTGGATCGGCACAACATGAGCTGCCAATGCTGTCACTTGGAAATGCGTTCAGTATAGACGAGCTGCAAGAGTTCCACAGACGAGTCACTGATCGACTGGGCTTGGATGAGCGTGGTGATCTGATTTATGCCGCCGAACCGAAACTAGATGGAGTGGCAGTTAGTTTGTTGTATGTGGATGGCGTGCTCGTTCGCGGAGCAACCCGCGGGGACGGCATGACTGGCGAAGATATAACTCACAATGTTCGAACTATCCAGGCTATTCCACTCAAGCTGATTGGCGACGACTACCCATCTCGACTGGAAGTGCGTGGTGAGGTCTTCATGCCAAGAGCTGGGTTTGAGGCGTACAACGAAGCTGCGCGAGCCGCGGGCGAAAAGACCCTCGTTAATCCCCGTAATGCGGCAGCAGGTAGTTTACGACAATTGGATCCGAGATTAACTGCAGGGCGTCCGTTGGATATGTATGCATACTCAGTCGGTGTTACAGATGGTGGTGAACTCCCTGCGAGGCACAGCGAGATCATCGATCTACTTCAAGGCTGGGGAATTAAGGTTTGCCCTGAGCGACGCGTGGTGATGGGCATAGAAGGGTGTCTTGAGTATTACGAGAATATTGGTGAACGTCGAGAGAGTCTTAGTTACGAGATCGATGGTGTTGTGTACAAGATTGACAGCCTGGAATTGCAGCGGGAACTTGGGTTCGTATCGCGAGCACCCCGATGGGCAATAGCACACAAGTTTCCAGCGCAGGAAGAAGCGACCAAGGTGGAGAGCGTTGAATTTCAAGTGGGACGAACCGGCGTAGTCACGCCCGTCGCAAGGCTCAAGCCAGTTTTCGTTGGTGGAGTCACTGTGAGCAATGCGGTGCTTCATAATATTGATGAACTACATCGAAAGGATGTCCGTGTCGGAGACACGGTTATCGTTCGAAGAGCAGGGGACGTCATCCCAGAAGTGGCCAGTGTGATTTTGGACAGAAGACCGGAAGGTACCCAACATATCCAGCTGCCAGTCGAGTGTCCGGTCTGCGGCTCGTATATTGAGCGAGTAAAAGGCGAGGCAGCCGCACGATGCACTGGCGGCCAATTCTGTTCTGCCCAACGAGCCGAGGCATTGAAACATTTTGTATCTCGAAGGGCGCTCGATATTGAGGGACTTGGTTCAAAGTTAATTGAACAACTGGTTGCGTCTGGCCGACTCAAGACCCCAGCTGATATTTTCCAATTGGAGAAAGATGAACTCAGTTCGTTGGATCGTATGGGCGAAAAATCAGCAGATAATTTGATCGACTCCATCAAGGCCAGCAAGTCAACCACATTTGCACGGTTATTGTATGCATTGGGGATTCGTGAGGTCGGTGAGACAACTGCGGCAAGTGTCGCGGCATACTATGGGAGGCTAGCTAACCTAGAGTTAGCTACGGAGGAAGACTTGCAGCTTGTGCCTGACGTTGGGCCAGTAGTTGCGGCACGCATAAGGGCGTTCTTTGCCGAAGAGGATAATCTTTCGGTGATAGAGCGACTTAAGGAATACGGAGTTCATTGGCTGGAGATGGATCCGGTATTAATTAGTACGGATGGACCGCTTGCGGGAATGACGTTTGTTATTACTGGTACGCTACCCACTCTGACGAGAGATGACGCGAAAGGCATGATTCAAGATGCAGGTGGGAAAGTCCTGGGAAGCATATCGAGAAAAACTGACTATCTTCTTGCAGGCGAAAAAGCGGGATCCAAGCTATTGAAGGCGCAAAATATCGATGTTGTTATTTTAGATGAGCATGCATTGATATCACTGATATCTGGATGATGACAGCTACAGCGCTATTATTCCCTGTGACCTCTCAATTAACACATATAGCTTTGGCGCGAGCTTTATGTCATGACTTGGCCGTTTTTTTCCCAAGCCCACCATACTAGGGTCGTAAGCCGATCATAAAATCATAAAATTTCTGTTGTGCCAGTCGTTGCGCGAGAACGTCACGCACGCTGTCAAGCGGCGGTGGTGCGCTGTCACGAGAATCTTCGCGGAGAATCACGTGCCAGCCAAATTGTGTTTGCACTGGATTGGGCGTAAATGTACCGTCCTTCATCGCAGCTACCGCGTCTGAAAACGGCTTAACCATGGCTTGTGCGGTAAACCACCCCAGATCACCCCCTGACGGGGCTGAAGGTCCAGTTGACCTCTCTTTCGCCAATTCAATAAAGTTTGCGCCGCTTTGCAGTTGTTCAACTAAGGACAATGCTTCGCTTTGAGTATCGACAAGAATATGGTGAGCATGGAATTCCTTAGTCGGCTTTAGAGCAATCTGCTCTTCATAGATGTTGAAGATTTCCTGTTCAGTTGGTTGATTCTTAATTAGGAAGTCGTTTGCGAATGCGTTGAACAAGATTGCTCTTTCCTGAAAGTCGAGTTGGACTTTGATAGCTGAGCTTTCACCCAGCTCCAGCGCTCGCGGTAAACTTGAGATCAGGTAAATATTGGTCAGCTCTTCAATGGCTGATGCTCGCTCTGCTGAGGATGCTTGGGCTGCGGGCTTTTGAAGGCGTGATTCCAGTAGTAACTCAAGTACTGCATTATCAAAGATTGTATCTGGATTTGATTCTTGCGCCGTCACTATCGATATTGAAAGTAGCAACGCGAAACTCATGGTAATTATGAAAAGTCTAAGCACGGACGAGGTAAGGTTGGAAAATAAAGTCATTGTGGGGTCCTTTATGGAAATTTTGCGAATCAGAAGTGATTAAAGGAGCGTCTACTCAGGAGGGTTCGATTTTTCTTACACTTGCCCGTATGGTCAGCGCGTGGATATCGGTTGTCATTAATTGGCTTAGAGCATCGTAGATGCGTCTGTGACATTCAATTCTGCTAAGCCCCTGGAAAGCGTCAGCGACGATGATCACCTCAAAGTGACCGAGCCCTTCTCTCGCTCCAGCATGACCAGCGTGTAAATGACTTTGGTCCTTGACGAGCAAGTGGTCAGGTGAAAATGCTGCAATTAAAGCCGCCTCAATGCTTACTGTTCTCGCTATGGTCACGGTAGAACCAGGTTGAACGGTTTAATTATCACGGTCTTGCAGACGCCAGCATTTATGTACGGATCTGCATTAGCCCAGATTTTTGCTTCTTCAAGCGAATCGAAGTCAGCAACCA
>JABIQN010000022.1 GCA_018699395.1 Gammaproteobacteria bacterium
CGATGGGTTGAATGCAGTGACGTAAAGATGTTGAGTGACTTCGAGCGCAAGGCACATGACAATCTGGCGCTGGATCACAGTAACAGTCTCGTCTACATTGCTCCTACACGAGTTAATCTTAACCTGACCGAGGAACGCTGGCCGGATATTGCTTTTCGGAAAACCCGAGAGTACTAACGGCTGGACCTTTGTCTGAGGCAGGATTTTGCCAAAGTCCAGAATAATCACAAAGAAAGTTGCCACCTGGGCGCTATATGATTGGGCGAACTCCGCGTTCGCACTCAGCGTGCTGGCGGTTCTATTTCCATTGGTGCTTGGTAATTATTGGGGCGCAGAGGATGGTGGATCAGCCGCAACCATGCGTCTCGGTTGGATCACTTTCGCTGCCAGTCTTATCGTATTTTTGTCCGCGCCAATTTTCGGGACGATTGCTGATACTGGTGGCTATAGAAAGCGATTTCTTCTCTTGTTTGCAATCACCGGCGCAGTGGCGACGATAGGTTTAGGGTTTGTCGGACAGGGCGATTGGCCTATTGCCTTAGGACTCTACCTCATCGCATCAGTCGGATTTTACAGTGCGACTGTTTTCTACGACTCACTGCTTATAGACGTTACGGAACCATGCAATTACAGTTTTGTTTCTACTTTGGGATTTTCAGTGGGCTATCTGGGTGGAGCAGTGCTGTTGTCTTTGCATCTTTGGATGTTGAAGTCACCACAAACATTTGGCCTTGAAAGCGTGACGGAGGTTTTTAGCTATGCGTTTATTTCGGTCGGCGTCTGGTGGTTACTATTCCTCCTACCTTTGTTGATCTTTGTTCCTGAAGGTTACAGCCCAATCGAAGTGAGGCGTCATCCGGTCCGGGCTGCCTATGAAGAATTGAAGTCGACTGTCCAGAAGATTAGTCAGTATCGGAACGTCGTGATATTCCTCAGTGCTTATTGGCTTTATATCGGAGGCGTATTTACCGTTATTTTTATGGCGGTGAACTATGGCCAACGTCTTGGATTCGAAGACAGCGATCTGGTCTTGGCTCTATTGATCGCCAACTTCGTTGGGTTTCCAGCGACGCTAATTTATGGGTTTCTCGCGCATCGATTTGGGACCAAGAGGGGATTATACTTCTCATTATTCGCCTACGTTGGTGTATGCCTGTGGGGCATGCAGATGACCGAGGTGCGTGAGTTTTACATCATGTCGATCATTATTGGGATGGTGCAGGGTGGCGCACAGGGGCTCAGTCGGTCTGTCTACGCGACTTTAATTCCTGCGCATCAACCGGGCGAGTTTTTCGGCTTCTACAGCATGATAACCAAGTTCGCGCATGTCCTAGGACCGGCCATGGTCGCGATCGCTGCTATGCTGTCAGATGATCCGAAGTGGGTGCTTCTGGCACTGATACCGATGTTTCTTGCTGGTGCACTGCTACTTGCATTAGTACAAATACCGGCGGTCGATCAGTCGCAATAGCCTGCCCGGACAGCGGCACCAATAAAGTTACAAATCAATCGCTCAGCATGGAACATCGTGATGTTCCCGACGTTTATGCTGCAGCGCGATTTTAGTTAGATCCATTCCGAGAGCTCGGCCTTTGTTAACCAGACCGAAAGTTCAATCGAAATTTACTCAAAACAATCAGTATCAGGCGAGCTCATCCAGTTTTTCGAGTTGCTCAGTCAGTTGTGCAATGGCCTTCTCAAATTCAACAACGCGCCCCTGTTCCTGCGTGACAACCTCAGCAGGTGCATTGTCTGCAAATTTTTTATTCTTCAGTTTTCCAATGCTTCGCTGCAAGTCGTTATTGATTTTCCCCTGTTTTTTCGTCAGTCGCGCGCGCTCAGCATCAACATCGATGAGGCCTTTCATCGGCACCAACATACGCATATCGCCGAGAAGTGCGGTGGCGGCAGCTGGAGGGTCTTCGTCCTTGATCAAGGTGGTTACAGATTCCACACGGCCCACGCGTTGCAACAGTAGTGCTTGAGACTTCGCTCTGGATAGATCAGATGCACTCGCATCCTGCAAAACTACCGGCAATGTTTTGCCAGGCGATATGTCCATTTCTCCGCGAATCTGACGAATTCCAAGAATAAACTGCTGCACCCACTCGATATCGTCGACTGCATCCGCATCGGTCGCTTCAGATAAGACCTCGGGATAGGGGCGCAGCATAATTGTTTCGCCCTCGATATTGGCTCGCGGTGCCACAGCTTGCCAGATTTCTTCTGTGATAAACGGCATTAAAGGATGCAATAAACGCAATGTGGTCTCCAACACTTCGATCAAGGTCTGTCGCGTGCCGCGTTTTTCAGCATCGGATGACTCGTCAGACTGCAAAATCGGTTTTGATAGTTCCAGATACCAGTCACAGAACTCATGCCAGGTGAATTCATACGCCGACTGCAGCGCCAGATCGAGTCGGTAACTTGTGAGGTGCTGGTGCATATCTGCCGTCGCGGTATTAAGCCGTGATCGGATCCAGCGATCGGCGGAACTGAATTCCACTTCGCCCTCATCCAGTGACTCGGTGTTCATCAACACATAGCGAGCGGCATTCCAGAGCTTGTTGCAGAAATTCTTATAGCCCTCGATGCGACCCAAGTCGAAGCGAATGTCGCGACCGGTCGTCGCGAGCGCAGCGAAAGTTAAGC
>JABIQN010000023.1 GCA_018699395.1 Gammaproteobacteria bacterium
AAAGAAAATGAGCATCACGGTATTGCCGCTGTGCATGCAGGTGCCCAGGGGTACGTGTGCATTAACGACATATCCGTCGAAGCCCAAAATTCGGCGTTCGAGCACGCCGTTAAGCGCAGACATATGCAATCGCGGCTCTCAAGGACAGATGTAACCGCACTGTCCATCTTGAACAACATCAATGATGGCGTAATCGTTATAGACGATACGGGCCACGTTCTTGAAATCAATCCAGCGGCGCGCGCCTTGCTCGGAATAAGCCCGCGCATGCAACCCAACTCAACCTGGGAGCAAACCTTCTGCTGCGTCGACGTGAATGGCGACAGTTATCGTAGCTCCGCCGAATTACCACTAATGCGCGCACGAAATGGCGAGAAATTTGCTGACCAGATCGCCACCTATCGAATACCCAAGCAACCCGATATCGTGCTGAGCATCAATGGCCAGGGATTATTCGATGGCAGGCACGAACTCATCGGTGGCGTGATTACTTTCCGCGATGTCACGGAGTCTCGACGCCGAACGATCGAACTTGAAAAGCTCGCTCAGTTTGATGAATTGACAGGCCTCCCGAATCGCTCCTTATTCGCGGAACAATTGGCTCGTGCGATTGGCCGTAGCCAGAGAAAAGCTGCTCCACTGGCGGCGTTCTTTATAGATCTTGATCGATTTAAATCAGTGAACGATACATTGGGCCATGACACCGGCGATGCTCTGCTCTATCAGGTTGCTGAACGGCTCAGAAGCAATTTACGCGTTGGCGATTTCTGTGGCCGTTGGGGCGGCGATGAGTTTGTTGTTTGCCTCGAGGATTTCGGCGAAGCCGCGAACGCGGCAGTGGCAGCTCAAAAATTACTATTGGTACTGTCAGAGAAATACGAAATCAGCAACAGCGAAGTCTATGCAACGCCGAGTATCGGTATCGCGATGTACCCCGAGTCGGGTTTGACGGCCGAGAGAATGATTAAGGCGGCGGACATTGCGATGTTCGATGCCAAGAAACGCGGTGGTGGTCGATTCCAATACTACTCAACGTCACTCAACACAAAGCTCGAGCAGCGATTGCGATGACACAAGGCCTCACTCGATAAGCGCTTCCAAAAACGGTTTTGGATCTTCGCCGCGCTCAAGGACTTCCACCAGAGCTGATCCGACAATTGCGCCGGCGACATACTGACCGACAGCGGCCACGTCTTTCGCCTCGCGAATTCCGAAGCCAGCACAGACTGGGATAGTGGAATGCGACACGACCTTAGTAAGATAGTCCGCCAAGTCCACGGGTAGCCCTGCACCGCCAGTAATGCCAGTTATCGTTACTGCGTATACGAATCCGCGTGAGGCATCGCACAAAGTTTTGAGTCTGTCTTCTGGCGTAGCCGGTGTGACCAACTGAATAAGTCCGAGGCCTTTGGCCTCCAATACAACACGAAGTTCAGTGCTTTCCTCATAAGGAAGATCGGGAACGATGAACCCATATACACCAGCCGCCAGTGCACGATCTGCCAGATCTTCAAAGCCAAAGGCGCGCAAGGGGTTGAGATAGGACATCATGACCAACGGCGCATCTATTTCACCCTGTGCAGAATCGAGCTCGTCGAATATCCATTTGAGACTGACGCCCTTTTGCAAGGCAACGAAACTTGAGCGCTGAATAGTCATTCCGTCCGCCATCGGATCCGAAAACGGAATGCCGAGCTCGACAACATCACCGGCTGACGCTACATTTTTTAGTGTCGCAATGAAGTCTTTTGGCTCTGGATAGCCAGCGGTAATGAACGGCACTAATGCAGTTCGACCAGAATCATTCGCCGTGGATATCGCTGCATGAATTTTCTCGTATGCACTCATTATCAAATCCCCGCCGGATACTTAGTCAGCGTCGGTATATCTTTATCGCCGCGGCCAGAGTTTCCAATCAGAATTCGTTTACCCGGATTTTGCTTCGCGTATTTACGTGCTGCAGCAAAAGCGTGAGACGTTTCAAGTGCAGTCAGAATTCCTTCGATGGTACAAAGCTCTCCCAGTGCCTCGAGCGCTTCGTCATCTCTCGCCGAGATGTACTTCACCCGACCAGTTGCCTGCAGTAAAGCATGCTCTGGCCCGACGCCGGAGTAATCGAGACCGGCAGAAATCGACTGTGTCTCTTGCACCTGCCCGTCATCATTCTGAAGAATGATTGTGTACGATCCCTGAAGTACACCAGGTGTGCCGGTCGCAAGTGTTGCTGCGTTTTCGCCTAAACCATCACCAATACCACCAGCCTCAACACCGATTAACTCGATGTCGTCACCGAGCAAGGGATAGAACAGACCGATCGCGTTTGAGCCACCGCCGACGCAGGCGAATGCTGCATCAGGCAGTCCACCAGCCTGGCTCAACATCTGTTGGCGTGCTTCGATTCCGATAACAGACTGCAGCTCACGAACGAGATAGGGGTAAGGATGTGCGCCAACCGCGGACCCCAGGAGATAGTAGATTCCATCTGGATCCGTTACCCACTCACGCAGCGCCTCGTCGATAGCGGCGCGAAGTGTCTTATCACCTGTCTCGACCGCGATGACCTCGGCACCGAGGCGGCGAATACGATCAACGTTCGGGGCTTGTCGCTCCATATCGACAGCACCCATGAACACGCTGCAGGATAACCCGACTCGTGCGCAGGCTGCCGCGGAGGCTACACCGTGCTGTCCCGCACCAGTTTCAGCAATGACTCGTTTCGCGCCGAGGCGCTTCGCAAGTAACGCTTGCCCAATCGCGTTGTTGATTTTGTGCGCACCCGTGTGTGCTAGATCTTCACGCTTGATCCAGACCTCAGCTCCCCAAGCTTCACTAAGTCGCGAAGCAAAGGACAGTGCCGTTGGTCGACCAACCCATTCCCGCAATTCCTTCTGAAACTCTGCCTGAAAGGCTGGACTGTGCAGATGCTCTTTGACACCGGTCTCCAATCGATCGAATGCCGGTACTAACGTTTCCGGTACATAGCGGCCGCCGAACGGTCCAAATCGACCACGTTCATCGGGCATGTCACCCTTGATGGCCGCATCTAGAAGCCGCTTGGCTTCGTCGGCAGCAAACAATGTGCTCATAAACTTTTCTCCGCAGCTTTCGCTGCACTAACGAATTTTTTTATCAGTTGAATATCTTTCTGCCCGGGCGCTGACTCAACGCCACTCGATACATCCACTCCAAGTGGGCGGACCGTCGCAATTGCTTCCGCGACATTGCCAGCGAAAAGCCCACCAGCAAGGATCATCCGGCCATTCTTTGCGATCGTCGCGGCACGAGACCAGTCGACGGTCTCACCATGCCCACTTTTTTTTCCTTCAAAAATATAGGTATCGTCGGTGGCAGGATCCTCACCATCCTCGCGAAATACTGGCCATTTCTCAACCGAGTGCGGAACATCGAGTGATGCAAAATATTGTGCGTCTGCTTGCAACACGTCTGGAGAAAACCCGCTAAGAACTTTCTGCCACTCTTCATTGGTCGGATGCAGCATCACTGCAACGCGTAAAATATGTGCTGGCACGTTCATACTAATAGACGATGCATCCGCCGGCGTTATTTTACGTCGAGATTTTGCGAAAACAAAACCAAGCGCATCGGCGCCTGCATCTATGGCCGCGTTGACGTGTCGCTCTTCTTTAAGGCCACAAATCTTCACAAAAATACTCATGTCGCAGCACCCGCCTTTCGCATTGCTGCAATCAATCCAGCGGGATCATCGCTGCGCATCAGCGCAGTGCCAACAAGAGCCATGCGATACCCCCAAGCGGCGACTCGTGCCGCATCATTAGCCACAATTAGTCCACTTTCGGCAACACACCTGGCGACTGGTAACGCCTGAGCCAGATTCCGCAGTCTTTCGGGATCAACCTCAAGCGTTCTCAAATTTCGGGTATTCACGCCGATGAGTAGTTGATCTGTATCTGCCCGATCTCTATTTACAGTGTTGGCCAGTAACGCAGACGAACGCCGCAAGTCTTCTTCATTAAAAGACTCGAGCAAAACAAACAAGCCATGCTCCCAGGCACAATCCAGCATTGCGCGAAGTTTGGCGTCACTTAGCATGGTCGTTATCAGCAAGACACCGCTCGCCCCTGCTTTTCGTGCTTCAAGAATTTGCACAGGTTCAACCAAAAAATCTTTACGCATCACCGGCGTGTCCGGCACAGCAGCAGCAACTTCCACAAGATGCGAGAGATCCCCATCGAAACGACTTGGCTCTGTCAGTACCGATATCGCTGCTGCCCCTCCACTGGCATAGGCTCTAGCACGGGCACCACGATCGCTGCCCCTTGAGCTCAAGTCACCCTCAGCAGGTGAGCGCTCCTTAATTTCTGCTATCACATCGAAGTTATCGAGCGTCAGTGGCACGACAGGCTTATCGAAATCCGCCGATGAAAACGTCGTATTAGCCGCGGCCGCTCTCGCCGCACTGGCACTCGCCATGATTTGCAGAAAATCACTCATTGATCGTCGAAGTGCTCGCGCAATTTACCGAGGAATGACTCGGCACTACCATCGTCGATCACTGCTGCAGCCTGAGCCACACCGGCCTTCGCGTCCTTCACCTCACCTTGAACTTCCAGCACCAGCGATGTACCCATGAGCAGCGCATCGCGATGCGCGCCGGTATCTTCGCCTGTGAATACACGCACCAGTTCATTGGCGTTATGCTCCGCATCACCGCCTTTAAGGTCTGTCGGACTACAACGTGTTAGCCCATAATCTTCCGGGCTGCGTTTAGTCTCTATGACATTTCCAGGAGTGACGTCATAAAGCCAAAAATCCCCAGCAGGCGTCGCCTCATCCCATCCCGGCTCACCGTGAACGACGAAAGCACGCTCCAAAGACATTCCGGACAGGGCATCCGCCATCAACTTCGCGGTGTCCTTACTATAAGCGCCGATCAGCTGGAAAGGTGGCGCTGCCGGATTCGTCAATGGTCCCAGTACATTGAAAACTGTGCGAACTGAAAGCGCTCCACGAATTGGGGCAACTGCTTTCATCGCCGGATGATAGGCAGGAGCGAACAGGAACGTAAACCCCGTTGCCTGTAGGCAATCAACAGCCTGCTTTTCATGTAGCGGCAGTGGCATACCGAGACTCTCGAGCATATCTGCGCTGCCGGATCGGCTCGAGACAGAGCGGTTACCGTGCTTAACAACTCTTGATCCACATACAGCTGCGAGCAGTCCAGTGCCGGTTGACAGGTTCAAGCTTCCCGATCCATCGCCGCCGGTCCCGACGGTGTCGACAGTCGGTAGGCCATCCGGAATTTCGGGATGTACGGCCAGTTCGCGCATCGCAGTTGCGAGGCCACGAATTTCGTCCGCCGTTTCACCTTTTGCCCTGAGCCCCACGAGGAGCGCACCCGCTAGCGCTGACGGTAATTCGCCCTCGGCCAACTTGTGCATCAATTCGTAGGCCTGCCGTTCTGTCAGAGCCGCTCCGTTCAACAGACTATCAAGCAATGAGCTGTATTCCTTACTCATTGGGCCTCCATTCGCATGAAATTTGTCATTAACGTTTCGCCCTCTGGGGTGAGAACGCTTTCCGGATGAAACTGCACCCCTTCGATCTGCTGGGTCTTATGTCGCACACCCATGACCACTCCATCATCGGTCTCGGCGCTAACCTCAAGTATGTCGGGCAATGAATCAGCCTCAGCACATAGGGAATGATATCGGCCAACTTCGAACGGCTGTGAAATACCCTCGAATACCGACTTTCCATCGTGTTTAATTTCTGAGGTCTTACCATGCATCAATCGCTCAGCCCTAACGATGACGCCACCTTGCTGCTGCACAATACTTTGATGCCCAAGACACACGCCTAGAACTGGTATTTTTCCAGCAAACGCCGCGATCATGTCCAGTGATACACCCGCGTCTTCCGGCCTGCCAGGCCCCGGTGAGATCACCAGGTGCGTTGGCTTCAATGCGAGGCCTTCATCAACGCTAATCATGTCGTTTCTATAGACCATAACCTCAGCACCATGGGCCGCAAAAGCCTGCACCAAGTTATAGGTAAATGAATCGTAGTTATCGACGAGCAACATGCGTACATGGTCGAATGTATTATCAGCCATTATAGCCCTTCCTCCGCGATTTCGAGGGCGCTTCTCAGTATGGCGCTTTTTGCCAGCACTTCCTGATACTCCTTGGCTGGTACGGAGTCCGCAACAATACCGGCGCCCGCCTGAAAACTATACTCATCACCCGAAAATACCAGCGTGCGAATTGTGATCGCCTGATCCATGTCGCCGCTCAGCCCGAAGTAACCTGCCGTACCAGCGTAGAGACCGCGGCCGACTTGTTCCATTTCCTCGATAATTTGCATCGCCCGTACTTTGGGGGCACCTACCAGCGTGCCAGCTGGGAAAGTCGCCGCGAACAGATCGAACTGGTCAAACTCGGCCGCCAACTCGCCCTCGA
>JABIQN010000024.1 GCA_018699395.1 Gammaproteobacteria bacterium
CATTGGACACCTCAGGGCTGTGTTGCGCGCTAACGACAACGGTGTCGATCCGAACAGGTGTGTTGCCTTCGTATTCAACTGTGACTTGACTCTTGTTGTCAGGACGCAGCCAATTCACTTCCTTATTGAATCGCGCATCAGTGATGCGATTGATGATCCGGTGGGAAAGTGCAATCGGTAACGGCATCAGCTCGGGAGTGTCTTTGCACGCATAGCCGAACATCAGCCCCTGATCGCCAGCACCCTGTTTCTCTTCAGACTCGCGGTCTACGCCTCGCGCGATATCGGGCGATTGCTTTCCGATGGCATTCAGGACTGCGCAAGTTGTACCGTCGAAGCCGTGGCTTGAGTTGTCATAGCCGATATCGATGACTATTTTTCGGACGATATTTTCGATATCCACCCAAGCGGAGGTCGTGACTTCTCCAGCGACAACAACCATGCCGGTCTTAATCATGGTTTCGCAGGCAACTCGCGCTTTGGGGTCATCAGCGATAATCGCATCTAAAATGCCGTCAGAGATCTGATCGGCAATCTTGTCTGGATGGCCCTCAGAGACTGATTCGGACGTAAAAAGGAAAGCATTAGACATAATAGTGGGAGTTCATATAAAATTTAAGGGTGCGCATTGTACCCTTGCTCCAGCCCTCGATAATAGGGAAAATACGGCGCTCACTAAGTCTAATTTTCTCTCTCAACTACCACGCAGGTCATCAATGTCAAATACAGCTTCAGCCGCCGGCCAGCCAGCCCGGCGCGATCTCGCGAATGCAATTCGAGTCCTTAGCATGGACGCGGTACAAGCCGCGAACTCGGGTCACCCGGGCGCGCCAATGGGTATGGCGGATATCGCCGAAGTCCTTTGGAATGACTACCTTCGGCATAACCCGACGAACCCCGCATGGGCCAATCGTGATCGATTTATACTGTCGAATGGTCATGGATCGATGTTGCTTTACAGTCTGTTGCACCTGACGGGTTATGAAGACTTTCCAATCGAACAGATTAGAAATTTCCGGCAATTTGGCTATAAGACTGCGGGCCACCCAGAGTATGAGCCGGGCGGACCGATTGAGACAACCTCTGGACCTTTGGGGCAGGGCCTCAGTAACGCGGTGGGTATGGCCATGGCCGAAAGGATGCTCGCGGCCGAGTTCAATCAACCTGGACACAACATAGTTGATCACAAAACCTGGGTTTTTCTGGGTGATGGATGCCTCATGGAGGGCATTTCCCACGAAGCTTGTTCACTCGCGGGTACCTTAAAGCTAGGCAAGCTCATTTGTCTTTACGACGATAACAATATTTCGATCGACGGTGAAGTTGGCGGCTGGTTTACAGATGACACTGTGAAACGGTTTGAATCTTACGGTTGGCAGGTTGTTCCCAATGTGGACGGTCATGACGCCGCAGCCATTGCTGCAGCGATCGAGGAGGCTAGTGCAGATCCTGACCGACCGACATTGATCTGTTGCAAGACCATCATCGGCTTTGGCTCACCGAACAAGCAGGGCACGGCGTCAACGCATGGCGCACCGCTAGGTGATGATGAGATCGCGGCCACTCGGAAGGAACTGGGTTGGGAATCAGCATCTTTCGATATTCCAGACGATATTGCGTCGCGCTGGGATGGCAAGGAACGCGGTGCATCCGACGAGAATGCCTGGAACGTGATATTCGCGAATTACAACGCAGAGTATCCGGATCTCGCCAACGAGTTCAGACGGCGAATGGCGGGTAAATTACCTAGCAACTGGAGTGATTTTGCCGACAAAGCGATCGCCGATATTAATGCAGCTGGCGAGAAAGCGGCTACCCGTAAGGCATCATTGATCGCACTCAATGCGTTCGCCCCGGCTTTACCAGAAATGGCCGGTGGATCAGCTGACCTTACCGGTTCGAACCTGACTAAGCATAATGGTTCAGTGCCGATCTCTGGTGATGATGCCGAGGGTAATTACGTTTGGTTCGGTGTACGTGAATTTGGCATGACCGCCATCTGTAATGGCCTCAGGCTACACGGCGGTTTCCTGCCGTATTGTGGAACATTCTTGACGTTCTCAGATTACGCACGTAACGCTTTGCGTATGGCGGCCCTGATGAAGATTCAAAATGTTCTGGTGTATACGCACGACTCGATCGGTCTGGGAGAAGATGGGCCGACGCACCAGCCTGTTGAGCACACTGCGTCTTTACGATTGATGCCGCATATGAGTGTTTGGCGTCCTTGCGACACCGTGGAGACAGCGGTTGCATGGCGAGACGCGATCGAACGTCAGGATGGGCCAACTAGTCTGATCCTTACACGCCAAGGGTTGCCGCACCAGAATCGCAGTGCCGAACAAATTCTGGATATTGCACGTGGCGCATATGTATTGCGTGATAGTAGCGGTGTGCCCGATATTATCCTTATTGCGACCGGCTCGGAGGTCGCACTTGCGGTATCAGCTGCGGAAGCACTCGCTGCTGACGGCGTGAATGCTCGTGTGGTATCTATGCCGAGCACGGACGTTTTCGATATACAAGACGCGGCTTATCGAGAGTCGGTATTGCCTGCTGCGGTCACGGCACGCGTAGCCATCGAGGCGGGTGTCACGGAAACATGGTGGCGTTATGTGGGCTCACATGGGCGCGTTGTCGGTCTGGACCGCTTTGGCGAGTCTGCACCAGCAGAGGAACTGTTTGAACATTTCGGTTTCACGACAGAGAATATAGTAGCTGTCGCGAAAGACACACTTAAGTAACATTTATTGATTTGAATCTGGAGTAGATAGGAATGGCAATTAAGATTGGTATTAACGGTTACGGCCGTATCGGGCGAAACATCCTTCGCGCAATTTATGAATCAGGCCGCGCTGCGGAATTCGACATAGTGGCTATTAATGATTTGGGCGACTCGAAGGCAAATGCACACCTGACTCGCCGCGATACTGCTCATGGAAATTTTCCGGGCACTGTTGAGGTCGACGGCGATGATATGATCGTCAATGGCGATCGCATCAAGGTCTTTGCTGAACGTGACCCTGCCAAATTGCCGTGGGGTGAATTGGGGGTCGAAGTCGTATTCGAATGCACCGGTTTTTTCCGTACTCGCGAAACCGCCGGCAAGCACATTGAGGCTGGCGCGAAGAAAGTCGTAATTTCTGCACCGGGTGGTTCTGACATAGATGGCACATTCGTCTACGGCGTCAATCATGACGACCTGACAGCGGATCATGCGATTATTTCAAACGCCTCTTGCACGACCAACTGCCTAGCGCCTTTGGTCAAGCCATTACATGAAACTATCGGCGTCAAGCATGGCCTCATGACCACCATTCACGCATACACTAACGACCAAGTTCTGACAGATGTTTACCATTCAGATTTGCGTCGAGCTCGTTCAGCGACAATGTCGCAGATTCCTACAAGCACAGGTGCTGCCAAAGCGGTTGGACTGGTGTTGCCGGAGTTGAATGGCAAATTGGACGGTTTTTCTATGCGCGTACCGACAATCAACGTCTCGGCAGTTGATCTTACGTTCGTCGCAAATCGCGAAACATCCGTCGACGAGATAAACGAAGTGTTGAAGGCGGCTAGCGAAGGCTCGCTCAAGGGTATTTTAGCTTACAACGATGAGCCATTGGTATCCGTGGACTTCAATCATGATCCGCACTCGTCAGCCTATGACTCGACACTGACCAAAGTCATGGGTGGTACGCTCGTGAAGGTTTGCTCTTGGTATGACAACGAGTGGGGCTTCTCGAATCGCATGCTCGACATCACTGTCGCACTCGTCAACGCAAAGTAATCAGACTACTCAGCTGGGAGTATTCATGTCTGTCATCAAAATGACTGACGTTGACCTTAGTGGTAAACGCGTGTTGATCCGTGAGGATTTGAATGTGCCTGTGGCTGATGGAAAAGTCACTTCAGATGCTCGTATTCGCGCAGCTTTACCCACTATCACCGCTGCACTTGCTTCGGGTGCGGCGGTGATGCTGATGTCGCATCTCGGGCGACCGGTTGAGGGAGTTTTCGAAGAAAAATTTTCTTTAAAGCCTGTGGCAGACCGTTTAAGTGAATTACTTGATCGTGAGGTGCCATTAAAATATGACTGGATCACCAGTGGTCCAATTAAATTAAAACCTGGTGAATTAGTGCTTCTTGAAAACGTGCGTTTTCATGAAGGCGAGAAAGCTTGTGATGAAAACTTGGCAATGTATATGGCTTCAATTTGTGACGTTTTTGTTATGGACGCCTTTGGAACTGCGCATCGAGCACAGGCAAGTACATATGGTGTTGCAGAACATGCGCCTATAGCTTGTGCTGGGCCATTATTAGTTTCAGAACTTGAAGCTTTAGATAAGGCCCTGAAGAATCCAGCTCGTCCATTTGTAGCTATAGTTGGTGGATCAAAAGTCTCGACGAAACTGTTGGTGCTCGATGCTCTGACGGATATTGTGGATCATCTTATCGTCGGCGGGGGCATCGCCAATACGTTTATCGCTGCCACTGGCCACGATGTTGGCAAATCGCTCTACGAGCCAGACATGTTGGATACCGCTCGCGCGCTGGCCAGAAATAAAAATGACAAAGCCGATATTCCGATTCCAATAGACGTTGTTGTCGCTAACGAGTTTTCATCAGATGCATCGGCGACTAATAAAGCAGTGGAAGCGATAGCGGTTGATGAGTTGATATTGGATATTGGCCCGGACACGACCGCACAATTCTCTGAAATACTCGCGAATGCTGGCACGATCATTTGGAATGGCCCAATCGGCGTATTCGAATTCGATCAATTCGGTTCGGGTACGAAAGCGCTGGCAGAGGCCATCGCAGCCAGTCCTGCATTCTCAGTTGCTGGCGGCGGCGATACTTTGGCCGCTATCGATAAATATGGCGTTGCAGACGATATTTCTTACATTTCGACCGGCGGAGGCGCCTTCCTCGAATTCGTAGAAGGCAAGACACTCCCGGCTGTAGCTATCTTGGAAAAACGCTCTAAATAGGTCAATCGCCGGCGATAGCCAATGTCATACCTGGGTATTGAATGTTGAGGGGTATAGTTTGCCGGTCTGGAGAAAAGCAAATGCCAGCAAGCTCGGAGGCCGAGGATGCATTGTTGGCGAGTATATATTGGCTACCATCCAGCCGCGCACCGACCACTGCGCAAGAATTAGATATGGTGTCGGTATCTTCACACGACAGCAAATCACCCCACGATGCCGTCGCTAGGTTGTCGCAATTTCTGAACAGTGAGCTTTCATTTCCCTCAGCGATTAACGTTAGGTCAAAGCTGTGCGATAATCCAATACATGCTAAGACGAACTAAGATTGTCGCGACGCTGGGTCCAGCGTCAGACGACAAAGAAACGCTATGCGACATGATCAATGCTGGTCTGGACGTTGCACGATTGAATTTCTCACACGGCGACGCAGCCGATCATATTCGCCGCGCTGATTTATTACGATCAGCAGCGGAGTCCTGTGGCCGCGAAGTCGGCATCATGGGCGACCTGCAAGGACCGAAAATTAGGATCCGGCGGTTCAAGGAACATAGCGTCTCTCTCGTTGATGGTGAAAGATTCTTCCTCGATAGCACACTCGACCTTATGGATGGAGATCAGGACGGCGTTGGAGTCGCTCTGGATTCCCTGCATGAAGATGTATCGCCGGGCGATATTCTGCTTCTGAACGATGGCATGATTACACTCGAAATTGTCAGTATTGACGGCACGCGCATCCATACGACTGTCATCAATGGTGGCATTCTATCGGACCACAAAGGAATTAATCTCAAGGGCGGTGGGTTGTCGGCTCCTGCGCTAACCGAGATCGATAAGCAGAACATTCGTCTCGCCGCTGAAATGAATTTGGATTTCCTTGCGGTCTCATTCGTGCGCAACGGTGAGGACGTTGAAGAAGCGAGACGTTTACTGAAGGAGGCCGGCGGTAATGGCCTGATTGTGGCGAAAGTTGAACGCGTTGAAGCAGTGGAGAACATCAATTCAATTATTGAAGCATCTGACGTCATCATGGTGGCGCGCGGTGATCTTGGCGTTGAAATAGGTTATGCCGAGCTTATTGGTATTCAGAAAAAGCTCATTCGCAAGACACGAAAGGCCCACAAGATCGTCATTACTGCAACGCAGATGATGGAATCGATGATCCAGAATCCGATTCCGACACGCGCCGAAGTTTCCGACGTTTCAAATGCCGTGATTGACGGTACCGATGCCGTAATGCTGTCCGGCGAAACTGCGATGGGAGCGTATCCTGCAGGTACGATCGCAGCAATGGCGGAAGTTTGTGTAGGCGCTGAGAAGTTCCCGCAGCCGATCAGTCAGACAAGTCATCGAATGCAGGATCATTTCGGGTTGGTGGACGAAGCGATAGCCATGGCAACGATGTACACAGCAAATCATATGTCCGTCAAAGCGATCATCGCATTGACGGAGTCGGGTTCAACGACTCGCTGGATGTCGCGTATCCGGTCTGACATTCCGATTTATGCGTTTACGCCTTACGTATCAACGAGTCGACGCGTCGCGATGTACCGCGGCGTTTACCCGGTTCAGTTCGAGATTGATGGCGAAAATCCGCGCAGCCTATATCGGGATATTGTCGATACCTTACTCGCGAACAAGCTTGTAGAAGAAGGTGATTTTGCGTTATTGACGAAGGGTGAGCTGAATGGTGTGTCCGGAAGCACTAATTCAATGTCAGTCATTAAAATAACATCGAGTTCTTGAGAAAATATATTGGGCACCTGCTCGGCGGGGTAACCACATTATTGTTCGTTGTCGTGCTGCTTGGTTGGCTTGGCTTACGAGCTAGCCTTCCTCAATTGGATGGTGAATTTTTTGTTCCAGGATTGTCCGCTGTTGCGACCATCCAAAGAGACGACGCTGGCATCCCCATCATTACAGCCAGCAGTCGAATCGACCTTGCATTCACGACCGGATATGCACATGGGCAGGATCGATTCTTTCAAATGGATTTGATTCGTCGGCAGGCCGCGGGCGAACTGTCTGAGGTGGTCGGGGCCACCGCCGTAAATATTGATAAGCAATATCGCTTTCATCGTTTTCGTTCGCGGGCCAGATCAATTCTTCAGGCGGAGACCAGTGAAACAAAGGAGTTGTTGCAGCGTTATGCTGATGGTGTGAACGCAGGCCTTGATTCTCTCGGCGCCCGACCATTTGAATACTTTGTTCTTCGTATAGACCCACAGCAGTGGCTGGCAGAGGATTCTATCCTCGTTGTCTATGCAATGTTCATGCAACTCAATGATGATCGAGCTCGTAAAGAAGTGCGACGCGGTCTGGTACACAATGTATTGCCCAGTGAAGTCTATGACTGGATGTACCCGGATGGCACTCCCTGGGATGCGCCGATAATGGGTGAGGCGCGCAACGTCACGCCTATACCGACAGCAGATATTTTTTCGTTGCAGAACGTCGATGATGCTGCTCCAGCTGCTAACGAGCAAGGAAGGCCGCCACTACCTGGTAGTAACAACTGGGCGATATCAGGCGCGTTGACTAAGACTGGTCGAGCGATGGTGTCGAATGATATGCACCTTGGATTGAATGCACCCAACATTTACTACCGTGCTCGGCTTGTCGTCAACGGTGACGCACCCATAGATGTCTCGGGTGTCACCTTGCCGGGCATGCCTTTTGTCGTCGCTGGTAGTAATACACATGTTGCTTGGGGATTCACCAACAGTTATGGCGATTATACAGACGCTGTTGTTTTGCAGCCAGGAACGGTTGCCGGAACTTACAAAATACCGCAAGGAGAGTTGCCTTACGACGTATTCAATGAAGTAATAAACGTGAAAGGTGCCGATTCTATCAAGCATCAGATTCGCGAAACGATATGGGGTCCGGTTGTCGATGACGCGGATTATCCAGATGGTGAGATAGCAGTCAGTTGGATTGCGCACAGCCCAGACGCAATCAACTTGAATATATTGAAACTCGAAACCGCACCGTCAGTATCCGCTGCACTGGATATCGCCAACACGATGGGGATGCCACCGCAAAACTTTGTAACCGGCGATAAGGACGGCAGTATTGCTTGGACGATTGCGGGCAAAATCCCAGCGAAGACAGATTTCAACGCTATGCTGCCAGCGGATTGGAGCCTCGAGGCTGGATGGACCGGCTGGGTTGCAGCTGAGGACTATCCGCGGGTAGTCAATCCACAAAGTGGTCGAATCTGGACTGCTAATGCACGCGTTGCGGATGCCGAAGCGCTGCAGATAATCGGCGACGGCGGTTATGATCTGGGCGCAAGAGCAAGGCAGATTCGAGATGCCCTATTCGCCAAAGACTCGTTCGTCCCGGCCGATATGCTGGCAATACAGTACGATGATCGCGCATTGTTTTTGAAAACTTGGCGCGATCTGTTGCTGGAGGTCCTTAATGAAGGTGCAATAAAGGGCCATGCCGATCTTGAAGAATACCGGCGCATCGTTGCTGAGTGGATTCCAAGAGCAGCACCTGAATCGGCAGGCTATCGACTGGTTCGGACATTTCGCTTGGAAGTAGAGAGACGGGTTTTTCACGCACTGATCGCTCCGGTTCGTGACGCCTATGGCGATGATGTAAAAGTACGCCGAAGCAATCAATTTGAAGCAGCACTGTGGTCGCTAATAACCGAGCGCCCGGCTCATATGTTGCCTGTTGGCTATGATAATTGGCAGCAATTCTTATTAGCAGCGGTTCAGCAAAACATCGAATATTACAGTGAAAATTTTGATGGTCCTTTGTCCTCTCGGACATGGGGTGAAGTCAATCGCGCCTCTATTAGACATCCGTTGAGTGACAGTATTCCAATTCTGGGTGCTTACCTGGATATGCCGTATGAGGAACTCAATGGTGATGTCAATATGCCGAAGGCTCAAGGTGCGACGTTCGGTGCATCGGAGCGCTTTTCTGTATCGCCCGGTGATGAGACTAACGGTCTGATGCAAATGCCGACGGGCGCAAGCGGGCACCCTCTTTCACCCTATTACACTGCTGGTCACTCAGAATGGGTCAAAGGCGAATCGAGCCCATTTTTGCCGGGTAAGGTTAAACATACGCTGACGTTGACCCCGCTCAAGCGTTAAGATGCGGTGAACGCACTATTCGGAAAATGGCATGACTGAGAGCAGATTCAAAGGCACCAACTCCTATATCGCCACTGATGACTTGAGTATGGCAGTCAATGCCGCTGTGACGCTCGAGCGTCCGATCCTTATCAAAGGTGAGCCTGGTACTGGCAAAACCCGATTGGCGATAGAAGTCGCCGAGTCAATGGGTAGGCCACTGTTCGAATGGCATATCAAGTCCACGACCAAGGCACAGCAGGGTTTGTACGAATATGATGCCGTAGCTCGCCTGCGCGACTCGCAGCTAGGGGATGATAAAGTTCATGACATCTCAAATTATATTATGCGCGGCAAGGTCTGGGAGGCGTTTGACTGTATAGAGCAGCCAGTTCTCTTGATTGATGAGATCGACAAAGCTGATATAGAGTTTCCAAATGATCTATTGCAGGAACTTGATCGCATGGAGTTCTATGTCTATGAGACAAAGAAACTCGTCAAAGCGCGGCACCGACCAATCATTATTATTACCAGCAATAATGAAAAAGAATTGCCAGACGCCTTCTTACGGCGCTGCTTTTTTCACTATATCAAGTTCCCAGATCAGGAAACGATGGCGCAGATTGTCAATGTCCATTTCCCCAATCTCAAGAAAGAGTTGCTCTCTGAAGCGTTGAACGCCTTCTACAAGGTGCGCGATGTGCGAGGTTTGAAGAAGAAGCCGTCGACCTCGGAATTGCTTGATTGGATAAAACTACTGCTAGCCGAAGATATACCTATTGAGGCGTTACAAACTGAAAACGCTCAAAGCGCAATTCCTCCCTTGTATGGTGCGCTACTGAAGAATGAGCAGGACGTCCATTTGTTCGAGCAACTCGTGTTTCTCGATCGGCGCGCCAGTCCACAGTAGCGACAAGAAGCTCGTCCATGCTGATTCCGTTTTTTTATATGCTGCGCGAAGGTGGCATGAAAACGTCGATAACTGAGTTATTGATGCTACACGACGCGATGAAAAGCGGCCTAGCGAGCCAGAGCGTGGATGATTTCTATTTCCTCGCGAGATCGGCACTCGTAAAAGACGAGGCACATCTGGATCGATTCGACAGAATATTTGGCGCTTACTTCAAGGGCGTTGACGATTCGCTTTCCGATCTGCTGCAGGAGATCCCCGAGGAATGGTTGCAACTTCAAGCAGAGCTGCAATTGTCTGAGGAGGAAAAGGGGCTCATTGAATCAATGGGTGGCTTTGATGAACTCATGAAAGCCTTGCAAGAGCGCCTTGACGAGCAGGATGAACGTCATGAGGGTGGCAGCAAATGGATAGGCACTGCTGGCATGTCGCCATTTGGGGCCTACGGTTATAATCCGGAAGGTGTTCGCATCGGTCAACAAGGGTCCCGAAACCGTAGTGCCGCAAAAGTATGGGAAAAACGCGAATATCGAAACCTTGATGACTCGGTTGAGCTCGGTACGCGCAATATTAAAGTGGCGATGCGTCGTTTGAGAAAGTTCGCACGAGGAGGCGCCGCTGACCAGCTGGATCTGAGCGACACGATAGACAAGACGGCCCGCAATGGCGGGATGTTAGATATCCGTATGGCCCCAGAACGCCATAATGCAGTGAAGGTATTATTGTGCCTCGACATCGGCGGCTCAATGGACGATCACGTCCGTATTTGTGAGGAAACTTTCTCGGCCGCCAGCAGCGAGTTTAAACACCTTGAGTATTTCTATTTCCACAACTTCGTTTATGAAAGTATGTGGAAAGACAATCGACGTCGGCAATCTGAAAAGACCTCAACGCTTGATATTACGCATAAGTACACTTCAGACTACAAGCTGATTTTCGTCGGTGACGCGACAATGAGTCCCTACGAAATCGCCTATCCAGGAGGTAGCGTTGAACACTGGAATGAAGAGCCTGGCGCAGTTTGGATCAAGCGCTTGCTGAATACCTACCCCAAAGCTGTCTGGCTAAATCCAGAACCGAAAATCCGCTGGGACTACACACCATCCGTAAAGCTAGTCAGAGACCTAATGGATGACCGCATGTATCCCCTAACGATCGCGGGTCTAGAGGAAGGCATTAAAGCGCTGCGCTGAAGAGACCAGCGTGGGAATACGATACGGAATGTATTTCCGGCTAAGTGATGAATGTATTCGCGCGCCGACTTCTTACCCACCGGCCCCTAATTCTTTTAAATCCGTAAGCACCTCTGAAGAATGTGAATCAGGTTTTACCTTCTCGTAGTGTTTAGCGATTGTCCCATCGGGAGAAATAATAAATGTTTGTCGTTTTGCGACGGTCATCCCGAACATTCGTGTTTTGACGCCATAAGCTGTTGATGTTTCACCACCGACGTCGGCCAGAAGTGGGAAAGGCAGTCCATGATTTTCTGCGAATGCCTTGTGAGAATCGACATCGTCCATACTGACACCAAGAATTTGAGCGTTCAGATCTCGATACGCGAAAATGTTGTCGCGAAACTCGCAGGCTTCAGTTGTGCAACCTGGCGTCTCATCCTTGGGATAGAAATACAACACAATCCATTGATTGCGGTAGTCTTCCAATGAATGCAGTTGACCTGACTGATCGGGAAGTTCAAATTCGGGGGCAGGGCTTCCAATTACAGTTTGGTCATTGGCTATACTGATAGATGTAAAGGCTAGCGCAGCGATAATAAATACAAGTGTTCCGGGGGTAGTTGTAATACATTGCTTCATAAGTTGGGCTCCTTACATTAAGTGGTGGTGACATGAAATAGATAACGTCAGGCACCATGACACTATAGTACGCTCCTTTGTGCGATACGTAACATTATTGAATGAGCTTTATGATCAATCCGTCTGAATCTATGAAAACAGCACTCGTACTCCCGGGCGGCGGCGCACGTGGCGCCTTTCAGGTTGGCGTGCTCAAAGCGATTACTGAAATTCTACCCAGATCCAGCCCGAATCCGTTCCCGATCATTAGCGGTACTTCCGCCGGTGCCGTAAATGCCGTCGTTTTGGCATCCAGAGCAGCACATTTACGTTCGGCTCTGGCAGAGCTTGAGCACGTATGGGCGCATTTTCGGTGTAACCACGTATACAAAACCGACCATCTCACAATGCTCAAGAGTAGCGTGCATTGGCTGTCGTCGATCGTACTAGGTGGTTGGTTGGCGGGAACGCCCAAGTCGTTGCTGGATAATGCGCCTTTGCGGAAATTATTGAGCAAGAACATCCATTTTTCCAGAATTCAACAATCGATTAAGAATGGTCATCTGGAGGCGGTTGCAGTGACGGCGGCGGGGTATGGGTCAGCATGCTCCAAATCGTTTTTTGAAGGTGCGCCGGAGTGTGGCAACTGGGATCGGACGCGTCGGCGCGGAATTCAATCAGATCTTAATCTTGATCATTTAATGGCGAGTATCGCCGTGCCCATGGTTTTCCCGCCGCAGAGAATCGGCAGCGAATACTATGGTGACGGCGCAATGCGACAGGCGACACCTTTGAGTCCTGCTGTTCATCTTGGCGCCGACAGAATCCTTGTCATCGGTATTCGCGACGAAATGGGTGAAAAAGAACCCACTGAATTGGGACCACCACCGAGCTTTGGTCAGATTGCAGGTTATGTGCTCGACACACTTTTCATGGATGGCTTGTACTCAGATCTTGAGCGCATCACGCGCATAAATGAACTTATCGATTCAGTACCAGAGCAAGAACGAAAGGGAGCGATGAAAAGGGTACGGTCGATTGATACGATGTTGGTCGTTCCCAGCGAAGATCTGCGAGACATCGCATTTCGTCACAGGCAAGAACTGCCGTTCGCCATCCGTGCGCTCTTGCGTGGCGTAGGCAGCAAGGGGCCAGGTGAAAATAAACTGTTAAGCTTCCTGTTGTTCGAAAAGTCTTACACGAGGGAGCTGATCGCGTTGGGTTATAAGGATGCGATGAAGGTCAAAGATGAGCTTGAGGCCTTTGTTCGTGGGGCAAACGTACCGAGATTATTCGCGCCAGCCTGGATCAAGAGGGACCTTAGTTCTCTTCGAGCTAATGACAGCTGATCGTTACAGATAAACCGCCGCACCAAGCCCTAGGAATGTTGCATAACCGATTACATCAGTGATCGTAGTGAGTACTACGCCACCGCCGAGTGCCGGATCGATTTTCATTTGTTTCAGAATCAGTGGAATGCTGAATCCGGCGAGAGCCGCAAAAACCATATTGATGATGATTGCGGCGCCGATGATCCCGCCAATTTTCCATTCGCCGAGCCATAGGAAGGTCAATAGCGATACCACTATTGCCCATCCAATACCGTTCAATAGGCCAACCATAAATTCCTTACGAAGGATTCCGATGGCGTTGTCCTTGTTTATTTGGCCGAGCGCCATGGCGCGCGTAATAATGGTCAATGATTGTGTGCCTGCTACGCCGCCCATGCTGGGTACAACGGGCATGAGCACCGCCAGTAAGACGATTTCCGTAAGCGCGGTTTGAAACTGATCAACGACGGCGGCAGCCAGAAATGCGGTGCAAAGATTTATACCCAGCCACAAGGCACGGCGGCTAGCACTCTTGACGACTGGCGCAAACATGTCGTCCTCTTCATCGAGGCCGGCTGCACCCATCAGGGAATGTTCCGCCTCGTCTCGAATGACATCGACGACATCGTCCACGGTGATTCGACCGAGCACGCGAAAATTGTCATCGACAACTGGAGCGGATAGCAAGTCACGATTCTCAAACTCCCAGACGACCTGAGCCGACAACGTATCTGCTGAAATCGGCGTCACGTCTGTGTGCATAACATCCGCCACCATATTGAGCGGGTCACTAGTCAGAATCGTCGACAAATAGAGTGAGCCAATATAGCTATCGTCTCGACTCACAACGTAAATCGAGTCCGTCCCATCGGAAACTTCTCCGACGGTTCGCAAGTATCGACACACCACCTCCAAAGTGACATCTGGCCGTATTGTCACGATATCGACGTTCATCAGGCCGCCCGCGCTTTCCTCATCGTAGGCAAGCACCTGTTGCACACGCTCTTGATCTTGTTTATTGAGGGACTGAAGGACCTCTTGAGTGACCGTTTCTGGTAGATCGACCAATAAGTCAGCGAGATCGTCGACCTCCATGCCTTCGGCAGCCGCGATCAGTTCCTCGGTCTGCATACCCTCTATAAGGCCATCCCGAACCTCATCGGAGACCTCTACAAGAACGTCACCTTCGATTTCAGGGTCGACGAGCTCCCAGAGCATGCTGCGCTTCTTATGCGGCAGGGACTCAAGCAGACGAGCGACTTCGGATGGATGCAGGCTGTTGACCATGATCTGAGCCAGACGCATACGTCCACCATCTAACTGCTCGCGCAGCTCATCGAGGTTATTCTTGATTGGCTCTCTAGTATCCATGTCGACGGAGTTTAGCAGCTTAGTCCGGCTGGATTCGATGATGCGCAAGGTTGTTGTGGCGCGTGAGGATAGGCTCGTGATGTTTGCGCAGCTTGTCAGCAAGCTTTTCGGTCTTGACTCCTGATATCTTGCGCACGCAGATCGTCTAGCGCGACTGTTTTGCCAGACCCTGATAAGCCGCTGACTACAATCAGTCGGAGATCTTTCGGTATGGTAGCTGTAGTCGTGAAACTACAGTGGCCAGCCTCCCTGCGCTGCGCGCAGCTGATCCGGCGCAATCAACGCAGAACCGTTGAGCAATGCTTCATAGAGGTCGCTACTCGAATTCATCCCGCGCAGGCGAGAGCGCAGCTCTTCATCGGCGAGAACCTGGGTGACTATTTTGATATTCGTATAATGGTTATCATCGAGCTCGATCGGGACCATCATGCCAAGTACCAAATCGACGGGCTCACCGTCAACAGCATCAAAATCCACTGGTTTAGATAGCTTGATCAACGCAGCATTACTAAACTTAAGATCATCAACGCGACAGTGCGGAAATGCCACGCCGCTGTCGAGTCCGGTGGAGCCGAGTCGCTCGCGTTGATTCAGGCTTCTGAAAATATTATCACTAGCGATTTCCGGATATGACCGGACCAGTAATTCGCTAAGAATTTCGAGGCAATGTTTCTTGCTTCGTGCTGTAGCGTTACAAAGCACGCTATTGGGCTTGATGATTTCTTCGAGCAGCATTGGATTGGATTCGCTTGCGATCTGTATGGCCGTCTGACCGTATAGATCATATGCGGTTCAGGCGTACCTGATCTTCTCTTTATCTTTAACGCGGTGATCGACAAGTTTTTCTTTGTATTTTCTGACTCGTCTTTCAATTTTGTCCACGAGACCATCGATCGCGGCGTACATGCCCTCTTCAGTATGATCAGCGTAGATCGTACCACCATTCACATGAACTGTTGCCTCAGCTTTATGACGGAGTTTTTCAACAGTCAGAATACAATGGACGTCAGACACGAGGTCAAAGTGACGGGCTGTTTTTTGAATTTTTGATTCGACGTATTCCCTTAGTGGATTGGTTACTTCGACATGATGGCCTGAAATATTCAATTGCATAGCTGTCTCCAGTTTTAGTTATCTTGCGTTCCTTTATTGGATCAGAATGGCGGTCTCAAAGTCCTCCTGCAGTGTGATTACTACCTAATCTTTTATTTCGTTTCACGAGTCCTGCGTTCACTCGATGACGAGATGCTCATAGCTTCACGGTACTTCGCGACCGTTCTTCTCGCAACTGAAATGCCCTCATCCTTAAGTAAGTTCATGACCTTGCTGTCACTCAGTGGTTTCGCCGGGTTCTCTGCGGCAATCATCTTACGAATTTTTGCGCGAACCGACGTCGAGGACTGGTCTTCGCCGCTGTCTGAAGAGAGGTGGCTGGAGAAGAAAAACTTGAATTCGAAGACGCCACGAGGCGTGTGCATGTATTTATTAGTGGTTACACGTGAAATCGTTGACTCGTGCATACCGATTTCTTCTGCGATGTCTCGCAGCACCATTGGTTTCATCGCTTCGTCGCCGAGTTCGAGGAAGCCCACCTGACGCGACACGATACTCGTGGCGACTTTCATTAATGTCTCATTGCGAATTTCAAGACTGCGAATAAACCAACGGGCCTCCTGAAGTTGCGCCTTCAAAACGGCATGTTCACTGCTGCCATGCAGTAGCTTGGCATATTGTTGATTGACTGAAAGCCTCGGAATTCCGGTCGGACTGATTTCTACTTGCCATCGATTGTCGATCTTTTGAACAAATACATCTGGAATGACGTATTGGGCCGTTGCTGGGCTGACCGCAAGACCAGGCTTCGGGTTGCACGCTCTGACAAGCGCCAGTGCTTCGTGCAAATGCTCCTCTGAGATATGAAGCCCGCGACGTAGCTCCCCATAGTCCCGGCTGGCGACGAGGTCGAGATGGCCACCGGCGATGTTGAGGGCGAGCTGATAGCCCGGCGTACTGACGTCGAGCTGTTCGATCTGACGCATAACACACTCGGAAAGCGATCGAGCGCCAACGCCGACTGGATCGAGGCGCTGGATTTTCAACAACGTTTTTTCGGCCTCCTCCACCATGACTGGAGGCTGCTCGTCTAGGCTCGTGATTATTTCCTCTATATCGTCGATCAGATAACCGTCGTCGTTAATAGAGTCGACGAGCGCTTCACCGATCAACATTTCGCGGGCGGTGAATCTTTCGATTTCCAATTGCCAATTAAGATGCTCATGCAGGGTCTCGCCCAATTCGTCAGCGAATTCGGTGATTGGTCGATCTTCTCCATCCCAGCCGCCGTCCTGCGATTGTTCGACTACTTGTGACTGCCATAGCTCGTCAGTTTTAATGGTCTCTACTTCGACAGCGGACTCGGTATTGGCGCTCAGAGCATCAGGAAGATCTTCCATCTCAAGCATAATGTTTTCTTCGAGCACTTCTTGAATCTGTGTATGTAAATCCAGAGTTGGCAACTGCAACAGGCGAATAGCCTGCTGCAGTTGTGGCGTCATGGTTAATGACTGACCAATTTTTAGCTGCAACGAAGGTTTTAGCATGTACTAATTTCTCTTTTCGGCAGATTCGATGTATATCGACGCCTCATCAGTGTTCAGTCTGCCTCAGAGTTTGAATTCTTGTCCGAGATACACTTCTCGAACGTATTGATTCTCCAGAATATCATTAGGTGATCCGGCCGCGATCAGGCTGCCGTCATTCAAGATATAAGCATGCCCACAAATACCCAGTGTTTCGCGAACATTATGGTCAGTAATGAGGACACCT
The DNA here is from genome assembly GCA_018699395.1 of Gammaproteobacteria bacterium. GTDB lineage: Bacteria > Pseudomonadota > Gammaproteobacteria > Steroidobacterales > Woeseiaceae > UBA1847. The sequence continues at coordinate 17,317 of JABIQN010000024.1, forward strand.
ATATCCCGCTCACACAAGTGTCTGATAATGCGCTGAATATCGAGAACTGATATCGGGTCGACCCCGGCGAACGGCTCATCAAGCAATACAAACAATGGATTTGCCGCCAGCGCGCGAGCTATTTCGACACGTCGTCGCTCTCCGCCTGACAGGCTAATACCTAAGCTCTTGCGAACATGACTGACATGCAGCTCATCGAGCAGGTTTTCAAGTTCTTTTTCGCGTCCGGCACGCTCCAAGTCCTTACGGTTTTCTAATATCGCTAGAATATTTTGTTCGACGGTGAGCTTGCGAAAAATAGATGCTTCCTGCGGCAAGTATCCCAAGCCAAGTTTGGAGCGGTCATGCATAGGTTTGGCCGTAAGATCCTTGCCGTCCAAAAGTATGCTGCCTTTATCTGCCGATATGAGGCCGACAATCATATAAAAAGCCGTCGTTTTTCCAGCCCCATTAGGTCCCAAAAGGCCAACTACCTCACCGCTCTTAATTTCGAGCGATAGATCTTTTACAACCTTGCGTGACTTGTAGCTCTTGGATATATCCTGAACGCTGAGAATACTCATCGGTCGCCACCTTCGACCAACGCTTCTTTCTCGATGGTGCTGTCGGTCGGCGTATAGGTGATCCTGACGCGATCATCGTCAACACCTAATGAATTGGCATTTATGCGTCGCTCGTTAATGTCATACATGAGGTAGCTGGATGAAATTTCATTGCCACTTTCTGTGATAGTGGCCTGCTCGGAGAACTCGATAACGCCGCTTTGTACGTCGTATAATAATTTTCTGGCCTCAGCATATGTTGCGTCATTTAATCCAGTGGATTGCAAGGAGAACGCTGCAGGACGACCCGTGACGGTCGCTTTGGTCAGTACATTGCCGTCGAATAAAAGCTCAGCAGAATCACACTCAATTTTGCTGGTGTTGACGTCTATCTTGACATTACCAGAGAAAATCCAGGATCCGCTGTTGTTCTGATCTAATGTCGCACGTCCTTCATCAGATTCGATGGAGATTACTCCTTGGGAAAATTTGATATCGGTGTAGATATAGGTAGACGTTTTGCCATCAAAAATCATGGTTTCCGCGAATATATCCCAAGGCAGGCGACGTAAATCCAGGTCTGTTGTCTGAGCTGTCGACACATCAGGAGCGAGCATCGCAGACAGCAGTAGGACAATGAATGTGTTGCGACTCATGGCATTCATTTTAGGGGGCTATTTTTCCGCGAATATTGGATTTGAGTTCGATTTTGTCATCCTTAAGTGATGCTAGCATGCCCGTTGCCGTGACGCTTCGGGAGCCAAATCGAATTTGTACTCGCTGGCCAGTCTCGGCGGTAAATCCGTCGGGATCGAGCTCCATATATTCTGTCCGAATTTCTGTTTCATACTCGCCAGGATTGCCAGGATTGCCAGGATTGACTATCTGTACATAACCGCGCAATGCAATTCTAGGGGCACCTTCTCGCAACGTCGCATAATCAGCATTAACAATCCATGGCACTTCGCTGCCCGGCAAGTATCGAATACGCACTTCGGTAAATTCTATGCGGTCATCTTCCAGCTGTTCTGCATGCTCCGCTTCTATTTCATACAGAAGGCTACCGTCATCGCTGGTGCCTAATATGCGAGCCTGTTTGAGGTAGTAGCTCTGATGCGCTGGGTTATAGGGTAATTCGTCATCGTATGTTGGAGCGTTTGAGCGCGCAAGATACCAGCTGCCAATTGCACCGGCAGACAGCAGCGCAACAAAGGTAATGGTGCGAGGACTCATGAGCTCTATTGACTCTGCGCAGCGAGTATCAGTTCACAGACTTCTCGAACAGCACCAAACCCACCACTAGCCGACGTCGAATAATCGCACTTAAGGTGCAGTTCCGGCACAGCGTTCGCGACGGCGATTGAAATACCGACATGATTGAGTAACGGCAAGTCCGGCACATCGTCACCGACATAGACACATTCGGAAGCAGAGATTTTGAGGCCACCAATGATTTCATCAAGCGCGGCAACTTTATTGGAGCATCCTTCCACGACATGCATAACTCCGAGTTCCGACATCCGTTTGGCGACGGCAGCGGACTTTCGACCACTGATAACGGCGACGGCTACGCCGGAATTCAGCAATTTTCGGATTCCAAAACCGTCTTGAGTATTAAATACCTTCGATTCGACCCCAGTGTCAGATAGGTAGAAGCGCCCATCCGTGAATACGCCATCGACGTCGAAGGCGACGAGCTTAATCACCCCTAAGGAACCACCACTCACATCAGGCCCTCGCGGAACAGATCATGAATATTAAGGGCCCCAACTAGTTTGTTATCTTCATCCGTCACCACTAGCGACGTAATCTTATTCTCTTCTAAGATATGTAGTGCCTCGGCCGCCAGCATGTCAGAGGATATTGTTTTGCAGTTGCCATGCATCACATCGCGGATATGCGTGCTGTGAATATCAGCTCCGTTATCCAGAGTTCGGCGCAAGTCGCCGTCGGTGAAGATCCCCTCCAGCGTTCGATCATCTGATACGACCGCAGTCATTCCAAGACCTTTGTCGGTCATTTCCATTAGCCCGTCGCGCAAGCTCACGTCCGACGTAACCGCGGGTATACGATCACCGCTACGCATGATATCGGAGACTCGAAGAACTAGTCGTTTACCAAGATTGCCACTGGGGTGCGAGCGTGCAAAGTCCTCAGCCGTAAACCCGCGACTATTGAGCAGCGCAACGGCTAGCGCATCCCCCATGGCCATAGTGGCTGTGGTGCTGGCGGTAGGTGCGAGGTTTAGCGGGCAGGCTTCTTCGGTAACGCTGATATCGAGATGTACGTCAGCTGCTTTTGCCATTGTAGATTTGGGGTTGCCAGTGATGGACAGTAGCTTCGCTCCCATTCGTTTGAC
>JABIQN010000025.1 GCA_018699395.1 Gammaproteobacteria bacterium
ACATGGCACACTGACCATAGACAGCATCGCTGCCGGTGCTATCGAATACACCTACGTACTGACGGATAACACCAGTGGTGACGCCACTTCAGATACTTTCGCAGTGGTAGTCACCGATAGCGATGGTGATTCGGCATCAGGCGATCTGGTGATCGACATTGTTGATGATGTGCCCCTTGCAAGTGATGAATCGAACCAAAATGTCAGCGAAGGTGCAACGGTGACCGGCGAGTTCGATTTTGTCGAAGGAGCAGATGCAGCAACAGTAACCCAGATCAATGGAACTGATCTGGAATTTGGCGTGGATGGCTTCAGCCAATCTATCGATCTTGAAGATGGAGCCATAAAGGTTAAAGCCGATGGCTCTTACTCGTTCACCGCTGACAACCCAACGACAAGCCTGGTAGATCCGATTACAGGTACCTACACCGTTACTGATGGTGATGGTGATGTCTCCACTGCGAATTTCTCATTCCAGGTTGTTGACGCGAACGAGCCCAGTGGCGGCGATAGCTCAGCGCTGGTTGATGATGATGGTCTGACCGGTGGGAACCCGGCTAGTACGACTGGTGATCTGACAGTTTATCCTGGTGATAGTAATGCCGAGGAAGCTATCTTTGCCGACACACTGGATCTTGATTTTGGTGGGGACGGCCCCGGTTCGGTTGACTTTGCCTCGTTGGATAACACGACAGCTCAAGTTGGCCAGGAAGCAGTAGATCTGACGTGGGCTGGTAACACGCTAACCGCGACTGGTCCGCGTGGCATTCTGTTTACGGTTGAGGTAACCCCCGCGACGGGTGCTTACACAGTGACGCTGTTAGACAACGTGCTGCATGCACAAGGCCCTGATGATGAACTCAATGATGTTTCGGTTGACCTGACCTACACGGTAAATGATACGGACGGTCCTGCAGCGACAGGCACATTGACTGTGGGCTTTGACGATGACGCTCCGACTGCGACAGCGGTAGCCACGTCGAATGTGAATGAGGGAGCAACAGTTACTGGACAGCTAGTTTTCTCGGCGGGAGCTGACGGCGCAGCGGTTACTGAAATTTTCGGCAAATTCACTCTTGAGTTTGGAGAGGATGGCTACAGCGATGAATATGACATTGGTGACGGTGTTATTAAAGTTCAAGCAGATGGTAGCTATTCTTTCACTGCAAATAGCCCTGTAACTGAACCTGTTTTTACAGGAGCCGAATTTACTGTTACCGATGACGATGGAGACACAGCTACTGCATCTGTGAGCTTTAACGTTGTCGATGCGAATGGACCGACAGCTAACTTGACGTTGGCCGCGCTAGATGACGATGGTCTTACTGATGGTAACCATTTGAGCACTGTTGGTGATCTTGATAGTAATGCGATCGGGGCTGATAGCAATGCGAGCGAGCGATTCTCTGAAGGTACTTTGAACTTCAGTTTTGGAAATGATGGTGCTGGTTCTGTCGACTTTGTTGCGATGGATAGTGCTGTGGGCACTATTGGTCTTGAGGATGTGGCTTACGCATACTCCGGTGGTGTACTGACGGCGACGACGACTAATGGTGATCGCATAGGTACCGATTTGTTCTCGGTGACTTTGAATGAAGACACCGGAGCTTATACGGTAGCGTTGTTGAACAACGTATTGCATGCAGGCGGCTCAAACGATGAGGCGGTCAATGCGCCTGTAGATCTGACCTACACGGTCTACGACAGCGACTCACTGCCCGGTGCAGGTGTCACAGATATATTGCGGGTAACTCTTGATGACGATGCGCCGACGGCTGTTGATGAAACTGCGGTAGCGGCTGAAGAAGCGGGTGCGAACGTGGGCGGTAATGTGCTGACGAACGATAATCAGGGCGCTGATCGTGCTGTTGAAGTGACAGGTATAAGCAGTAATTATGAGAGTGCCGTTGGTACGGTTGGCAGTGATCTGGCGGGCGAATTCGGTTCGTTGACGATATCGGCTAATGGTGATTGGACGTATGAGCCGAACGATGTTGTTGATAACGATCCAGCTGCGCAAGATGTGTTCACTTACACGATTACAGATGCTGACGGTGATACCTCGGAAGCGACAATTACGATCAATCTGAGTGATACCGAGAAGCCTGTAGCTTCTGCAACGGCGGCGATGGTCGATGATGATGGTTTACCGCTGGGCAATGAGGATTCGCCTGTTGCGGG
>JABIQN010000026.1 GCA_018699395.1 Gammaproteobacteria bacterium
ATGGTTGTTTTTATTATCATTTGTCCGGTATGGGTGACATTAATGGTAGTGATTATCAGTAAATATGCGAGTGAGAGCGATCCCGCACCATCATTGCCGAATCTAGGCTGTTCGGGCCCCAGGTCGTGGCGGCTTGATTGGTTAGCCTGTATAACACTGCGCGATATTGCCGTAAATCGTGCTTCGAATCCGCATGACCGATAATTCCTTATGTAACCATGGAATTGATACTTTGCGAGTGCTCGCGCACCTATATAACCAGATAGACCAGGATAAGTAGAATGGCGCCGATTTCAATTAATTCTGGAACTGCACCGACGACATCTCAGTTTGGTATCTAAATTTTCCGCGCTCTAGTTTCCGGCTAATCGGGTATTATGTTATTGGGCGAGTGCCCGCTTCTCGCCGAAAGCATATAGTCAAATTGCTCAGAATCTCGCATTTGCGCGGTTAGTTTTGGGGAAAAGTAGTGGTTCGGCGATAGCTTTGTGCAAGGAGCTTGCACTGTTTTTGATACTGTATATAATAACAGCATACTGTGAATACATACAGGGACTGCTGCGATGCGCGAACTAACTGCACGACAAAAACAAATTCTTGAGTTAATTCAAGACTGTATCTACGAAACCGGCATGCCTCCGACACGTGCTGAAATCGCCAGTGAGCTCGGCTTTAAGTCTGCTAACGCAGCTGAGGAGCATCTCCGTGCACTGCAACGCAAAGGTGTGTTGGATCTGATGCCCGGCACATCGCGTGGCATTCAACTGAAAGACTCCCTGCGTGATCAGATGGGTTTGCCACTGATTGGTCGGGTTGCTGCCGGTAGCCCCATCCTCGCAGAAGAGCATATCGAGACACACTACAGAATTGATCCGCAACTGTTTAACCCCAAACCGCATTATCTGTTGCGTGTAGCAGGCATGAGCATGCGTGATGCCGGCATACTCGATGGCGACCTGGTGGCGGTACACCGCACGCCTGAAGTGCGTAGCCGACAGATCATCGTTGCCCGGATCGATGATGAGGTGACAGTAAAGCGTTATCGACAGACTGGTTCGATCGTGTCACTGTTACCCGAGAACGATGACTTTGAACCCATTGTAGTTGACCTGAAAGAGCAGTTGCTCGTTATCGAAGGTGTAGTTGTCGGTGTTATTCGTGATGGTCTTCCGCTGCACTAATATCTCCTGACGATGAGCTGAGGGAGACTGAAGCTACTAAAAGCCCACGAGTTTGGCGCGGTAAGTGTTAACGAATTAGATTATTGATCTCAAAAATGGGCAGCAAGATAGCCAAGACAATGGTCAGTACGACGCCACCCATTATCACGATTACCAACGGCTGCAATATGCCAAGTAATGTGGCAATAAGTCCATTAACTTCGCGCTCCTGCCCGGAGGCCGCACGACCCAACATTTCTTCGAGCCTACCGCTTGCTTCGCCACTGGAAATCAGGTGAATCATCATCGGCGGAAACAATTTGTTGACGGCCAGCGATTTACTGATCGATGCTCCTTCGCGAACACGAATGGCCGCCTCAACGACGGCATCACGCATGGGTAAATTCTCAATCACTTCTGCCGAAATATTAAGTGCTTCGAGGATCGGGACACCGCTGCCTGCAAGAATGCTTAGAGTGCGCGTAAAGCGTGCAGTATTGATGCCACGGGCTAACTTGCCTGTAATCGGCATTCGCAACAAGAATCGATGGTAGGCGCGGCGCGGCCCGTCGAGCTGTAGTAGCCGCCATAATCCGTATGCGGCGAGCGAAAGAGCGATGATCAACGCGAACCAATAGTTAACAAGAAAGTCACTGGTCGTAATCAGACCACGCGTCAGGCCAGGTAATTCAGCTTGAGTACTCTGAAAGACGCCAACAATTTTAGGCACGACAGTCGCTAGCATGAAAGAAATGATGAGAATAGCCATGACGATTAATGCAGTAGGGTAGACCATAGCATTAGTGATGTTTTGCCTAAGTTCCTGACGAGACTCGGTGTAGTCCGCCAAGCGCTCCAGCACAACATCAAGATGTCCGGACTGCTCACCGGCAGCGACAGTCGCTCGATATAACTCAGGAAATGCTTGTGGAAAATTACCAAGTCCGTCCGCGAGCGTGTAGCCCTCCATAATTTTGGCGCGAACACCAAGCAAAATGCTTTTCGTGCGTGGGTTGTCGTTTTGCTGTGATACCGCGAGTAACGACTCCTCAAGCGGCATTCCAGATTGGGATAACGATGCGAGTTGTCGAGTTACGAGCGCGAGTTCTGCAGATGAGATGCCCTTACGGAACGAAAAGCTGCGCTGCCTGTGTGATTCCTTTTGTGCAACCTCGGTGACACTGACAGGCAAAAGTTTGCGGTCACGAAGTAACTGCCGGATGTGTTTTGGCGTGTCTCCTTCGAGGAGGCCCTTTGCCTGCCTGCCGGCCTGATCCATCGCAATATATTCGAACGCACCCATAAGCTATGACTAGTCTTCGCGTGTAACGGAAAGAACTTCATCGAGCGTCGTTTGACCCCGCATGACTAGACGCCGACCATCGGCGCGAATACTCACGCTGCTTTCGCGAGCATGTCGCTCGAGGTCCTGCTCGCTTACGCCGTCATGAATTATCTCACGCATGCGATCATCGAGTGAGATCAGCTCGTAAATACCTGTGCGTCCGATAAATCCGCGATTGCCTCCAGTTCCCGCCTTATACAAGGTAGGAGCGTTTGTAGGATCGACACCAAGGACTTCGCACTCATAGTCCGTGGCCGTGTAAGGGATTTTCGTTTCCTCATCCAGCACGCGGACCAGTCGCTGAGCGAGAACGCCAATTAAACTAGATGCGAGGAGGTAGGGCGCAACGCCCATGTCGCGAAGCCGCGTGACGGCGCCGCTCGCGGTATTAGTGTGCAAGGTTGAAAGCACCAGGTGACCGGTCAAACTTGCCTGCACTGCGATTTCGGCAGTCTCAAGATCTCGAATTTCGCCGACCATTACCACGTCAGGATCTTGACGTAAGATCGCTCGAAGACCGCGTGCAAATGTCATTTCTACTTTCGTATTGACCTGAGTTTGTCCAATGCCATCGATCAGATATTCGATCGGGTCTTCGACGGTCATGATGTTGCGGCTGTTGTCGTTAATGCGCTCTAGCGCAGCGTACAATGTCGTTGTCTTTCCTGATCCCGTCGGGCCGGTAACGAGAATAATGCCATGCGGTTTGCGTATGAGCTTATCAATTGCCTGCGTGGACATGCCGTCCATACCAAGTGCAGCTAGATTAAGCCGTCCAGCTTGCTTGTCGAGCAGTCTTAGAACGACTCTCTCGCCATGCCCGGAAGGCATTGTTGATACCCGAACATCGACCGCTCGACCAGCGATTTTTAACGAAATTCTTCCGTCTTGTGGGAGCCGCTTTTCGGCAATATCAAGTTTGGACATGACCTTGATTCTCGAGACGACCAGCGGAGCGAGCGCGCGACGCGTTTGCAGCACTTCACGCAATACACCATCAATACGAAATCTAACGTTCAGACGATTCTCATAGGTTTCTACGTGTACGTCAGACGCATGCTCCTTGATAGCTTCAGTGAGTACAGCATTGATGAACCGAATGATTGGAGCATCGTCATTACTTTCTAGAAGGTCCGATGGTTCTAGCTCCCGTGCGACTTGAGTCAGGTCAAAATCTTCATCAAGCCCGTCGACCATTTGTGCCGCATTTTTTGAATCCTGCTCGTAGGTCTCTTGCAGCATAATATCGAATGCTTCTGCCGATACGCGTGATAACTTTAATGGAACACCGGCGAAGCGCCGTGCTTCGGAAAGACTTAATGGCGTAGCGCCGCTATGGTATACAGCCTCACCTGATTCTTCACTGATTAGCTTGAGAAGCACACCATGTCGCTTTGCAAACGAAAACGGCAGAGATTGACGGACCGGCTTGCTCGCGTCGTCTTCTGCCACCATGACGATTTCGTTATTCGCTTTCATCGCCTGCGCTGCCTTCTTGCTTTTGAACTTGCTCGCTATTCAATGGCGGCAATATAGGACGGTTTTGGCCGGGCATCAGTGCGACGTCGTTGCCCTGATTTCCCCTTTGTACTTCGCGTATAAAATTGTATTTGGCGTTGGTTTCCATTGCTGTTTGCGAGGCATCCCGTAAAATCTCGGCGCGAATGAAAATCATTAAATTGGTTTTGACCTTTTCGGTCTTTCTCGATCGAAAGAGATTTCCTAACAACGGGATTGATCCGAGAATTGGCACTCGTTGGTCGCTCTCTCTTAGAACATCTTCAAGTAGGCCGCCTAATACTAGGATCTCCCCATCGTCTACGATGACGGTTGTTTCAATGATACGTTGATTAGTGATCAAATCGACAGCGCCACCTGCCGACTGCGCAATGCTGGAAATTTCCTGACTGATATCAAGCACTAGGGAGTTACTTTCATTGATTTGTGGCGTAATCGACAGCTTGACACCGATCTGTTGACGGTTAATTGTCTGAAATGGATTAACCGAGCCTCCAGTTCCACCTGTATTAGTGAAAGAGCCTGTGACGAATGGCACTTCCTGGCCGACATTAAGTGTTGCCACTTCATTGTCGGTGGTGACAATCGATGGCGTTGAGATGATATTGGTGTCTGCCTCACCCTCAAGGGCTCGCAGAATCGCAGCGAAACTTACGCCGGAATCAGAGATTCGCCCGACACCAAGAGTAATACCTTCGCCGATTAAGCCCGATGGGTTTAAGTCACTACCAGCCGCGGTTCCGAGTTGGACAACGCCGCTAAGAAAATCTGGAAAATTGGTTACCGCAATTGGGGCGTTGGAGCCGCTGGCCTCTATACCCCACGAGACGCCAAACTCATTCTTCTGGTCAGCGATCACTTCAACGATGATAGCTTCAACGAGAACCTGCGCGCGCCGGATATCGAGTTTATCTACGATTTGCATTAGTGAGCGCATCATCTTCGGAGGTGCATTCACGACGATAGCGTTCGTCTGTGTGTCGGCCCATACGCTGATATTAGCAGCAGATATTGGACTCACTCCTTGCCCTGCCACAGCGGTAGCCTGACTTGTGAAATGTGTTTGCAGCTTGGTTGAGAGCTCTTCGGCGTCTGCGTAGCGCAAGTAACGAACTTGTGAGTCACCACCGTCTTCGAGCGGGGTATCCAGATGGGCAATCAATGTGCGTAGTCGGAGCCGATCGGACTTGTCACCGCCAATCAATACACTATTGGTTCGAGCATCAGCAACTAGGCTTGTACCAATCGGTGCACCATCAGTTTGCGTGGTTTGTGTCAGTGCCATCATGATCCTGACAATTTCAGTAGCCGAGGCATTACGCAGTTGCACCACTTCGATATCGTCATCATTGGCCATATCAATACGCCGGATAATCCTGACTATTCGCGCCAGGTTTGCAGCGCGATCTGAGATGATCAACATGTTTGAGCCGGAGTGGGCAACCATATGTCCATATTGAGGGATAAGTGGACGCAGGATAGGCACGAGCTGAGTGGCGCCAACATTGTGAACCTGGATCACTTGTGTTGCCATATCATCCGGACCATTAGCAGCTTCTGTTCCAAACTGGCTTGGAAATTGACGGGCAGTCGCATTTGGTAGGATTTTGATCAGGTTACCGCTTTCAATGGCGATGTAACCGTGTACCTGCAGTATTGACAAAAATGCCTCGTAAAAAGCATCCTTTGACATTGGCTCGGCGGATAGTAGGTTCACCTTGCCAGTGACCCGCGGATCGAGAATAAAGTTCTTCCCGGTTGCCTCGCTGACGGCTTCGACCACTATTCGTATATCGGCATCCCTCCAGTTCAGAGTGATGCCTGAGTCTTGCGCAATTGCTATTGTAACGATGGGTAGCATGAGAACGGTCATGAGCAACCGGAATGCATTGGGCTTCAATTTATTATTTATGGTCATTTGGTTTGCTCGCCATTCAGGTCGAGTTGACTGGTCTTCAAGGTCAGGGATTCAGATTGTCCATCACGTTCTATCGTGACCGTTACCTGCTCTGCCGAGCCGAGTGATTGGAATATTTGCATCGCCTGACGCGAATCAGAGAGTGCTTGCCCATCGATGTCTTTGATGATGTCGCCGGGGCGCAGGCCTAATGCTGTGAATTGTCGTCTATCGCGGCCCGGGTAGACCCGGAAGCCGACCTGTTGGCCGCCTACGCGATATGGAGTTGGACGTATAACATCCGTAAGTTTCGTCAGGTTTTGTGTCACGACTGACTGCATGCTTTTCGTATTATTGACGGACTGCCGGGAGATCGTCATGACTTGGCGTTTAGTAGTGACGGGGGTATTTTTGAATTCTCGAGGCAACTTAAGGTTGGTTAGAATCCCATTTTCGTTCAATACGACTCTGTCCGCATAGACGGCATGCAATGTTGCGTTGTTGCCGACCGATTCACCGATTATGTAAACCTCCTGGTCCTTACCGCCATCAGCGATGATTGCCACTGAGTAATTCGGTATTTCGGATGCAACCGTTCCATTGAGCGTTAAATTGATGAGTCGCGTATCGACAAGGTTATCATTCAGTGTGCTGATCAGCGGGCGCGCACCTTGCTCCTCGTCGGCGACTCCGAATAGGTGGGATGTGGCTATTTTATTGACGTCAGTCGATACTGATGACGCACCTGTCGGCTGAGGCATCGAATCAGGCATTGGAATGGTGACCCCTATGGTACTGCTCGGGACGAGCATCCAGATTATCTTGGCAAGTTGCCAAGCAATAAGCACGACAAGCAACAGGCTTACCATGGGCGGCAAGAACCTATTGACAGAGGCGCTATCAGCGTTAGAAAAATTTAACCAATGGGCTCTTGAAATCATATTCAACGAAGCTATTAAAGGTAACCTGACTTAACTAGTGGTATTGCAAATGATTCTCATTATAACGTAGCGAGTCGATGATACGGGTTGAACTGAGGAACGAACAAGCAGATTATTAACTTTTAAGTAAAAAATCGTCTGCGAAAAACTCTTATGAGCGACAAACCAACTGAAATAGAGCGTTACGATGGAGTTAATTTGGCTATTGAAGAAGCCAAGCCGAAGATTAAGCGTCCGTCTTTATATCGTGTTGTCCTGCTAAATGACGATTTCACTCCTATGGAGTTTGTTGTCGACATCCTCGGGTCCGTCTTCGACATGGAGCGCACTCGTGCGATTCAGGTCATGCTGGAAGTACACACTAAAGGAAAGGGGCTATGCGGTGTTTTTAGTCACGGCATTGCTGAAACGAAGGTTGCGCAGGTAATGACGATCGCCAATCAGCAGCAACACCCGTTGTTGTGCACTATGGAAGAGTCCTGAATCAATGACGAGGTCCGAATATGTTGAGCAGTGAACTCGAATTTTGTTTGAGTGAAGCCTTTCAGAAGGCAGGAGAGAATCGCCATGAGTTCATGACGGTCGAGCACCTTCTCTTGGCCTTGCTGGACATCCCAGCGGTAAGTGAAATTCTGAAGGCTTGTGGTACTAATATTTCGGAGTTGCGCCGACAGTTGACCGAGTGCATTGATGAGCAGACGCCGGTATTGCCTGACGAGGAAAATGCTGAAGTCCAACCAACACTTGGCTTTCAGCGTGTATTACAGCGCGCGGTCTTTCATGTTCAATCGAGCGGTAAGAAAGAGGTGACTTGCAGTAATGTTTTGGTCGCAATTTTTTCCGAGAAGCAATCTCAGGCTGTTTATTTTCTGAGTTTGCAGGATATTTCGCGGCTGGACGTTGTGAGCCACATTTCTCATGGTATACCTCAGTTACCAGGAGAGGCCATTGGTCCTGATGGCGAGCCGCAACTTGAGTCCGAAGCGGAGCCCGAAGTATCTGCACTGGGTAAGTACGCTACAAATCTGAATGAGCTAGCTCGTCAGGGTAAGATTGACCCGTTGATCGGACGTGATCTCGAGATCGAACGAACCGTGCAAATCCTTTGCCGCCGGCGCAAGAACAATCCGTTATACGTTGGTGATGCTGGAGTCGGTAAAACGGCTTTAGCCGAGGGCTTGGCACGCTTGATCGTCGAAGAGCGTGTTCCGGAAGTCTTGTCTGATGCGACAATCTTCGCGTTGGATATGGGTACTTTAATTGCTGGGACTAAATATCGTGGCGACTTCGAAAAACGCTTGAAGGGTGTAATTTCCGAGGTTCGCGACGATCCTGGCGCTATCTTCTTTATTGATGAGATTCATACTGTTATCGGTGCTGGGGCAGCCTCAGGTGGTGTCATGGATGCTAGTAACTTAATCAAGCCAGCTCTCGCGAACGGTGATATACGCTGTATTGGGTCTACTACCTACGCCGAATATCGTGGTGTCTTCGAGAAGGACCATGCACTTGCACGGCGATTTCAGAAGATTGATGTTCCGGCACCAAGCGTTGAAGAGACCATCGCAATTCTCAAGGGACTGAAGAGTCGATTCGAAGAGCATCACGGCATCAAGTACGATAATCCGGCACTTGAGGCCGCCGCCGAACTGTCTGCCCGTCATATCAATGACCGACATCTGCCGGACAAGGCTATCGACGTGATGGACGAAGCGGGCGCTAACCTGCAATTGAAGCCAGTTGCCCAGCGCGCGAAGCGTGTAACCGTCCGCATGGTGGAAGTGATTGTTGCGAAAATGGCGAGAATTCCTGCGAAAAGTGTTTCCACATCGGATCGTGATGCACTGCGAACGATGGATCGTGACTTGAAGCTGACGATTTTCGGGCAGGACAACGCAATCAAGGCGTTGAGTGGTGCTATCAAAATGTCACGCTCCGGGCTGCGAGATGAAGAAAAGCCGATCGGTGCATTCATGTTTTCAGGGCCAACAGGCGTCGGCAAAACAGAAGTCACGCGACAGCTTGCGATGCTTATGGGCGTTGAGCTGATTCGTTTCGATATGTCCGAGTATATGGAGCGCCATGCGGTGTCGCGACTGATTGGAGCACCCCCGGGATACGTCGGATTTGACCAAGGTGGACTCTTAACAGAAGCTATTAATAAGAACCCACATGCTGTTGTTTTACTTGATGAAATAGAGAAAGCTCACCCTGAGGTATTTAATATACTATTGCAAGTGATGGATCACGGTACACTGACTGATAACAACGGCCGGAAAGCCGATTTTCGGAATGTGATTCTGGTAATGACGACCAATGCCGGTGCCGAAGAAATGAGTCGAGCATCTATCGGATTCACCGATCAGGACCATAGTTTGGACGGCATGTCGGTTATTAAGAAGAGATTCTCGCCAGAGTTTCGCAATCGTCTCGATACAATTATTCAGTTTGCGTCACTTGATCTTCAATCAATCAAGCGCGTCGTGGATAAGTTGGTGGTTGAGTTGGAGGCGAAGCTTGGCAATAACAATGTGACGCTTGAGCTCGATGACACCGCGCGTGACTGGATTGCGGAGCGGGGCTACGACCCACAAATGGGCGCACGTCCGATGGCCAGAATTATTCAGGAGCAGATCAAACGTCCGCTTGCCGAAGAGCTATTATTTGGCAGTCTGGCAAAAGGCGGACATGTGAAGATAGTCGTTGGTAAAGACGACGCGCTTGAGTTGATTGTGGAATCGGTGCTCAAGGAACTCGAACACCTGCCAGAGGGCTAGCGTCCCCGGTAAACGATCCGACCTTTGCTGAGGTCGTACGGCGTCAATTCGACGGTGACCTTGTCGCCCGTCAAAATTCTAATGTAATTCTTGCGCATCTTTCCCGAGATATGCGCAGTTACAATGTGACCGTTCTCGAGTTCAACTCGAAAAGTCGTGTTGGGTAGCGTCTCACTAACGACGCCTTCCATTTGAATGGCTTCTTCTTTTGCCAAGGGATTTAATTCACTCTAGTGCTAAAAGGCTCGCGAATTGTGCAGAAACACCGTACGTAATGCAATGCGCTATATTATTAATTATTAAACAATTTCGAGCAGGGAAGTGCTTCGGTTGGCCAGCCTTGGAATGGATTCGATGGGAGGCATGCGCTACCGAGACGTTCTACGAAGTTGCTCCTTGGTATAATCCGAGCACCCAGAGTCTCTAAATGAGCGGAGACGACCTGACAATCAAGTAGTTGAAACGCACCTGATTCAAGATGATTGGCGATAAATAGTAGCGCCATCTTTGAGGCATTCGACACTCGACTGAACATGGATTCGCCGAAAAAGATCTGGCCGATAGCTAAGCCATAAAGTCCCCCAACCAGCTTGTCGGACTCCCAGACTTCAATCGAATGCGCCCAACCCTGATGATGTAACATCTCATAGGCTTCTATCATATCCGGCGTTATCCATGTTCCTTGTTCCGAACGACGCGGTTTAACGCATTCGCGAATTACCTTCGAGAATGCGGTGTTGACCCTTAATTCTGCGCTTGAATATCGCAGCTCACGCTGTAATTTTCGCGAGACGTGGAAGTCGCCTGGTAGAAATACACAGCGTGGATCGGGTGACCACCACAACAATGGCTGGCCTTCGTCATACCATGGAAAGATCCCATTCTGGTATGCATAGAGTAGGCGCTCTGACGAAAGGTCACCGCCTACTGCGAGTAGTCCATCAGGCTCGATGAGTGCCATTGACACTGGCGGAAAGGTATCCGGCGGATCATCTTGGTTTAGCCAAATCACACGACCATTATTCATGAAGTATTCTCTTTATTCTTGTATGGCGTATGCGACCCGACTGAATCT
This sequence comes from Gammaproteobacteria bacterium, assembly GCA_018699395.1. GTDB lineage: Bacteria > Pseudomonadota > Gammaproteobacteria > Steroidobacterales > Woeseiaceae > UBA1847. The sequence continues at coordinate 10,714 of JABIQN010000026.1, forward strand.
ATATAGCGAGCAATATGCTTACCTTCCTCGTCCAGATACCGTTCGATCGCGCTGGAAAATTGGGGGTGAGCGAGCCAGTGTGCAGACCAAGTTGAAGTCGGTGAGAATCCGCGGCTAATCTTATGCTCACCTTGTGTTCCTGGTTCAAAAGTCTTCCTCCCGGACTCGATGCAATAATCGATTCCCTGGTAGTAGCAAGTCTCGAAGTGCAACGAGTCGTAATCGCCATCGCTGCCCCAGTATCGGCCATACAGACAGGTGTCACTCTCGAAGAAAACCGCCGCGGCAACTGGATCTGAATCGATCTCCGCAAGAATGACCATTACTCCATCTGGAATTGCTCTCGAGAGTTCCACAAAAAACGTTTCACTGAAGTAGGGCATGGAACCGCGCAATATAAATGTGCGGCTAATTAGTTTATAAACCGTGGCCCAGGTTTCTACCCCAATACTTGCGCCACGTAAGCGTCGAAACTTGATTCCACTTTCTCGAATTCGTCTGCGGTCTCGTCGTACCTTTTTTCGTTTGGCGGACGTAAAGGTCTTAATAAAATCATCAAAACTTGAATAGTTATCGTTACGCCAATGGAACTGACAGTCTTTGCGTATCATGAAACCCGCATTCTCAAGGTGTGGCATATCTTTATCTGATGGGAACTGAACATGCACTGACGAACAGTGGGCGTCCTGAGCTAAGGTAACAGCGGCCTCTAATAATCCTGCAGCGCCGTCTGAATCTTCCGCGTTGGCGAGCAAGAGGCGCGGACTGGAGGCCGGTGTGAATGGGACGGCAGAAACCAGTTTCGGGTAATAAGCAAGCCCTGCCTGTTTGTAGGCGTTCGCCCACGCCCAGTCGAATACGAACTCGCCCCATGAATGACTCTTTTCATACAGTGGCATTGCGGCCCGGAGTTGCCCATCAACCCCGTCATCTGCGATCGTCAAATGACGAGGCGACCATCCGTTTTTTGGAGCAATGCAACCGGTCTCTTCGGCAAGCATCAGGAACTCGTGTCGTAAGAACGGATAGTCGTCACCCAATAAGGCATTCCAATCATCGCGATTGATTTGGGATATGTTGCTGTGGACGGTGACCTTCACGAGGGCACTTTAGTTATCAGGACGCAGCATCGTCCGCTACAGTTTGATCATCTAGTGCATCCACATACTTTTCAGCATCAAGTGCTGCCATACAGCCGGTGCCAGCGGAAGTGATTGCCTGGCGATAGATCTGATCTGCTACATCGCCGGCGGCAAAAACGCCTGGCATGCTCGTGGTAGTTGCGCCGCCCGAAATTCCGGATTTAACGGTGATATAGCCGCCTTTCATCTCGAGCTGACCATCAAAAAGGCTGGTATTGGGTTTGTGACCGATTGCGATAAAAACACCATCTAAATCGATATCGCTAGCTTCTTTTTCGCCTTTGGTGCTGCGGATGCGTATACCGGTGACGCCAGAATCATCACCAAGTACCTCATCGAGCGTGCTATCCCATCGAATTTCTACATTACCCTCTCGTTCTTTTTCGAATAGGTGATCCTGTAGAATTTTTTCGGCGCGCAGTGCGTTGCGCCGATGTACCAACGTCACCTTCGAGGCGATATTGCTGAGATACAGCGCTTCTTCTACTGCTGTATTGCCGCCGCCAATCACGGCCACAGGCTTACCCCTGTAAAAAAAGCCATCACAGGTCGCGCAGGCGGAGACGCCGCGGCCCTTATAGGCCTCTTCTGATGGCAATCCCAGATACATGGCTGTCGCGCCAGTCGAGATGATTAGTGCATCGCAAGTATAAGTGGCGTAGTCGCCCTTTAATTTATACGGTCTCTTTGACAGATCGGCGGTATGAATGTGATCGCTCACAATCTCTGTGTTGAATCGTTGGGCGTGGCGCAGCATTCGCTCCATTAGTGCCGGACCCTGCAGTCCCTCGACATCTCCCGGCCAGTTATCGACGTCCGTGGTTGTCATCAGCTGACCACCTTGCTCGATTCCGGTGACCATGACTGGATTTAGGTTTGCGCGAGCCGCATAAACGGCAGCGGAGTATCCCGCGGGGCCCGAGCCGAGTATCAGAACTCGGCAATGTTTCAAGTCACTCATGTATAATTTGTCCGTAAGAATAGATTATGCGCAGAATCTGCCCGTAGAAGGCCTTGAAGTGTGTTCCCTTATTTATCTTTCAAGGGGCGACCTTCAAGCGCTATGATTCGGGCAGGCTTTATGCGGAACTGAAGCCTAATAGACCAGTGTAGGGAATATAGAATCTTTATGGCAATAGCCACGAAAGCCAAACAACCAGAGTCTCGCCTCTCAATGCAAGTTCACACCGCATTGCGAGAGGGGGCGTTATATGTATTCGGCGCGTTGTCGTTGATGCTGTGTTGGGCATTATTTACCTATGATCCCGCTGATTCTGGGCCTTTTGCCGGAAAGTCGCCCGATGAGGTTATCAACGGTGTTGGTGCGGTAGGGGCTTGGGTTGCCGATCTGTTGGTCACCTCCTTCGGTCGCCCAGCTTACTTATTCTCAGTTATGGTTTTTTTCCTGGGTTGGATGTTGTACCGCGAGCAGAAAACTCAGACCTCGCTGACTAGGATCGACTTTGGACTTCGATTCGCTGGATTCATCGCAACGTTAATGACAAGCTGCGCGCTAGCGACGCTGCATTTTTCAGGTGAGGGCTTCCCTGAGACAGCCGGTGGAATCACCGGTAAGGTGCTCGGCGGCTGGCTCGAAAGCGTGATGAAATTGCTCGGTGCGAGCACTTTATTATTTTGCGTATGGGTCGCCTCCATATCACTCTTCCTGGGTATCTCCTGGCTTAAGGTCATGGATGGGATTGGTTGCTGGTGCTTACTCATTTTTGAAAAAGCGAGATTCAAATTGGGTGAATTGCGCGACAAGGCAGAAGGGCGCCGAAGCGCGGCAGCTCGCCAGAATGTCGTCAAAGCTGAGAAGGCGTTAAAAGCCAGTCGAGCTAAACCGCGAATTGAGCCTATCCTGCCAACCCTTGAGCCGAGTGAACGCGCCGAAAAGGAGCGACAGGTTCCGCTGTTTGATCCACCAGCCGCTGGTGAATTACCGCCACTGTCCTTACTGGACGATCCACCGGTACAGAAAGCGGGCTACTCGAAGGAATCGCTTGAGGCGATGTCTTGTCTGGTTGAATTAAAACTCAAGGATTTTGGCATCGACGTCGAGGTGAAATCTGTTTCGCCAGGTCCTGTTATTACACGGTTCGAACTGGACCCGGCGCCAGGTGTGAAAGTTAGTCAAATCGCTAACTTAGCTAAAGATCTAGCCCGTTCATTGTCTGTTGTCAGTGTTCGTATTGTCGAGGTCATACCTGGAAAGTCATTTGTTGGCCTCGAAATTCCAAACGAGAATCGCCAACTCGTTACACTAGGTGAGATATTGAAGTCACGTGCATACGACGATCTTTCATCACCGCTTACGCTGGCCTTAGGGAAGGATATCAGCGGAAACTCAGTCGTTGCGGATCTCGCTCGAATGCCACATTTGCTAATTGCCGGCACGACCGGGTCCGGCAAATCTGTCGGCATTAATGCGATGGTTCTGAGTATTTTGTACAAAACGCAGCCCGAACATGTTCGCTTGATCATGATCGACCCGAAGATGCTTGAGTTGTCGGTGTATGAGGGCATCCCACATTTATTAGCACCTGTCGTTACAGACATGAAAGATGCGGCCAACTCCCTTCGCTGGTGCGTCGCTGAAATGGATCGACGGTATCGTTTAATGTCTGCATTAGGTGTTCGCAACATCGGTGGATATAACCGCAAAGTTCGCGATGCAATCGACGCGGGTGCGCCGATCAAGGATCCGCTTTTCAAACCGCCCAATTTGTTTGATGAAGACAAGCCGATTGAGCATCCGACATTGATGCCATTACCGTTCATTGTCGTTATCATCGACGAGCTGGCTGACATGATGATGATCGTTGGCAAGAAGGTGGAAGAGCTGATCGCTCGCCTGGCGCAGAAAGCGCGCGCGTCAGGAATTCACATGATTCTCGCCACTCAGCGCCCATCGGTTGATGTGATAACCGGCCTGATCAAAGCCAATGTTCCAGCTCGCATCGCATTTCAGGTATCAGCAAAAGTCGATTCGCGAACGATCCTAGATCAGATGGGCGCGGAAAACTTACTGGGGCATGGAGACATGCTGTACTTGCCGCCTGGAACGTCTCTGCCAGTCCGTGTTCACGGTGCATTTGTTGATGATAACGAGGTTCATGCTGTTGTAAGACACCTGAAGAAAAGTGGTACACCGCGATATATCGATGAAATTTTGGATGGTCCATCAGGTCCAACCTCAGGACTGATCGGAATCGATCACCCAGATGACGATGGTGATTCAGAGCAAGATGCACTCTATGATCAGGCCGTTCAAGTGGTTCTCGATACCCGTAAGGCGTCGATTTCGGGCGTCCAGCGGCGATTGAAGATTGGCTATAACCGAGCAGCAAGAATGGTAGAGGCGATGGAGGCTGCTGGAATGGTGGGTCCGTTGCAGTCAAATGGCGCACGCGAAATATTGGTCCCGACACCGGCGAAAGATGACTAGAAAAATAATCTTATTGATGGTTCTTGCGCTGGACGCAAACGTTGCATTCGCTCAAGCAAGTATTGACGATCGTGGTGAAAATCTCGTCAAAGATTTCCTAACTGATGTGATTACGCTCGAAGGTCGGTTTGAACAATCGCTTATCGATGTAGGAGGCGCGATCATCGAACGTACGAGCGGCACGTTAGCAATTGAAAGGCCGATGAGATTTCGTTGGTTATATACCGAACCGTATGAGCAATGGCTGGTAGCGGATGGCGTGAATATCTGGAGCTACGATCTCGACTTGGAGCAGGTCACCGTCAAAGCGCAGGCGGAGGCGTTAGCGAATACTCCAGCATTATTACTCGGCAGCTCTGAGAATGCTCTCGAGCAATTCGATTTCGATGGCACGACTGTCGAGGAAGTCGTCACCTGGGTTCGTTTGGAGCCAAAAGATAAAAACAGTGGATTTGATTGGGTTGAACTTGGCTTCATCGAAAATCAAATGCTGCGAATGGTGTTCTTTGACAATCTTAAGCAGACAACACTCATTGCCCTTCATGACGTGAAGCGGAACGAGCCAATCGACGCAGCTCGCTTCGAATTCGTCGTTCCTGATGACGTTGATCTGGTTGGCACGCCAGCCGTTGCTGAAGCTGTAGATCATTGATGTTACCGCTTCGCTATGCCAGTCGGTGGCGGGCAGCCAGCCTAATTCTTTTAGCATTTGTTCTTTGTTCGACGCTGATGCCAGCGGTCTGGTTTTGGGATGACCGTTATAAAGTACTGTCGCGGTTTGATAGCGTCGATAAGTGGTTGCATGGAATTACATTTCTGATGTTGGCGCTCTGGTTTGCGGGGCAGTACAGTAATCGCTCTTATTGGAAAATTGGCATTGGCTTATTGGCGTTCGGTTTCGGTATTGAGATTTGCCAGCGCATGGTGAGCTATAGAACAGCCGAGCTATATGATGTCGGCGCCGATGCGGTAGGTATCATTTTGGGCCTTGCAATCGGAGTAGCAGGCTTCGGTGGCTGGTGCTTGAGGGCCGAGGAGCGATTCGCTAAGCACCAACAGTGACTGATCTTTTTAGCAAAAATGCAGACATAGAGCGCCCGTTAGCAGATCGAATGCGCCCATTGACGTTGTCTGAGTTCTACGGACAACGTCATTTGCTTGCTGATGGCAAGCCACTGCAAAGTGCGATTACGCAGGGCCGCGTGCACTCCATGGTCTTTTGGGGGCCACCGGGAACAGGGAAGACAACACTCGCTAGAATGATTGCCTCGACTACAGACTCTCATTTTATCGCGTTATCGGCGGTGATGGCAGGCGTCAAAGATGTGAGAGCCGCCGTAGCCAAGGCCGAGCAGTATCGGCAGATGAACAATCGAAGCACCATACTTTTTCTCGACGAGGTGCATCGCTTCAATAAGTCTCAGCAAGACGCATTTCTGCCCTTTGTCGAGAATGGAACTTTGACCTTCATCGGCGCAACAACTGAAAACCCATCTTTTGAATTAAACAACGCGCTGTTATCGAGAGCGCGGGTGTATGTATTGAAGTTGCTGGAGGTCGATGATCTGGTCGACATAGTCAAGCGAGCGTTGATGGAAGAAGGGCGTGGACTCGGTGGGAGCTTTACGATTAGCGATGCGGCGATCCAGCTTATCGCTGAGGCGGCCGATGGAGACGCAAGGCGCGCATTAAATTTACTCGATTTGTCGGCTGATCTAGCTGAAGTTGGTGGTATCAGTGATGACACAGTCAAGGAGGTTGCGTCAGGAAGTAGGCGTCGGTTTGATAAAAAAGGAGAGTATTTCTACGATCAAATCTCGGCTTTACATAAGTCGATTCGCGGTACTGACCCGGATGCTGCGTTATATTGGTTGATGCGTATGCTGGATGGCGGCTGTGACCCTCTTTACATAGCGCGACGTTTGATTCGGGTGGCTTCGGAGGATATCGGCAATGCAGATCCACGCGGCCTTCAGGTGACTCTTAACGCGTGGGAAGCTCAGGAGCGTCTCGGTAGCCCCGAAGGCGAGCTTGCGATCGCACATGCCGTTGTCTATCTTGCCTGCGCACCAAAGAGTAATGCGGTGTACACAGCGTCCAAGGCGGCAATGGAAGACGCACAGCAGCATGGGTCTCTGGAGGTACCGCTGCATTTGCGTAACGCACCTACGCGCTTAATGAAGGATTTGGGCTATGGTGAAGAATATCGTTACGCGCACAATGAGGGCGAAGGGCATGCGGCGGGCGAGACGTACTTTCCCGACGACATGAACTCGGTTAAGTATTATCATCCCGTGCCACGTGGATTGGAGATTCGAATCCGCGAAAAGCTCGACGAGATCGAGCAACGTAATCAGAAAAAACAGGCAAAAAGACGCAAATGATCGATCCGAAACTACTTCGCCAATCCACCGCAGATGTTGCGGCTAATCTGGCTCGACGCGGCTATAAGTTTAATGCAGAAGCCTACTTGTCTCTAGAGGAGCGTCGTAAAGCTCTGCAGATGGACACTGAGCAACTGCAAGGTCAGCGCAATAAAAGCGCCAAGAGCGTGGGTAAGGCGAAAGCGCAAGGCGAAGATGTTCAGCCATTACTTCTAGCTATTAAAGATTTGGGCGACCAATTAGCGGCTTCAGAATCTGCGTTACAGCAAGTTCAATCTCAGCTCAAGGATATCGAACTTGATCTGCCAAACTTACTTGATGCAAGTGTTCCAGATGGCCAGGAGGAAAGCGACAATGCGGCAGTTCGTCAATGGGGCACTCCAATCGAACTGCCATTTGCTGCTCGCGATCACATAGAGCTCGGCGAAAACCTGGGCATGATCGACTTTGAAGCCGCGAGTAAGATTGCAGGATCCCGCTTCACTGTCATGTCCGGTCCGCTTGCTCGTCTACAGCGTGCATTAATCCAGCTAATGCTGGATACCCATACGGACAAGCATGGTTATCAGGAGAAATACGTGCCATATCTCGTCCATGCTAGCGCACTGGTGGGCACAGGCAATCTGCCGAAGTTTGAGGAGGATCTATTTCGAACCTCCGATGAGACACCGTATTACCTTATTCCCACAGCCGAAGTTCCTGTAACTAACTTGGCCCAAAACGTGATATTCGAAGTGGGTGAATTACCCAAGCACTTCGTCGCCCATACACCGTGTTTTCGCTCTGAGGCCGGATCGTATGGGAAGGATACGAAAGGTATGATTCGTCAACATCAGTTCGAGAAGGTTGAGCTGGTGCATTTTGTAGCCGCCAATGAATCAATGGCAGCGCTGGAGACATTAACAGGACATGCCGAGGCCATACTGCAGAAACTAGAGCTGCCGTATCGGGTTGTCGCGCTTTGTGCTGGTGATGTTGGCTTCGGGTCTGCCAAGACATATGACATCGAAGTCTGGTTACCTGGCGAACAGAAATATCGCGAAATATCTTCCTGCAGCAACTACAACGACTTCCAAGCGCGACGCATGAAAGCTCGACACCGAAATCCGGATTCTGGCAAACCGGAGCTCATTCATACGTTAAATGGTTCTGGCGTTGCGGCTGGTCGCGCGTTGATTGCCGTAATGGAAAATTATCAAAATGAGGACGGTAGTATTCGTATCCCCACGGCTCTACAGCCGTACATGGGTGGTGCGGAGTCTATTTCAGCTAGAGCTAGCTCGCAGGGCGCGCCCAGAAGAAAGGGCCCGTGAGAGCCCTTTCAATTTCTGACCTAGTCGCGATTCATCAGTAATCGCAAGATGTAAAAGAACATCATCGCTATGGAAGAAAATAACGCCATTGACGCGGCGACATACTTGTTCTGTGGATAGTGGTGCATGATATTTGAAGTGTCATACAGAACTGCGGCGCCGGCAAATCCGATCATGCCCACTGAAAACCAGGTTCCGAGGTGAAAGCCGAATACCAACGATGCAACAATAAGGCCGATGGCGACGAAGAAACCCCAAACCATCACCCCCCGTAAGAAAGAAAAGTCTTTGCGAGTGATCATTACAGTTGCGATCAACCCTGCACATCCGAAAATGGTAATTGTTGCGGCGTCTTCAATAATGTTGACGCCTCGCTCCTGACCGTAAAGTATGGCGTAACCCAGAATCGGCACAAACATAATGGCCCAAAGCACAACAAACACAGCAAAAGCAGCGTATTGGGCGGCTGTTGATTCGAGGCGATGCGCAACATGGCCTGCTCCCCAACTTAATGCGATGAAACCAACCATCACCATTATTCTGCTCTGCATCATAGCTTCTGCAATCGCATTAGCGGCTCCAGAGGTGAATAGGTAGTACTCAACTGCGATTAGCGCAAAGATTGCGCCAACTACATGCGCGTAGCATTTCCAGATAAATTCAGAGCGATCTTCGACTGCCATGGTAGATACTGGCGCCATCGAATTTATGTTGCTTTGCATTTGTGTAACTCCATTTTAACTTAGTGTCCGAATTCTAACACCAATACTGAATTTATCGTCTGATTTTGGCTGCAGCATCGTTACCAGGGTAACTCATACCCCTCGGCATGCCAGAAGTGGCCAGTGTTAGCGATGTTCAACTCGTCGATGCGCGCGATGAGGCCTTCCACCGAGCTGGCTGGTGTTACACCCTGGCCATTGGTCATCTCGGTCGCAACCAAACCCGGATGGAGGAGGGCGACGGCGATGCCGCGAGGCGTAAATTCGTGCGTGAGATTCATGCCAATTTGATTAACTGCAGTTTTAGATGCTCGGTAACCATAGTAGTTTCCAGATTCGTTATCACCGATAGATCCAACTCTGCTGGAGATGATGACCACCTTGGAGCCTTCATGAAGGTTTAGGCTAAGTGCCTCGGTAACCCGTAACGGACCTAACGTATTGACGCGGAACTGTTCGATCATATCGTCATAATCGATACTTCCGAATTCGTCGCGTTTAAGTATTCCAGCATTATTGATGAGTACGTCCACGGGCATGTTGTCGAGCTTGTTTTTGAGCTCTCTCATGGACTCATCGGTGGAGACGTCGATTCCTGAAATGAGGCGGAGTCCAAGAGCAGAAAGCTCATCACTGGGTTTTCGACAAATACCTATAACATTGTCGCCTCGTGCTTGAAATTGTGAGGCAAGCTGTAGACCGATACCGCGATTGCAGCCGGTTATTAAGATTGTAGGCAAGGAATGCTCCCAATATGACTCGAGTTCTTAGGGTACACGTATTATGTGACGCTGAATTTAAGGCCTCATGCGGCAGCAGAAAAAAGGCCCCATAAAGGGGCCTTCTATCTATTTGGCGGAGAGGGTGGGATTTGAACCCACGAAGGGCTATTAACCCTTGCTGGTTTTCAAGACCAGTGCATTCAACCGCTCTGCCACCTCTCCGAGTCAAGTCGAGCGCTGCGCATTGTGCTTGCAGTATCGCGCGGTTTCAACCATAACTTGCGCCTCTTTGAGTAATTTAGTGCGAATTTCCTATGGGTTTGGTGGTCTGAGCCCTTGAGTATCGTATGATAGCTCCCAATATTGAAGTTGAGCGTTACAAGTTAACGTACAGCTAGACAGGGCAGATGTTGGACCCTTATCCTCAGTCTGACGGCTTATAAATAAGGAAAACAGATTGAAATATTCTTCACTTAACCGCGGATTACCGTCCGGAAACCCAATTACGAATCTTTTTGTTATGGTCGTCGGTGTCTTAACGATCGCCGCGTCGATTGTGTTCGGTTTTTTTGCTTTCCTGATCATCGGTAGCATCGTGCTTATCATGGCATCAGTCATCGGGATTCGTATCTGGTGGTTCAATCGAAAGATGCGCCGACAAGCTCCACCTCAGAGCGCCAATAAGGCTAGTCGTACCGGTGGTGTTATCGAAGGTGAATACCAAGTCGTTCCCGACGATCCCAAGACCGATTAAAGTCACACTTCATGCAAAAGTCCAAGTCAGATATCGATCGCCGCCGCCGTCGACAACGCCGCCTTCAAATCGTCATTATCTACACAGCAATCGCTGTCGGTCTCGCGTGGTTTTTTGAATTACAGGCGACCACCACAGTAATATTTGTGCGCCATGCTGAAAAGGCGTTGGTCCCCGCAGATAATCCCGGTCTAAGCGAAGTGGGCAAGGTACGCGCTGCCGAACTTGCACGACAACTTGCCGCTGCCGACGTTGTAGCGGGGGTGGACGCTATTTATTCCACATCGTATCGCCATACTGAAGAAACTGTCCTTCCAGTCGCGACTGCGCTAAATATTCCAATTCGGTACTATAATGTTTCCAATACTAAGTCGATCATGGATGACATAGTCAAGGCGCATAAAGGAAAAATCGTTCTGGTTGTCGGGCATAGTAATACGGTGCCTGAGATGATCGGAAGCATGGGGGCAAGCAAGAATGTTCCGAAGATTGATGATAGCGAATATGACAATATCTATGTCGTTTCAATTCCTTGGTTCGGTAAAACCAAAACGATACGCCTGAGATACGGGGCACCGTATGTACCGGACTAGCTAGACTGAAGGTCGACAGCCTCTCGCAGTATCACTGCTTTTTCGATGAACTCTTTGTGACGGCCGATTCGTACGTCGGCCATTATTGCATCCTTGATTGACCCGTCCTGACTGATCAGAAACGTTGCCCGGCGAACGCCGACGCCAAAAGGTCCATCCACGTCGAATATTTTGATAGCGACTTTTTCAGGATCACTTAGTAAAGCAAAAGGCAGATTGTGCTCTTCGCGGAATCGGCTGTGGCTATTCTCGTTCTGTGGGCTGATACCAACAACCTGTAAGCCAACGGACTGAATGTCTGTGTGAATATCACGAATCGAACAGGCCTCTTTCGTACATCCGGGCGTGAAGTCGGCAGGATAGAAATATAGGATTAGCGGCCCGTTTTGCAGTAGATCCGAAAGTGACGTCTCGATTCCTTCTTGATTATTCAGTACAAACTCCGGCGCTTTGTCACCCGTATTCAGCATTTTAGATCTCCAGATTTAACACTTAAGTTATCGCTCGCTTGTGTAAGGCGCAATCATATAGATAGATACTTATAATCCAATGAATCTGCAGAATTAGCTTCATTAGAAGTCAGTGGGCGAATCATTATTACGGTTACGACCATCACGTTTGTCGCTTGTACATTTGCATTATTAACGCCGTTACTGGTACTGGACTCTGTCGATGAAAATTGGGTGGTGCGCCCGGTAGGATTCGAACCTACGACCTCAAGGTTAGGAACCGTGCGCTCTATCCAACTGAGCTACGGGCGCTTTCGTAAGAGATCGTACGATAGTGTCAAATCGTCTACGTCGCAATGTATTAAAGAATATTCAAAATATCGAAAATTTTTTACGTTTCAATTTTTTTAGATGAATTGGAGTAAAAAACTGAATTTTTTGTTAAAACCATTCAGAATACGAGGGTAGCGTCGATCGACACAAGAAACGAAATCAAGGGATACTAAACGCATGCGAATCTTTATTGCACTGGGAATACCTGGTCTGGCGATTATCATCGTGCTGGCAATGATCGGCATGAAATCTGAACCACCTAAGAAGGCGCAAGTCACTCTAGATCAGATAGTCAATATTATCGAGCTTGAGCCGATGACGGCCGAATTTGAGATTCAGAGTCAGGGGACTGTGCGCCCAAGGACTGAAACAATATTGAGTGCTGAAGTATCGGGAACAATTGTTGAAATTTCCCCCAAGTTTATCGCTGGCGGGGTGTTTCGGGAAAATGAAGTGTTAATGCGAATTGATCCGACTAACTACATGGTCGAATTGAGGCAGGCAGAAGCATTGGTCAAGCAGCGACAAATTGAATTCGACGGCGCAAGTAAGCTTCGTGAGCAAGGATATCGAGCCGAAGTGGAGCTTGCTTCCGCCGCCGCCGCGCTCGCCACTGCGAAGGCCAATATGGTTCGAGCGCAGCGAAATTTGGAGCGCACCTACATTAAATTGCCTTATGAGGGCATTGTTCGAGCGAAAGAAGCTGATTTGGGGCAGTTCGTTAGCATGGGAACCCGACTAGGCATAACGTTTGCGACGAACTTCGCTGAAATTCGCTTACCACTCACTGATAACGATCTTATATTCTTGGAGTTACCGGGCGCGGCTGAAATGGCAGCGTCAGATGACGTCATTGGTCCAAGTGTGGTTTTGACGGCGACACAGCGAGGCCAACAGGTTAGTTGGACTGCCACAATAGTTCGTTCGGAGGGAGTGGTAGATGAGAGTAACCGAGTGACTTACGCGGTAGTTCAAATAGCCGATCCCTATCGACTGCATATGGAGGGAGATTCGCTTCCTATGGGCACCTTTGTCGCTGCGACCATACAGGCTCCTACGGCTGTTAATGTATTTCGTATTCCTCGAGGAATTGTCAGAGGTTCAGATGAATTGATATTTGTTGATAGTGACAATAAATTAAATGTCCGAGCGGTAAATATTGTGAACTCCGACGCGGATTACGTTTATGTAAATGAGGGAGCGATTGCTGGAGAGCGAATAGTGACAACGGCGATTCCAACACCAGTCAATGGGATGCCGGTTCGAATTGCTGGAGAAGCCGGATCAGCCTCTTCGATAAATGAAGTCGCAACGTCTTTGAGCGAGTATTAATAATGCAGTCATCGGGTGAAACTGAAGAAAAAGGCATACTCGCCTGGTTTGCGACAAATCATGTTGCTGCGAATTTACTGATGTTTCTCATTATCGTCGCTGGGCTTATTTCAGCGGTTTCAATACGAAAAGAAACTCAGCCAGAATTTAAACTCGAGATGGTTCGAGTTGAGGTCCCTTATCTTGGTGCCGCGCCGGAGGAGGTTGAGGAAGGCGTCGTTATCAGAATCGAAGAAGCCATTCAGGATGTTGAGGGAATCAAGAAAATTTCTTCGACGGCCAGAGAGGGGGTAGGTCAGGTAACGCTCGAGCTGAACCTTGGTGAGGATCTTAACGAGGTCATGAGTGATGTTAAGACGCGGGTCGATGCTATCTCGACATTTCCTGCTTTAACCGAGAAGCCCATAATCTCGAAGATCGAGATTAAACAGCCAGTAGTAATGATCTCAATTCATGGTGACCTTGACGCGTTTGCTAGAAAGACTATTTCGCAGGACGTTCGTAACGAGTTAATGCAAATACCGTCAGTCAATCAGGTCAATAATTTCGGTGATAGGCCATACGAAATTAGCATCGAAGTCTCTGAGCATAACCTGCGCCAATACGGCTTGACGATGAGCGAAATTTCGCAGGCCATCAAAAATTCGTCGATTGATATGCCGGGCGGCACGATCAAAACAGCGGGCGGAGATATATTGCTGCGCACGATTGGGCAAGTCTATACCGGCGCCGAGTACTCACAACTAGTGCTACGAACATTCCCGGATGGCACTCGATTGATTTTGTCTGATGTTGCGACCATCACGGATGGGTTTGTAGAAACAAGTGGCTACAGTCGCTTTGATGGCCGACCGTCTTCGACATTGCAGGTGGTCGCTGGAGGGCAGCAAAATGAGATTCAGACCGCGAAAGATGTAAAGAATTATCTCGCTGGAAAGTCGAAGCTACTTCCGAGCGGCATCAAGATGGAAACTTGGATTGACCTTCCACGCTATCTTGAAGATCGTCTAAAAATGATGAATTCGAACATAATCAGTGGGGCGATTCTCGTGTTTCTCGTTCTATCATTGTTCTTACGAATGAAAGTCGCATTTTGGGTCATTATTGGGTTGCCCGTGACGTTTCTTGGTGCGCTGTGGTTGATGCCCGTCTGGCCGGTAACGATTAATGTGATTAGTCTTTTCGGCTTTATTGTAGTGCTTGGTATCGTCGTAGACGATGCGATCATTATCGGCGAGAGCGTCTATACTAAAATTCGAGCTGATGGTCAGTCACTTAATAACGTCATTCAGGGTGCACATAAGGTGGCAATTCCAGCGACATTCGGTGTTTTGACAACCGTTGCCGCGTTTGCACCGATGATGTTTATTGGTGGTGCAGCCGGAACTTTCTTTGAGGCAATGAGTTTCGTCATTATTCTCTGCCTGCTTTTCTCGTTAGTTGAATCAAAGCTCATATTGCCATCACACCTTGCGCGCGCGCGTATTCCGGATATCGATGAAGATGATCTATTTCACCCGCAGCGTTCGATAGCATTTAAGGAGCGTATTCCACGATTTTTTCTAAAGATTCAGCGCCATATACAGCATTGGCTGCATCGCTTCATTGAGAAGACATACCGGCCATGGCTTGAAAGAGCGGTCGACAATCGTGGCCTTACCTTATCGGTTTTCGTGGCCGTCTTGATATTATCGGTTGGCCTCATCATGAGTGGCGTAGCACGCGTGGTTTTGTTTCCAGAAATTGAATCGGATTTCATGCAAGTAAACTTCGAGATGGAGGCGGGTACTCCACCAAGCGAAAGAGATGCTGCACTTACATTTATTGAATCAGAATTGTTATCGATGAATGAAGAGTACGTAAGTGAACACCCTGGTGAGCTTCCGATGATTCAGCATTTAGGGATCTTTACGCAGGGTGACCTTGCTGCGCAATTGTTTGTCGAAATCCCTATGACGCAAGAGCGTCCATACTCGATGACAGAAATCGCCGCAATGTGGCGTGATCGAGTGGGCGAGATTCCCGGCATAAGAGATTTGAAGTTTAATGGCGAGGATGGTTTTGACAAAGGTGATCCAATCAACTTGCGATTAAGTGGCGCTAATTATGAAGCACTTGAAAGTGCCGCTGAAGAACTTGAGGCTGAATTATCCTCATTTGAGGGCATATTTGATATTTCTAATTCTGCGTTTGCAGGTGGAGATGAGATCCGACTAAAGATAAAGCCAGAAGCAGAGGCATTGGGACTGACGCAGTCATCCTTAGGGCGACAGGTACGCCAAGCTTTTTATGGGGAAGAAGCGCAGCGTATTCAGCGCGGTAGAGACGATCTTCGAGTGATGGTGCGATATCCCGCTGACGAGCGGCGCTCGATCATTAATCTTGAAAACATGAGAATTCGAACGCCGAGTGGTGATGAGGTTCCATTTACCTCTGTAGCGGAAATTGAAACTGGGAAAGGTTACTCACGAATTTCACGCTTGAATCGAGAGCGCGCAGTTACAATTACTGCTGACCTGGATTCGGACTTGGTGGCGCCGCAGGAAATAATTCGCAATCTCTCTGAAAGCTTTGTTCCAGATTTATTGGCTCGATACCCCGGCATTAGTTATGGGTTGGAAGGTGCCAGCCAAGATGAACGCAAGTTGATATCTGAGCTGTGGCTTGCCTTAGTGGCGGCTTTATTTATGATATATGCGTTAATCGCAATCCCCTTGCGCTCATACAGTCAGCCATTACTAATCATGTCAGTTATTCCATTCGGCGCCATCGGAGCTATCGTCGGACACGTTGTTATGGGCAAATCGATAAGTATGTTCTCGCTATTTGGGCTTTTTGCATTGGCAGGTGTCGTGGTAAACGACAGCTTAATCATGGTCGATTTTATCAATAAGGCAAGAGCGAAAGGTGTGGCTGTGCGGCAGGCTGTGATTGAATCCGGAACACAGCGATTTAGGGCTATTATTTTGACATCTTTCACGACGGCTGCTGGATTGTTGCCGATATTATTTGAGACCAGCTCGCAAGCGCAGTACGTTATTCCCACCGTGATTTCGATCAGTTTCGGCATCGTATTTGCAACTGTGATTACACTGCTCCTTGTGCCATCACTGTATATGTTGCAATTAGATGCAGTCGCGCTTGTCCACCGCATCAAAGATTGGATGATGGGTTATCCGTCATCAGCTCAATCGAATAGACGATATTGAACAATGATAGCCAGCTTGCAAAAGAGGGCGCTATTATTGGACTGTTGGCCTATACGATGTGGGGTCTGCTTCCGATTTATTTAAAGCAGGTGAGCGATGTATCAACGACGGAAATTCTTGTTCACCGCGTAATCTGGGCACTGCCGTTCGGTGCTTTGATCATCTATTTTCGCCGCCAGTGGTATGAGGTCCGTAGCGCTTTTTTGGATAAGCGTAAGCTGGCCTGGCTCGCGTTGGCGGCCGCGGCGATCTCTGTCAACTGGCTAATCTATCTGTGGGCCGTTAATAATGGTCGGATATTCGAGGCCAGTCTCGGCTACTACATCAACCCTCTGATGTATGTGCTTGTTGGGGTTCTTTTCCTGGGCGAGCGCCTGCGCCCGTGGCAGCTGGTCGCAGTGACTCTTGCGACGCTCGCTGTAATGATACTGAGCATCAGTCATGGGCAGGTTCCCTGGGCTGGGATTTCATTAGCAGCATTATTTACAGTGTACGGAGTTATTAGAAAACAAATCAATATAGGTGCAATGCCCGGACTTTTTGTTGAGATTCTGATTCTCTTTCCGTTTTCGATCGCTTGGCTGCTGATATTAATGAACGGCGGAAATGCAATTTTTCTGAAATACAGTCCAGTTATGGATGGCCTATTAATCCTCGCAGGCCCTATAACAGTGATGCCATTATTGTTATTCGCTATTGCGGCGAGACGATTGTCGCTCACGACAATCGGATTCTTGCAGTTTATCGGTCCGACCTTACAATTTCTTGTCGGTTTGTATTACGGTGAAACGCTCACTACCGCTTACAAGATTTGTTTTGCCCTAATCTGGATCGCCGTCGCTGTATTTATTTATGATGCCATGAAGCTGGCAAAGAAAAAGCCCCTGCCGATAGAATCAACAGGGGCTTAATATCTTACGCAGACAGCAAGTTCCAAGACTAAGGCTGTGGGCGTCTACTTGTTTGCTTTGCGTTCAGTCGCTTCCTTTACGACTGCATCAGCAACATTTTGCGGGCAAGGTGCATAGTGGCTGAACTCCATCGAGAACTGTCCGCGACCTGATGTCAGCGTGCGCAGATGGCCAATATAGCCAAACATATCAGCGAGTGGTGCATCTACCTTTACACGGACGCCTGTAGGACCTGCGTCCTGAGATTTGATCATACCGCGACGCCGGTTAAGGTCGCCAATTACGTCACCAACATTGTCGTCAGGCGTAAATACGTCGACTTTCATGATCGGCTCAAGTATTTGAGGGCCGGCCTTCGGCACTGAGTGGCGGTAGGCTGCCTTGGTTGCGATTTCAAACGCGAGAGCAGATGAATCAACGGCGTGGAATGCGCCGTCGAGTAAAGTGAATTTGACGTCGAGCAGTGGGTATCCGGCCATCGTGCCTTCGACCATGCAAGATTTAAACGCTTTCTCGATCGCACTCCAGTATTCACGCGGAACGTTACCGCCCGTTACCTTGGATTCGAATTCGTAGCCGGCATTCTGTTCAGCAGGTGCAATCTCGTATTCGATCTTGCCGTATTGACCTGAGCCACCCGATTGCTTCTTATGGGTGTAGGTGTCTTCGATCGTGCGTGTAATCGTTTCGCGATAAGCAACCTGCGGTTTACCCATCTCAACGTCAACGTTATGCGTGCGACGTAGAATATCGACCTTGATGTCGAGATGCAGTTCACCCATACCCTTGATTAGCGTTTCACCCGAGTCTTCATCGGTAGCTACCTGGAATGAAGGGTCTTCCTGAACCATCTTGTTCAGAGCGACACCCATCTTCTCGGTACCAGCTTTGTCTTTCGGCGAGATGGCAATAGAGATTACAGGATCTGGAAATACCATCGGTTCAAGTGTTGCAGGATTATCTGCATCAGCGAGCGTGTGGCCTGTGCGCGTGTTCTTCATGCCGAGGAGGGCAACAATGTCACCCGCTTGAGCAGAATGGAGCTCTTCACGAGCATCGGCATGCATCTCGACGATACGACCGATTCGTTCATTCTTGCCGGTAAAGGTATTTACGACGCTGTCGCCTTTCCTTAAGGTGCCCGAGTAGATACGAGTGAAGGTCAGGGCACCGTAACGATCGTCCATGATTTTGAATGCCAGTGCCCGTAAAGGCCCTTCCGGATCAACAATTGCAAATCCGCCGGTCTCGTTACCCTCGAGATCGATTTCTGGTTGCGGCTTCACTTCCGTTGGGTTCGGAAGATAATCAACAACTGCATTAAGAATATTCTGTACACCTTTGTTTTTAAAGGCTGAACCACAGAAGGTTGGGAAAAAATCGAGTGCAATGGTGCCTCTTCGAACGCAGCGTTTCAGGTCATCAATCGACGGTGTTTCACCTTCGAGATACATTTCCAGAAGGTCATCATCTTGTTCAACCGCCGTCTCAATCAGCTTCTCACGCCATTCAGCAACCAGTTCAAGCATGTCTTCGGGTACATCGCCAATCGTGTATGACTCAGGGTCATTAATATCACTCCAGATCCACGACTTTTCAGTCATCAGGTCGACAACGCCGACGAAATCGTCCTCGATACCGATCGGCAGAACCATTACTAGCGGATTTGCAGCCAGCACATCTTTAACTTGTTGCACAACGCGATAGAAGTCCGCGCCAATACGATCAAGCTTATTGACGAAAATTATACGAGCAACTTCCGAGTCGTTCGCATAACGCCAGTTCGTTTCGGACTGGGGCTCAACGCCACCGGAACCGCAGAATACACCGATGCCGCCATCAAGCACTTTAAGTGAACGATACACTTCGATCGTGAAGTCTACGTGCCCCGGAGTGTCGATGATGTTCATGCGGTGGCCGTCCCACTCACAGCTGGTCGCTGCAGACTGAATCGTAATACCGCGCTCCTGCTCCTGGTCCATAAAGTCTGTGGTGGCTTCGCCATCGTGGACTTCGCCGGTTTTGTGAATCTTGCCAGTGAGCTTCAGTATGCGCTCTGTGGTCGTGGTC